>NZ_DATGNO010000035.1:0-23958 GCF_035306705.1 Xanthomarina sp.
AGCGGCTTTTTAAATTTGGTTTAAACTACTTTTTAATAAATTTCTTATTGATGATTTTTCCTTTTTCTTCCAATCTTAAAATATAGAAACCACTTTGAAGTTTCGAAACATCCAAGGTGTTTTTATTTAATTTAGAGCTGAACACTCTTTTTCCATTTACATCAAAAACAGTAGCTACTTTATTTGAAATATCAGTAGAAGACGTGAAGTTCAAAACATTTTCGGTTGGATTAGGATACATCACTAAATCCAAAAGGGTTTCATCTTGAATACTTAAGGACTGGCCTTCAACAATGGTGTGAAGTGTATTAATTGCTGGATTTTGAATATTATCTACAATTCCAGAGGGCCAATAAATAACCATGTTATTAATAGCCGTATTGGTTCCTAAACCAAAATGCACGTTAAGAGAGCTCATAAACTCAAAACCCTCGCCACTTCTTACATCTCTAATTTGCGTACCAGAATCTGTATGGATTTCGATTCTAGCGCCAATTCCACTGTAATTACTTTCAACCCCAATTGTGCGAATCATGATATGGTTATTTCCATTTCCGCCATTGTTTTTATAGAGGTTTCCGTTAAAAACATCTAGAAAACCATCTCCATCCACGTCACCAATAGCACCACTTGGAGGCATGTTTGTACTATATAGCGTAAAGGAGTTATCTCCATTATTAAGTAGAATCTTTCCATTGGTTAAAATATCCACATAGCCATCGTTATTAAAATCTCCTGGTGCATTTTCAATGCCATAAGGGGCATTTGCAATATTTGCTGTTGCCGTTGCGTTTGTAAACGTCCCATCTCCATTATTAATCATGTATTTGTGTGTTCCATCAGACGTTGCACTGGCTCCTATATACACATCCATATCGCCATCGTTATCAAAATCTGCCCAAGCGGAAGACCATGTTTGTATTGGATCTGCCATATTTGTTCCTTGTGCTACTTCTACAAAAACGCCATTTCCATCGTTTCGCCAAAGTTCGTTTATTTTATGGGTGACATTTCCTCCTCTACATTTTGCAATAAACAAATCTGGATCTCTATCGTTGTCATAATCAACCCAAACTGTACCATAATTCCCACCGTTAGGATGTATTCCAATTCCATTTGGCAGTACCGAAGATGGGCCTTGATAGAAAGTTAAACCGGCATTTGCTGTTCCATCATTAATAAAATAAACATTTGGAGCCACATCATGGCAAACAAAAGCATCTAAATACCCATCGTTATTTAGGTCGATAAAATTGGAACGTTGCGAAAAAACATAAGACGTGGTGCTAAAATGCTCTGAATATGATGTGCCGTCCACATTAGCCTTTACAATAGAAACTCCGCCTCCACCCCCATAAACTAAATCGTTATATCCATTGCCATCCAAATCTCCGGCAGCAATACTCCAGGAAGGTCCATAGTTTGTTGGAGCAGAAAAACCAACTAAATTAAATCCTCCAGCTGTTTGATAATTAATATGGATGCCCGACGAAGTAGCTGCCACCAGATCGTCCAAACCATCATTATTCATATCTACTACAGCGAAACTAGTTCCACCCATGGTGATGCTGTTATCTCTAATAAAAACAAAATCCCCTGGATTTGGAGGTTGCTCATTGGTTCTAAAACCTATGGAAAGCCACTCGCTAAAACCATCGTTTGCACAATTTGCTCGAACATAGGCTTTATAATTCGTGTCGGGGTTTAAACCCATCGCAGGATATGGATTATTCAAACTTGTGGCTACACCAGTTGTTGGTGGATTTGTTCCTGCCAATTGCACAAGTATTTCCCATGCTGTTTCATTACTTTCTTCTTGCCAGCTAATATCTGCCGAGTTATGTGAAATATTAGAAACCGTTAAATTTGAAACCATTAAACATGGCGGCGGAAAAGCAGAGCTTATGGAAGGCGACGCAAAGCACATGCCCCATCCAAAAGAACCATTATCGTTATAATGAATGCGATATTTAAATCCTGTTAATTGGTTATTTGAAAAATTAGAAATATTTAAACCGGCACTTTCAAAGGCATCAAAATTCCCAGCACAAAAATTATAGGTTGGTGGATTTGTAGTGTCTGTTACAAAAGGTGTTCCCCAATTATACCATGAGCCAGCATCCGCATCCCAATATTGAATGGTAATACTTTCCGTTTGATATACATTTAAAACATAGGTTGAATGCACCTCTAAAATAGTCTGTCCTGCATTGTAAGCATTTGTTAAGTTTATTATAGGCGATTGCACAGCCACATTGTTTACGGAGGAACTTCCTCCTTGATCGTCATCAAAAGAAAAATGTGACGAGCCATTGGTGGGATCTCCTGTAAACACTAAAGGATCTGTGCTATAAGAACCCGCTAAGCTCCAATTGGAATTGGGCCAATTAGCCGCCTGATTCAAAACTTGCGCCATGGCGCTAGAAATACTTAGCAGCAAGCTTAATAGTAAAATAATTTTTTTCATGTTCTTAGGTTTTTAGTTGCATTCTTGCGTTAAAGAGTTAATCCAATCCCGGATTAAACTAACGCCTTCCTCATGCTTTAGGCTTCTTCCTAACAGAGGCATTCTTGTGGATTCTTCAACAGAATTCATTCTATAAAATAAAACCGATCTACTAGGAGATTCTGGATTTACAATATGTGTTAGTCCTGCTCCAATAATTTCGGTATCTGGTTCCACGCAAATTCCCATATTTACAGGGTTTTCGGTAGAATTAAAATCGAATCTAATGGGTCTGTATGCACAATGCGCTTCAGCCGAATGGCAATGCGCACAGTTAATATCCAAATAAGATCTAGCTCTTAAATTTAAAGACTTCGAGCTGTCTTCCCAACTAGCTAAAGTTTCAATATTATTTGGATAAGATGCCTCCAAATAACCCATTTCTACCCATTTTTCCAATTGATTTTTAGTACTTGATCCATAGTTAAAAAGGGTGTTTATGTTTCTTGGTTTAGGGCCAATAGGAATGGAAACATCTCCCGTTTTATGACAGGTATGGCATTCTGGACCAGATGGCACCCTATAATTAACGCTTGATACTTCGTTATTCTTTTCCCATTGAACAAAAACATCTCGTCCATTTAAATCGGAAACAGCTTCTGTTTGGGCATCGTTCCAAACATATTCAGCAAAAACCCATCCTTCGGCTTTTTTAATCATGAGTCTTGTTTCAATAATTTTTGTTTGGTAATTTGGAAGCACATTTTCATAATAAAAATTCTTTATCAAAACTGTTCCTATGGGGAAATCGAAAATGGAACTGTCGTCCATATAACTGGCACTTACGTTTTTTGGCATCCAAAGAAATCGTTTTTTAAGTGCGTAATCGGAAAAAAGAGCTGAACTAAGTTCATAAGGCACGACCCCATAAACTGGAATTAAATTCTTGAGTTCGTCTTCAAAAAAGTTGTATTCTGAAAGTGTTTGATAAGGAACCTCATCTATATTAAAATTTACTGGAGATGTTGGTCCTGGTTCTGGAGTTGGATTTGAGACATAGTCGTCGTCTGATGCACAAGAGAAAATCCCGATGCAACAAAATAAAACTACACACCTAAAAACACAACCATTAATCATTTATCAATAAATAACGCGTAATATAGAAAAAAATCTAATTATTTAAGGATAAAGATACTATAAGTCTAATAAAAATTAGATGAAATTACATTTATAATAATATGAGAAATACAGAAAGTTGTTAAACAAGTTTGTTTTTTACCAAATATTCAGCTATTTGAATTGTATTTGTAGCAGCTCCTTTTCTAAGGTTATCGCTAACAATCCATAAATTCAAGGTGTTTTCCTGCGACTCGTCTCTCCGGATTCTTCCCACAAACACATCGTCTTTACCATGTGCATAAATAGGCATTGGATAGGTATTAACTTCCACATTATCTTGTACTACAACTCCAGGAGTATTGCTTAAAAGCACGCGAACATCTGTAACTTCGAAGTTATTTTCAAACTCCACATTTACAGCTTCACTATGGCCACCAGAAGTTGGAATCCGAACGGCAGTTGCAGTAACCGCAATGGTTCTATCGTCCAAGATTTTTTGGGTTTCTTGAACCAATTTCATTTCCTCTTTGGTATAACCATTGTCCAGAAACACATCGCAATGTGGTAAAGCGTTTTTATGAATAGGATACGGATAAGCCATCTCTCCTTTTATTCCAGCAAGTTCGTTTTCCAATTGCTTAATAGCCTTTACGCCAGTACCCGAAATGGATTGATACGTAGAAACAACGACACGCTTAATCTTATATTTTTTATGAAGAGGTGCCAAAGCCATCACCATTTGTATAGTTGAACAGTTTGGACTAGCAATAATTTTGTCTTCTTTAGTAAGTGTGTTGGCGTTTATTTCAGGAACTATCAGCTTTTTGCTTAGATCCATTCGCCAAGCCGACGAATTGTCGATAACCGTTGTGCCCACTTCAGCAAATCTTGGAGCCCATTCCGAAGAAGTAGTTCCTCCTGCCGAAAACAAAGCAATATCTGGTTTCATAGCAAGGGCCGTTTCTAAGGAAACTACTGGATAATCCTCGTTTTTAAAGGAAATGATTTTTCCAACAGATCTTTCTGATGCTACTGGAATTAATTGAGTTACAGGAAAACGACGTTCTTCCAAAACTTTCAACATAACTTCTCCAACCATTCCTGTGACACCTACTATTGCTACTTTCATGACATGTTTAATTTAATCGCAAATTTATAAATTATATTAGGGTAACATTCAAAAAAAAGCATAAAAAAGCAGCTTCAAAAAATTGAAGCTGCTTGCTGTTGTATTGGAAAAGAGTTATTGTTTTTTTAATAAATCTCTTATCTCTGCTAATAAATCTTCTTGAGAAGGTCCAGCAGGTGCAGCAGGTGCTGGCTCTTCTTTTTTCTTCATTTTATTAATTCCTTTTATTACCATAAACATAACAAACGCTACAATGATAAAATCGATAACATTGGTTAAGAAATCACCATATAATATAGCAACTTCTCCAACAACCTCGCCAGCATCGTTAGTAGCGCCTTCGGTAATTACATATTTCAAATCCTTAAAATCCGACTTAAAAATCAATCCTACCAAAGGAGAAATAATTCCACCGGTAAACGAAGCAACTACTTTGTTAAAGGCAGCACCCATTACAAAGGCAACAGCAATGTCAACCAGATTGCCTTTCATGGCAAATTCCTTAAATTCTTTTAACATAATTAGTGTTTTTAATGATTAGTTTAAGTACGAATTTAATTAAAAAAAAATAAAATGAAAATTATTTAATTATCAATCGCTTAATACGTTGTGATATGGCTGTGATTATTTCGTAAGAAATGGTATTTGCCGTTTCCGCAAATTGACAAGCTGTAGGATGTTTGCCAAAAATAATCACCTCGTCTCCTTCTTGACATTCAATATCTGTTACGTTTACCATAATCATATCCATACATACATTTCCAACAATATAAGCTGGTTTTCCGTGTATGGTTACAAAACCTTTTCCGTTTCCATATTGTCTTCCAATGCCATCGGCATGCCCAATTGGAATGGTGGCCGTTAGAATGGATCTATCGCTTTTAAATGCTCTGTTATAACCAACAGTTTCCCCTTTTTCTATGCTGTGAATTTGAGAAACAACCGATTTTAAAGTAGCTATAGGTGTGAAATGGACATCTTCTTTTTTAGAATTCCCAAAGCCATAAAGTCCAATTCCACTTCTAACCATGTCTAAATGAGCTTCGGGATAATTTAGAATTCCCGAAGTATTACATAGGTGTAGCATGGGTTTATATCCAATACCTTCAATAAATTTATTTGAAATGGATTTAAAAGCCTGAATTTGGTTTGAGGTGAATTCCGTCTCATTTAAATCTTCACTAGCCGCTAAATGAGAGAAAATAGAGCTTACTTTTACCGAAGAATTTGTTTTTAACTTGTTATTTATCTCTTCAATATCCACTTCATCAAAACCCAATCTATTTAAACCCGTATTGAATTTAATATGAACGGGATAGTTTTGTTGTTTTTCTTCCAAAGCAGCTTCTAAAAACTTATTAAAGCTCTTAAAATTGTACAAGCTCGGTTCTAAACAACGTGCAATAAGTGTTTTATAATTTATAGGCTGTGGATGCAAAACCAAAATGGGTTTGGTTATTCCGGCATCTCTTAATGCAACCCCTTCGTTTGCAAAAGCCACTGCAAAATAATCCACCTCCAAACCCTGTAAATAAGCAGCTATTTCTTGAGAATCACTTCCATAAGCATATGCTTTTACAACCGCCATAAATTTAGTGCCGTTGGTAATTCGGGTTTTAAGGTATTCAAAATTATGTTTAAGTGCTTTTAAATCTATTTCAAGAAGAGTTTCTTTTGTTTGTAACATGCTACTTATCAGATTTTGGGGAGACTTCCTCGACATCATTCACCTTCATATTCCTTACTTTATCTCGTGTCATGGCTTTATAATAAGCTGCCCGGCTTAAAGGTTCGTATTCATCTACTTCCCCTAATAAAACCAAATTATCGTTTGCAGATTTTCTATAGCTATACTGTGCCAAATTTCCTGTTCTGGTGCAAATAGCATGAACTTTAGTAACATATTCGGCAGTCGCCATAAGACTAGGCATTGGTCCAAAGGGATTTCCTTTAAAATCCATATCTAAGCCAGCAACAATTACTCGAACGCCTTTATTGGCCAAATCGTTACATACGCGAACAATTTCGTCATCAAAAAACTGGGCTTCATCAATGCCTACCACATCACACCCATCGGCTAAAATAGGAATGTTAGCTGCAGCAGGAACTGGAGTAGAACGGATTTGATTGGCATCGTGAGAGACCACCATACCTTCGTCGTAACGCACATCGACGGCGGGTTTGAAAATCTCCACTTTTTGCCTTGCAAATTGCGCACGTTTAAGTCTACGGATTAATTCTTCCGTCTTTCCGGAGAACATGGAACCGCAGATTACTTCAATCCAACCAAATTGTTCTTTATGATTTACTGTATTTTCGAGAAACATTTTGTAATTTTAACACTAAAACAAATCGACATTTCGTTTTGTATAAAGGTGACGCAAATTTATTAAAAATCAAACGCATAAAATAGATTAAATTTTAAAAGTTATGAAAAAGAAACTTGAAGCAGAATTAATGAGCATTGCCCATAGAATTCTTCAGTTAAAAGGCAAGGACAATATAGATAAAATGCATAAAGAGGTGGCAGCACTTTACGAGAAACTAACCGTTTTAAAATTTGCAAAAGAGAATTTCGATAAAGATTTACCTACTATTGGAAGTGACTCCTCTTTTTTTGGCATGTTGGATGTAGCATTTAATAACACAGTGAGTGACAACATAGAATTTGAAGATAAAACTTATGTAAATGTAGACGATAGCGAGCACGACGATATTATGGAGCCAGCTATTGAGAAAATAAAAGATATGGTGGCTCAAATGCCTCAAGAAGCCCAACATATAGATGCTATTTTTGAAAAAGCTACTTCTAAAAGAGAGTACCATAAAAACGATTTTGATGAAATAACCGCAGGTTTTAGTGACATGCCGGAATTTGATCCTGTAACCACCGAGACTAAAAAAGACGACACAAAAAAGTCGTTAAACGATAAACTTAAAGGTGGTGGTTTGCATATTGGTTTAAATGATAAATTAGCTTTTATTAAACATCTTTTTAATGGTGAAGCTACTGATTACGATCGAGTTCTTTCACAAATAAACACCTCAACTTCTTTTAAAGAAGCTGAAAACCTCATTCAAAATGTGGTGAAACCAGATTATAATAACTGGAAAGACAAAGAAGAATTTGAACATCGCTTTATGGAAATTCTTGAAAGTAAATTTAATTAGATTCCCATTTCCATAGGAAATATTTATGAGTAAACTTTATATTGTACCAACACCCATAGGAAACTTAAAAGACATGACTTTTAGAGCCGTTGAGGTTTTGAAGGAAGTGGATTTAATTTTAGCTGAAGACACCCGTACTTCAGGAAAACTATTAAAGCATTTTGAAGTTTCAACACCTTCGCAATCGCACCATATGCACAACGAGCATAAAACGCTTGAAGGGTTAATTAACAAACTAAAAAGTGGTGTAAGCATGGCTTTAATTAGTGATGCAGGAACGCCAGCCATTTCAGATCCTGGATTTTTACTTACTCGTGCTTGCATTGAAAACAACATTGAAGTGGACTGTCTACCTGGAGCCACAGCATTTGTTCCAGCCCTAGTAAATAGTGGTTTACCAAACGACAAATTTGTCTTTGAAGGGTTTTTACCAGTTAAAAAAGGACGTCAAACCAGGCTTTTGCTATTAGCCGAAGAAACTAGGACCATTATTTTTTACGAAAGTCCGCATAAACTTATTAAAACCCTTACCCATTTTTGTGAATATTTTGGGGAAGACAGACCTGTTTCCGTATCTCGTGAATTAAGCAAACTCTATGAAGAAACCATTCGAGGTACTGCCAAAGAAGTACTAGAACATTATACCAACAAACCTCCAAAGGGGGAAATTGTAATAATAGTCGGTGGTAAAATCCAATAATATTATTTCTACAAAAAACAAGTTTTTATAGTTTTTGTTCTTGATTAAAATAATAAACACAAACTCATGAAGGAACTGTTACACAACATCAGACAATGCACCATTTGTAAAGAACATCTCCCACTTGGCCCGAGACCTATTGTATCTGCTCATTCAGACTCCAAAATAATTATTATTGGTCAAGCACCAGGCTTAAAAGTCCATAAAACAGGAATTCCTTGGGACGATCCAAGTGGAAAGCAATTAAGAAAGTGGTTAAATGTAACCAACGATGTATTCTACAACGAAACCAAAATAGCCTTAGTTCCAATGGGATTCTGCTATCCAGGAAAAGGAAAATCTGGCGATTTACCCCCAAGACCAGAATGTGCACCTCAATGGCATCAAAAACTATTGGATAATATGCCAAATGCCGAATTGATTATTCTTATTGGCATGTATTCACAGAAATACTATTTAAAAGAAAAAGCTAAAAGAACCTTAACCGAAACAGTTGCCAATTATAAGGAGTATTTACCCATCTATTTGCCTTTGCCTCATCCTTCACCACGAAATCGGTTTTGGCTAACTAAGAATCCTTGGTTTGAGAAGGAAGTTATTCCTGTGTTGCAGGAACGGGTTGCATATCTTTTGAAATAATGATATTACATAGAATTTCGGAGAATAATCAAGAAAAATATTCGTGCACATACTTAGCGCCAAATAGGTTCGTAGCAAAAACTACTTACAGTTAATCTTTCTCCTAATCATCTCTCCCTTAAAATCCATTTCAATAGCATAGTCAAATATTTATTGGTATTTTTGATTAAACATAGTGTCTAAAGTTATAAGAGTTTTGAGTGCCTAGAATTCTAAGTACCCAATATACTTAAAGTGATTTTTATGTTCTCATAATTTTAACTTTGTGATTCTTAACTTTAATATACTTCAGGCACTTTTAACTTAAATCTTAAAAAATGACAAACAAAGTAACTACCCACTGGAAAGGCAATATGCAATTTGAATCCGATAATCCAAACGGAAAAACCGTATTAATGGACACGTCTCCAGAACATGGTGGACATAGTTCTGGCTTAAGTCCAAAGGCCATGATGCTCTCAGCACTTGCTGGCTGCTCAGGATTGGATGTCGTATCTGTTTTAGACAAGATGAAAGTGAAAATCTCCGATTTTAGAATGGACACCTATGGCGAATTAACCGAAGAACATCCAAAATATTACCATACGGTTTCTTTAGAATATCATTTTTATGGTGAGAATCTAGACGAAAACAAAATTAAAAAAGCCGTCGATTTATCTATTGAAAAATACTGCGGGGTCATGGAAATGTTTCGCAAGTTTGCCACTGTAAAAACGTCTATACATTATCATAATAAGTAGTTTTTTGAGTGCCTAGAGTTTACTAAAATTCTAGACACTTATAATTTAAAACTTTTTCCATGCGTTGGACCATTAAACCAAAACCAGAGGCTGAAAAGTTAGCTTCCTTACAGAAAACGCTTCAAGTAGATGAGGTGGTGGCTACTTTACTCTTACAACGTGGCATTGAAACTTATGAAACTGCTAAAACGTTTTTCAGACCAAGTTTAGAGCAATTGCACGATCCGTTTTTAATGAAAGACATGGATCAAGCAGTTGCACGCATCGAACTAGCTTTATCTCATAACGAAAACATCCTCGTTTTTGGAGATTATGATGTGGATGGCACCTCTTCGGTTGCGTTAATGTCCACTTATCTAAAAACCAGAACCGAACAAATTGCTACCTATATTCCCGATAGATACGATGAAGGTTATGGCGTATCCATAAAAGGAATCGACTTTGCACATGACAATGATTTCACACTAATTATCGCTTTGGATTGTGGTGTTAAAGCCATTGATAAAGTGGCTTACGCCAAAGAAAAAGGAATTGATTTTATTATTTGCGATCATCACAGACCTGGAAAAGAACTTCCAGATGCCATAGCGGTTTTAGATCCAAAACGAGACGATTGCAATTACCCATTTAAAGAACTTTGTGGGTGTGGTGTTGGATTTAAGCTTATTCAAGCTTTGGCTTCGAGAGAAGGAAAATCGGTAGAAGAATTAACCGAATATTTGGATTTGGTGGCCACTGCCATTGGAGCAGATATAGTACCAATTGTTGGAGAAAATAGGGTTTTGGCTTATTTGGGCTTACACGTAATTAATACCAATCCAAGACCAGGAATTAGAGCTATCATCGAACAGGTTAAAAAAGAAAACTTAACAATAACGGACGTTGTTTTTATAGTCGCTCCAAGAATAAATGCTGCTGGGCGTATGAAACATGGAAATTATGCTGTCGCACTGTTAAGTGAAACCGATTTTGAATTAGCGAAAACGTATGCCGAAGAAATTGAAGCTTTTAACACAGACAGACGTGAAACAGACCAACGAATTACAGACGAAGCGCTTCTACAAATAGAAACCAATAAAGAACATGAAGGCTTTACAACGGTTGTATATCACGAAACTTGGCACAAAGGCGTCATTGGAATTGTAGCTTCACGCTTAATTGAAACGTATTATAGACCAACCTTGGTGTTTACAAAAAGTGGTGACAGACTTGCTGCATCGGCACGTTCCATTTCTGGTTTTGATGTATATAATGCCTTGGAAGCGTGTAGTGAACATATTGAACAATTTGGCGGCCATAAATATGCTGCCGGATTAACTTTGAAAGAAGAAAACTATGAGGTTTTTAAACAAGCCTTTGAAGATGAAGTCTCTCGAACTATTGATAAACACCTATTAGTTCCAGAAATTAAAATAGATTTATCTATCGATCTACATCAAGTAAATGATAAATTATGGCGAATTATAAGTCAGTTTGCACCCTTTGGACCAGGAAATATGACGCCTGTTTTCATGACGGAACACCTAAAAGATACTGGCTATGGAAAATGTGTAGGAGAAGATGATAAACACTTACGAATAACTGTTTCACAAACTGGAAATGAAAAATTAGTCTGTATTGGTTTTAATTTAGGAGACAAATTAAGCTTTATTGAAAACAAAAAACTATTTAAGGCTGTTTATACCATAGACGAAAACCATTGGCAAGGCAAAACTTCACTTCAATTAAAATTAAGAGATCTTAGAGAATAAGAAGCTTGTAAATTTCACACTTTAAGGTTGAAAGTCTCCTTTAAGTATTTCAGATTTTCAATAAAAACTAAAATAAAACATATTTCTAATATACATTTGTACATAATTTTAAAGATGTTTTTTAGATTTCTAGCCAAAAGATTCAGAACTAAAAAGCTTGGATATTATGAAACATCCCATTAAAAAAGATCCTTACGCAGCTTTAAGAATTAAAGAATTCAATATTTTTTTACTTGTTCGTTTTGCTCTTGTTTTTGCTTGGTCCATGCAGTTTATTATTATAGAGTGGCAAGTGTATAGTATCACCAAAGACCCTCTATCTCTTGGCTTAATAGGTCTTATGGAAATAGTTCCAGCGTTATCTATGGCTTTGTTTGCAGGACATATTGTGGATCAAAAAGAGAAACGAAATTTATTGGTTACTTGTATTTCCTTCTTTTCACTTATAAGTTTAGGGCTTTTTCTATTGACCTGGCCAAAAATTGTACAGGACTGGTCAACCAACACCATTCTGTATTGTATTTATGGTTTGGTTTTTTTTGGAGGTTTTATACGGGCATTTTTCGGGCCGACTATATTTTCTTTAATCGCTTTAATTGTTCCAAAAAGAACTTATCCAAATGCCGCAACTTGGAGCAGTTCGACTTGGCAAATGGCTTCTGTTTTAGGACCTGCAACTGCTGGTGTTTTAATTGGTGTTATTGGGGTGCATTGGGCTTTATGTTTTGTTTTTGGCTTGGTAATGTTTTCGCTCGTTGTTCTATTTAAAATAAAAAGGAAGCCTATTTTAAATCCCAAAATAGGAGAACCTGTTATGCAGAGTTTAAAAGAAGGTATCGAATTTGTATTTAAAACCAAAGCTATTTTAGGGGCTCTAACTTTAGATATGGTTGCCGTTCTTTTTGGAGGAGCAGTCGCGCTTCTTCCTATATTTGCCCAAGACATCCTAGAAGTTGGAAGTGAAGGTTTTGGTGTTTTACGCGCTGCTCCAGCGGTTGGCGCCTTTTTAACCATGTTGGCAACAGCTTATCTTTCAATTAGTAAAAATGCTGGCATGAAATTACTGGGAGCCGTTTTTGGATTTGGAGTTTGTATTATTGTATTTGGCTTGTCTTCCATTTTCTGGATTTCCGTTGTCGCATTATTCTTTAGTGGAGTAACCGATGGCGTTTCGATGGTAATTAGACAAACCATTTTACAAATTAAAACACCCGACCATATGAGAGGTCGCGTATCTTCAGTAAACTCCATGTTTGTTGGCTCTTCCAACGAGCTTGGTGCTTTTGAAAGTGGTGTGACAGCTAAACTTATGGGAACTGTAACAGCTGTAGTGTTTGGAGGAACTATGACATTGATTACGGTAATTACTACTGGAATTGTGTCTCCTTCATTTAGAAAATTAGATTTAAGAAAAGATATTGAGGAGCATGAAAAGGATGATTAAAACTCCCTCAACTCCATAACTTCTCCATCAAAAACACCATAAGTATAATAACCTATCCAGTCGCCTAGATTAATGTATTTAGACGTTTCGCTGATATCAATATTTAAAGGTAAATGTCTATGTCCAAACACATAATAATCTCGATGTTTTTCCTCTTGTTTTTTCTTGCAATATTGTACCAACCATTCGTTTTCCTCACCTAAAAACTTAGCATCTTCATCGCCCGAAATCAGTTTGTTTTTAACGGACATATATTGTGCCAATTTCACACCTAAATCTGGATGCAACCAACGGAATAACCATTTGCTAAATGGATTTGTAAACACCTTTTTCATGCGCTTGTATCCTTTATCTCCTGGGCCTAAACCATCTCCATGACCAATTAAAAAGGTCTTGTTATTAAAGGTAAATTCTTTAGGTTTGTGATAGACAGGAATGTTTAGTTCTTCTTCAAAATAACCATTCATCCAGAGGTCATGATTTCCAACAAAGTAATATATAGGAATTCCTGAATCGCTTATTTCAGCAAGTTTTCCAAGAGTTCTGGTAAAGCCTTTTGGGACAACGGTTTTATATTCAAACCAGAAATCAAACAAATCGCCCATTAAAAAAATGGCAGCAGCATCTTGTTTAACTTCATCTAACCATGCCACAAATTTCTTTTCACGAGGACGTGATTGTTCCTGTGTTGGTGCTCCAAGATGATTATCGGAAGCGAAATAGATTTTTTTTCCTTTGGGAATTTGCATGTAGTAAATATAATTAATTCCTGCGAAGGCAGGAATCTTATTCTTAATGTATAAGTTTTAAAATCGAAACTCAGTTATTGCCTTAAGGATAGAGTCGTTCTTATAGCTCCATGCCTTTACCGATAAATAGACTTGAAAAGGGTAAATTATAAAAGCCCGTTCTTTAGAGAACGCCCATAAAACAATTTCCTTTAGTTATGAGATTCCCGTTTTTACAGGGAATTGTTATCAGACGCATACCATTCAGCAAAACTCGTATCTGTTTCTTGAAGTTTTAATGAAAATAACGAAATGTGCTTTGGTAATTGTCTTTTAATTTTTTCAGAAAAATCTGTCACCATCATTTCACTAGTTGGCTGGTAATCTACCAACAACACACTGTGTCCTCTATCCTTAAGCTCCTTCGCCAACTCCACATGTGGCGTATTCTTATTAAATACAGTAGCGTGATCGAACACATCTACAATTTCATCCTTTACTATTTTTTTTAAATCTCCAAAATCTATTACCATTCCATATTTCACATTTGTAGAGTCTTCAATAGGCTCTCCTATAACTGTTACAAATAGCTTGTAACTGTGTCCATGAACGTTTTTACACTTACCGTCATACCCATAAAGAGCATGGCCTGTTTCGAAAGTAAATTGCTTTGTTATTCTAATCTTACTCATTGTAAATTTTATTATTAGTGCAAAGATAGGCGTTTTGTAAAAGCAATTGATTTTTAGACTAGATTTGGAAACCTTTTTAATCTTAAAAAGAAAAATGACTCAGCTCTTTGAAGAGATCCCATTTGTTAAAAACCCTCAATACGAGCGTATTATAGAGGATGTTTTAGCGCAACAATATTGTCTTGTAGAAGATTTTTTTACTCCAGAAGAAGTTTCGGTTTTAAGACAATCGTTAATACAAAAACATAAAGAAGATACTTTTAAAAAGGCAGCTATTGGTAATCGTGTAAACGAAATTATAATAAAATCCATCCGTGGAGATGTTATTTTATGGATGGACGAATTGAAAGCTAATGAAGCCGAACTGTTATTTTTTAATAAAATAAACAGCTTGGTATATTATTTAAATAAAACCTGTTTCTTAGGAATTACATATAAAGAATTCCATTACGCACTATATCCTAAAGGCACTTTTTACAAAAGACATATAGACACTTTTAAAAACGATGACAGACGCAAACTGTCTATTGTTTGCTATTTAAATGAAGATGGTTGGCTGCCAGAAAATGGTGGTGAATTGGTATTGTATTTAGAACCAAACGGAAAGGAAGAAGAAAAAGTAATTTATCCATTTCCTGGACGTGTGGTTATTTTTGAAAGCCAGATTATAGAGCACGAAGTAAAACCTGTAAACACAGAAAGAATGAGTATTACAGGCTGGTTAAAAACCCGTTAAACTAACGGTTCTTTCTACGGTTATACACGTAAATAACTATAAGCACAATGGCTAGCACAAGAAACAATCCGTTTCCACTTAAAAAGTTTAAAAAATCCATATTATTCTTTATTTATTCTGTTTTTATTATATCTGTATAGGGCATATGCAATAATTACAAGGATTACAAAAGGCACGAAACTTCCTATAAACACACCAATTTCATAAGAATTATCTGGAGCATTCTTTATTTTTTCGTTGACATCTAACTCTTGAACTAAACTTATAATTGAAAACATGATTTTATTTTTTGCTAAAGTTAATGGTTTTGGCTAAGAGGTAAAAACTCCCGTCTAAACTTTATAATTAAAGGAAGACCTCGGGCTATAATCCAACACGTAAACGCTGTAAAAATAGCATAAAGCTTCAAATCTAAGCTATCTAGCCAAAACAAAATTGGAACATATACCAAGAACGTTGAAAACAATAAAAGATTTCTTAAATCCTTCATTTTACCAAGTCCTTTAAACATTCCATCAAAAATAAAGGCAATGGCACAAAATGGCTGCATGGCTAGAACCATCCAAAATATTTTATAAAATTCCTTCAATACTTCTGGTTCTTTAGTAAAAATAGTTCCAATGGAATAATAGAATATGCTACCAAGAACAGCTAGAATTAATCCTAAATAAACTCCATATCGTATCAGTTTATTACTTAGTCCAATAAGCTTACTATATTCTTTTCCTCCCAAAAGTTTTCCTGATAAAATATTCCCGGCACTGGCATATCCATCAACAATAAAAGCGCCTAAAAACCATAAATTAATGGCAATAGTATAAGCTGCAATATACTGTTTTCCATAACTGGTAGAAAAAGCACTTGCAAAATAAAGGGTAACGTTTAGCGCTAAAGTTCTAACAAATAAATTAAGTATCATCACCGTAAAACGTTTGATCTCTTTATTAAAAGGGAAACTTAATTTTAATGAAATAGGCGTTTTCTTCAGTAAAAAATACGCAGATAAAACGGCCATTAACAATTGGGCAAATACACTTGCATAGGCAGCTCCTTGTATGTGCATGGCTGGAACATAGCCCTCAATTCCATATACTAAAATAATATCTAAAACAATATTTGAAGTTGCACCAATAATGGCAATTATCATTGGATAATACGTGTTTTGCAAACCTCTAAAAGTCCCAAAAATAGCAATAGTAAATAAAGTGAATGGAAAACCAAATACTCTAATTTTATAGTAAGACACACTATAATCCAAAATAAGATTGGATGCATTATAAAGTTTAAAAATCTGTTCGGCAAAAGGATAAGTGGCCAAAATAATCAAAACACTGAAAGAAGTAATAATAAAGATGGCTTGAGCTGGTAGGTTCTTTACCTTATCTAAATTATTAGCCCCAACATATTGCGAAACAATAGATGAAATTGCGCTTCTGGTCTGTCCAAGAACCCAAATAAGCATTGAAATAAAAGCACCAACTATACCAACAGCCGCTAAAGATTCGGTAGCATTTAAGTCCATGTTTCCAACTATGGCCGTATCGGTTAGGGATAAAATAGGTTCAGACACCCCGGCAATTAAAGCAGGAATGGCCAATTTATTAATATGTTTTAAACTAATGTTTGTGCTCACAAGACGAACTCGTAACAATAAAAAGGGAATTCACTTTGATTGGGGAAGTGAATTTCTCCCACGCGTTTATAATTGCGAAGTTCGTAAAATTTTTGGTTTCGCAGGTTTTGCGATAAAGTATCCAATCTAATGGATGTAAAGTTACTTTTTTTAGCCCATGTTTCCGCAAAGTCCATCAGTTCTCGCGCCATACCTTTGCCTTGCCGGTTTGGATGTACAGCTAACCTATGAATATAGATGTTATTCCTGTTTGGGGTTAACCAATTAATAGGAGTATATTCGTCGTCCATATATGTTGAAATTACAATGCAACCCACAATTTCCGTCTCATGTTCTAAAACATATAATTCCTCTCTTAACACATCATTTTTAAAAACGTCTTTACTTGGATAGCTCTCATTCCATTGAATAACACCATTCTTATTCAAAAAAACAGCGCAAGCCCTCGTTATTTCTAAAATGCTATCAATATCTTTATAAGTAGCTTTCCGAATCATTTTTAATGTTTACTTTTGCACAAACTATCGTGTAAATTTAGTTTTTATTTATTGATTATGAAGAATATATTAGTTCCAGTTGGTTCGTCTAAGAACGCCGTTAGTCATTTACAATATGCTGTAGATTTTGCAAGAGCTTTTGGCGCAAAATTATTTGTTGTACAAATTTACAATGTATATACAAAAGCCGGAACCATGATTAAGGTTGATGAAATTTTGGAACGTGAAAGTTTAGAGTTTTTAAAAGCGCATGTTGCCAAGGTTGATACAAAAGGGGTTGAAATACATATTAAAACATTTAAAGGCAAGTTGATAGAGACTTTAGAATTAAGAGCTAAATCCTTAAATATTGATTTGATTATGTTGGAACCAAGAACCAATTCTGTTCGGGAAGAGGTTTACTTAGGAAAAACTTCTGGAAAAATCATAAAGCAAACTAATATTCCTGCCCTGATTGTTCCTGAAGGCTATATATACAAACCAATTATTTATATCCTAATGGCTTTAAAATCTGCCGTTATCAAAAAAGATGATGCTTTAAAACCATTATTAGAAATTAAAGATCAATTTAAGTCTATCGTAAATTTATTATTGGTGAAGACTCCTTTTCACAATGAGGGTGACTTTGATGTAGACGAAGAATTATCGCCTATTATTACCAACACCACATACGCTGAAAATGCGACCACCTTTCAAGGGGTTTTAGAACATTACAAAGAAAACGATCCAGACTTATTATGTGTAGTTAGACGCAAACGTGGTTTTTTCAATAAACTTTGGGAAAAGAATACAATTTTGAAAAAAGATTTTCAAAGTACTACCATGCCTGTTTTAGTTTTAAGCGGCCTAAAATAAATTAGGTGCCATTTATAAAAAAGAGCTATATTTGCCAACTCAATTTAGAGAATGATCTCTAAAAAGATTGCAAAATAATTTGAGATTAGCTTAAACGAATTCAGTAAATCACCTCACTAAAAGAGGTTTTATTTAAAAACTGCTGCGGGAAGAAAGTGGCGAAAAAATAATTTGGGGGATTAGCTCAGTTGGCTACCCGCCTGAACGACTTCAGTCGGGCAGGGAGCGCTACTGAAAAGAGTTAATAATTGAAGTAATGTATTTTACTTATATTCTATATAGCGATACGTTTGATAGATATTATGTTGGAATATCACATAATGTTCAAGAAAGGTTGAAAGAGCATAATAGAGGAAAAACGAAAAGTACAAAAGCTTATATTCCTTGGAGAATCTTTCATGTTGAAGAATTTGAAACAAGAGTATTGGCTAGAACAAGAGAAATATATTTAAAAACTGCTGCGGGAAGAAAGTGGCGAAAAAATAATTTGGGGGATTAGCTCAGTTGGCTAGAGCGCTACGCTGGCAGCGTAGAGGTCATCGGTTCGAATCCGATATTCTCCACAAATTGCAAAAACGTCTTTATATTTTATAAAGGCGTTTTTTATTTTATAAAATCCATGCTTTTATTTACTACTTCTTTTAACTTTTCTGGAAGCGCCTCTTCTTCCCATGGATGTTTTGAATCAAAAACATGATTGGTGTTTTCAATAGGAATTAAAACGCTCTTTGGATTCCATCCATGCAAGGCTTTTGCTTCATTAAAAGAAACTGATGGATCCATGTCTCCATGAATAATAAGTTGGGGAATTCTTATTTTCTTTGTAGCCATTTCTATATTTAAACGGATTTCATTTGCTTTAAAATCTTCATAAAACTGATAGTTATGTGGCATTTGTTGCTTCGTTCGTCCGTTTAGAATATATTTAACACCCTCCGATCTCCATGCTTCTAAATCGCCTCTTGTTGCTGTTCTTTTGGCGAAATCGCAAACACCAGCCCAAGTAATTAGGTTATTTATTCTAGAATCTTCCGAAGCAAAAATAGTAGCAATCCCACCTCCTCTTGAATGACCGATAAGGGTTACATCCTTGGTGTTGATTTCATTAAGAAATGGATTGTCTTGAGAAAGCAAATACTTTAATATATCACCAAGATCGTTAAGTTCTTTACTATAATTGTTTTCGGCAAAAGCCTCTAAGTCGGGAAAATCTATCGGGTTTTCAACAGTGCCTCCATTATGCGAGAAGTTGAATTTAGTAAAAAAGAAATTTTCATTTTTAAAAGCTTCAGCAACTAAATCCCAACTACCCCAATCCTTAAATCCTTTGTAACCATGACAAAATATCACCAAAGGTTTTGGCGTATTGGATGAGTTAAAATAAGCATCCCAAACTATTGGTTTTTGTTCCTTTCTATATAAAACGCGATTCTTTTGTATCATTATATCTCCTTTTCTATAAAATCTATGTCCGGATTACAAATTTCTAAAATAAGTGTTTTCAATTCTGCTTCAAAAGATTGCAAGATATCTTCTGAAATGGTTGTGTTTTTATTTCTATCATGACTACCTTCCTTTTTAGCAAACTTTAAAAATCCTGAACTCAAGTTTTTAAATGAAATGACGCCTGCTTCCAAAGGAAGAGTTGCTTTTCCATCATGAAACATAGCGTATGCATAACACAATACCTGAAAAGATTTGCTGTATTTTGTATAATCTGTGGTTAAAGCTTCCCAATCGATAACCTCCACTTGATTTTGAACCACTTTTCCGGTTTTATAATCAATAATTCTAGTTGCTCCATTGTATTCGTCCACTCTATCCACTTTTCCAGTAAGAAAGATTGGAAAATCTACTTCGTCCATTTTCAATTGAACATGGTTTTCATCTTCAATAGCAAGAATTTTTATTTTATTACCAGCTTTTACATCTTCAATTTCTAAATTTAAAAAGTTATTTAGGTAGCGTTTTGCAATTTCAAAAACAATCAGGTTTTTTCCTTTTGTAATGTCTCCCTCTTTGTAAATTTCCTTAAAATGATGTGTAACCCGTTCATCGACCTGAGTTTTCATTTTAGTAATAATTTCTATGGTGATAAACTCTCCTACAAAAGGTTTATAAAAATCTTCTAGGGTATTATGGATAACATTTCCCAAGGTATTCGCTGCAACAGTTTCCTCAACTTCTTCGTATTCGGCTATTTTTAAGACTTTCTGATTGTAAAAATCTATCGGATTTCTAATATAATTTGTTAAAGATGAAGGCGAAAACCCCTTTTCTGCAATCTCCTTAATACGTTTTAGAACTGCCTGACTTTTCGTAACTCGATTAATTTCAACCTGAGGCAGACTAAGATTTGGCAGCACCATTTTATGTGAAATCTTGTGAATCCCCTCCAGTTCCAATTGGGTAATAAATCGACTCTTTTCACCACCATTTAAGACATCAGCTTCGGTATTATAAAGAATATGAATGTTTTTTGCACGTTGAATCAGCCTGTAAAAATGATAAGAATAAACAGCATCCTTTTCTTTATAAGTGGGTAAATCATACTGTAGTTTAACGTCGAATGGGATAAATGAATTATTACTTTTTCCGGAAGGTAAAACCCCTTCGTTAACTGATGAAATAATAACTGTTTCGAAATCCAATACGCGCGATTCCAACATTCCCATAACCTGCAATCCTTGTAAAGGTTCCCCTTTAAAATCCAAGGTTTCTGTACTCAATAAGTTTTTATAAACCTCAAAAAGTGTTAGCGTATTCCTTAGGTATGGATATTTGGAGTGAAGTCTAGTTAACTCATTAAACAACTCGTTAAATCTATAAAGATATTCAAGGCTTAATAAGTTTTGTGTTTTTTCCTTGTCTAGACACTTCTTTATAATTAAAATTAATTTCTGAGTCTGTTTTAACGCTGTTTCAGCATTATTGTCCCAATGCCCAAACAAAACGTCAACAACCTCTTCAAATGGCTTTGAAAGCTCTTTAATTTGATGACTGGTGAGATACACTAAATTATTTTTCTTTATGGTATCAATAATCTCTGTGACCTTTGTTTTTTGATTTGTTTCGAAGAGAGGACTGATATTTTGATGCGAAAAAATGGCAATAACATCTTTATAATAATAAGTTTTATTCGCATCCTTATGCAGATAGAATAGCTTTTCAAATAACGTGGCCAAGGGTACCGAATTAAGAGGCAATCCCATGGTAATATTAAGTGCATCTATAGCATTTGGCAAGGAATTCAAAACAGGAAGCAACAAGGTCTCGTCGCCTAGCACTATGGCTGTTTTACTTAAATTTTGTTGTGTACTTGTAAGATCATCCAGAATGGCGCCAATTTGTTTGGCTTGCCCTACATTTTTAGGCACTCCATAGACCGAAATTTGTTTTTCGCGTTTATAATTATTGGTTATCCAATGAAACGGATTGGTTTTAAAATAAGCCCAAGTGTCTTTATAGTTTCTAGTGAATAAGCCTGCATCGTGCATTTGGTTGTCGAAAAAGCTTTGCTCCATGTCCCAATAAATCTCTGCAAGTCCATTTTGCAGCAACTCTTGAATAATGGTTTCTTCAGCTTTATTTAAGGCATTAAACCCAAGAAATACTAGTTTCTTATTTGGATTATTTTGAATGTAATCTTCGATATTATTTACAGCTTCTCGATAAATTAATCCTTGATAACCTATATTCTTACTTGTTAGATACTCTGTGAAATGATTGTAATATTCATATAGTTTGTTCCAGAATGCCAAATACTTTTTTACGAATTCGGTTTTATTTTCCTGAAGCGACCAATGATTTATGTCTTGGATGGCACTTAAATAATTGAATATTTCCTTTTGGGGAATTAAGTACCGATCAATTTCATTAAAGTCTTGAATAATGAGTTGTGCCCATTTAGAAAAAGATTCAAAACTATCTTGTTCTGTTTTCGGAGTTAATTTTATATAAACCGCATAAAACTCGAAAAGCAACTCGGTATTGGAGATTGGTTTTAATTGAGATAGATTACTTGTAAATTCTTCAATACTTAATATTTCTGGAGAAAAAACAGTTTGTTCCCATACTTGTGGAATCTGGTTTTTCAGAAAAACCCCAGCTCTTTTACTTGGTAAAACAAAGCTAAGGCTAGAAATATCTTCTCCTTTCTGTTGAAGCGTTTCTAACACCTCGTGAATAAATGTAGTCATACCCTAAAAATAAAAAACGCCCCGAATAAACGGGGCGTTATTAAAACTATTTTATGTTTTTTATTAGCTTAGTTTACTAAGTTAATTTCAACTCGTCTGTTGTTTGCTCTTCCAGCAGCAGTTTTGTTAGAATCGATTGGTCTAGTTTCACCGAAACCTTCACTTGAAAGTCTGTTAGAAGTAATTCCGTTAGTGATTAAGTAGTTCATTACAGAACTAGCTCTTTCTTTAGATAACTTCATGTTAAGAGCATCGCTACCTACACTATCAGTGTGACCTTCAATACTAAATTTAGCATTTGTATATTCATTTAAGATATCAATGATATTTGCTAATACTTCAGCTGACTGAGCTTTGATAGAAGATTTACCTGTATCAAATAAGATTGTTTTAGCGTAAGCATTTAAAGCTTTTTTAACTTCCTCAGTTACTTCAGGACAACCGTTGTTAGCAACAGTACCTTTCACGTCTGGACATAAATCATCTTTATCAGCAACACCGTCACCATCTCTATCTGGCCAAGGACATCCTTTGTTAGCAGCAGAACCCGCTTCATTTGGACATTCGTCTAAATGATCTGGAACACCGTCACCATCAGCATCAGGACAACCGTTAAATTCTTTTAAACCTGCAACAGTAGGACATTCGTCTAAATGATCAGGAATACCATCACCATCAGTATCAGGACATCCGTTAAATTCAGCTAAACCTGGTTCGTTAGGACATTCGTCTAAATGATCAGGAATACCATCACCGTCAGTATCAGGACAACCATTAAATTCTGGTAAACCAGCAACTTCTGGACAAGCATCATCTTTATCGTAGATACCATCTCCATCAGTGTCTTTTCCACCAAATTTAAATGTTAAACCTGCATAATGTTGAAAGTGTGTAGATAAGTAATCTTCAAAAGCATGTTTGTACGTACTTTGTAACGTTATACCAATGTTTTCTGAAAACCAAATATTAAAACCTAAAGCACCATTAAGAGTTCCTGCTCCAATTTTGTCTACCCAAGTGTAACCACCACCTACTCCAAGGTATGGTTCGACAACTTTAGAATTAAGTAATTTAGCGAAACTGTATTTTACAGTTCCATCTAACCCGTAATAGGATAAATCGTTAACTTCAGCGTCTCCATAACTTTCAATTTTGTTAATAGATCCAGTTACTCCAAAAGAGAAACCATTACTAAAATACTTTGAAGCTGTTAAGCTTGACAAAGAAGGCATGATGTTCCAGTGATCACGAGCATTAAAATACTCATCAAAATAATCACCCAGTGGAGCGTCTTCTCCTGTTGGATAGAAATCAACGGCGTTTACTCCTAGACTAATAGCCCACGGATTGTTTTCATCTTGTGCATTAATGCTGCTATAACTTAACATAAGCAACATTGCGAACAATAATCTGCTAAGATTTTTCATATTCAAATATTTAATTTTTAAGTGTTAATTGTAAGCAAAAGTAAGTTGTTAA
>NZ_DATGNO010000036.1:0-4971 GCF_035306705.1 Xanthomarina sp.
ATGAAAATCCAAATTCAATCGGACACACCTGAAGATTTTCGCTATCGTGTAACCAAGGATGCAAAAACAGATTCCTTGAATTATTACTACAAACCTCGTTTTAAGGAAGTCGATACGTTACTTTTTAATGTCAGCAATAAAAACTACAGTCAAGATTTTAAAGTTAAAATAAGCGAGCAAAAAAGAGATACATTACTTCTAAAAACAGTTCCAACCGGCACCATAGGCTTTGAAGAGGATTTTAATATTTCGGCCAATATTCCTTTTGAAAAAATTGTTAAAGAAAACATTAGCATTATGGACAAGGATTCTTTGAATATTACCTTTATATCAAAATTAGATTCCTTGACAAATACCTTAGCCTTAAGCTTTGAAAAAACCGAAAGCAACAGATATACCATTCGTTTACTACCAAATGCACTTACAGATTTTTTTGAAAATAAAAACGACAGTCTAAATTATACAGTTACCACCAAAAGTTTTGAAAATTATGGCAATGTACGCGTAAACTTAAAGAATGTTAGCTATCCAGTAATTGTGCAACTTACAGATGAAAAAGGACTTGTTAAAGCTGAAAAATACAGTAGCGAACCAGAACCTATAGACTTTAAATATATATCTCCTAATAAATATTATTTAAGAGTGGTACATGATACCAATAAAAATAAAAAGTTCGATTCTGGAAACTATTTAAAAAGACAACAACCTGAAAAAGTAAGCTATTTCCCAGAGCTTGTAGATGTTAGAGCTAATTGGGATCCTATTATAGATTTCACCTTACTCTAGTGAGAAAGTATCTTTATCGTTTAAAAAATTGAATGTATCTCGATTGTGCTTGATGTGAGATTTGCTTAGTGTAATAATTTCAATGGCTTCCTGATTATCTGGAATGCTGTCTAATTTTTTGCCCAAAACATCAAATACGGCAGAATGTCCATTATATTCATGATTATTTCCGTCTGTTCCCACACGATTAACACCCAAGCAATACGTCATGTTTTCAATAGCTCTTGCTTTTAACAGCGTGTCCCAAGCGGTAATTCTAACTTTTGGCCAATTGGCCACATAAATCAAGAGGTCGTAATCTTCTACATTTCTTGCCCAAACTGGAAAGCGTAAATCGTAACAAATCATCGGGCAAATTTTCCAACCTTTATAGGTTACCAATAACTTGTCTTTTCCAGCCGTATAGGCTTTGTCTTCGCCGGCAAGGGTAAACGTATGTCTTTTATCGTAGGTTTCTAAAAGGCCATTTGGATGAACAAATAACATCCTATTATAATAATACCCATTCTCTTTAATAACCACACTACCTACAAGAGCTGTCTGTTCTTTTAAAGCCAATTCCTGCATCCATACAACCGTTTCTCCAAACATGGTTTCAGCCACTTTCTCCGGATTCATGGTAAACCCAGATGTAAACATTTCAGGAAGTACCATAAGGTCTACAGCCTCTGAAATACTTTGAATTTTTTTAGTGAAATGAATTCTGTTTTGCTTCGGATTTTCCCAAAACAACTCTGTTTGAATAAGTGCTATTTTTAATTCGTTTTGCATCTATTAAAAGTACGGATTTTTAATGATAATAATAATTTGAGGGTTGAAAATATTAGCCACACCCTGTCCCGATTATCGGGAAATACACGAATAATTATGTATAACAATCCAATAATGTCCGAGAAAAGAACCAAGACCGCTACGCTATTAGAACCAAGAGCAAAGACTAAAGTCGTAAAAAATTGAAAAACATGTATTTAGCAATTTAAAATTAGCCTGAGTTATCATGTTTTGTAAGTTGGAGTAATTTAAGAAAAAACAATCGTAAACTTGTCTTATGGCGAGGAAGGTTTGTGAAAAAAAACTATATACTGAAATTCTAAATATTCTTAAAAAATTAGCCACGAATTCACGAATGTTTTTATATACTTATTTAGTATTCAGTACATATTTATTCGTGCATTCGTGGCAAAAAAATTGAGTCACTTATGGATTTTTAATTTAAAATTATTGAACGATAAGCTTTTTAGTGATTGTATTTCCATTGGATATTTTACTTTTTACAAAATAAAACCCTTTTTTAAGTTCACTAATATTGAATTCATTTTCGGTTTGAGATTTTAAATAAACACTTTCTCCATGCGAATTAAAAATTTCAACGGTTTTTATGTTTTTGTTATTTGTAGCCGTTTTACCAAAAGGATCATCATCACAAGGATCGATTGGTGGATAGATGATTCTGTTTGCAGAGTTTCCAAATTTCATAGGATTAGAGCTTAGTCTAAAATCGCCACAAGGGTCACTTTGACTTCTTACGTTTATATATTTATACTTTGTTCTGTTTCCACAAGCGTTGGTTGCTTTACAAACTACAACGGTACTTCCTGGATTTCCTATTTTTACATAAATAGACTTGTTTTGGTAACCATATTGTAGAATTTCCCAGCCATCAACATGTGTTCCCCGTAACACCATTTCCAACATCAAAGTACCAGTTGTAACTAGACGCCCCTTCTGCACCAGTAACTGAATACCATTTGTATTCCCCAACCATAGGGTTGTTGTCTCCGCTCATGGCTGGATAAGAAGGAAAGTCTGGAGCACCCACAAAAATATTGTTCTTTTCAATTATTTTTGTTTGCCCACAAACATTGGTTAAGGTTGCTGAAATTGAAACGGTTCCATTTCCTGTAGCTGTTAAAATCGCTTGATTTCCATTTGTTGAAATGCTAGCAATACTACTATCTGAAACACTCCAGGAGGCAACACTCACTCCATATGGCAAGTTGTTAATTGAATAATTAGCTGAAGAACATACTGTTTTATTTCCACTGATTACATTATCAGGATTAAACTCTATTAGTTCAACATCGGATACTAATTGAGGGTAATCTATATAATCAAGAATAGGAGTAACTTTTACATCACTAGGAGGAAAAATATTTGGAGTTAAACTTATATGATTTGATGTCGTTATAATAGTAGATGTTGGATTGCCATTATAACTCCAACCACTACCTAGATTCCATTCATATTCTAAATCTCCAGGGGAATTGTTATTGTTATATACATAAAAAGTTTTATGCGAACTGCTTCCACAAACAACTGATGTATTATTGGGTGAAATTGAAAACTTTGGTTTTGTTACATTATAAATACAAGATTGTTTATAGAAGTGATTAATACTTTCTGCATATCTAATATAAACACTACCTCCATTCGTATCCTCAAAATCACTAGAATATAATGTTATATTTAGAGGTAACTCATAATAAGCTTTTGATGCCAATTCGTCATAAACCCAATCATACTCATTGATGGGGATAGTTTGATAAATGTGTTCAGCTGATCCAGACCAGTAAGCTATTATTAACTCTCCATAAGTTAAAACTGGACCGTTATTATAAGAAACAACCTCAATTTTTGCATCAAAAGAAATATTATGACTATTAGATGAATTAAAGTTAATTGGACTACAGTTAAGGATTAAATTGTTTAAATATTCTACATTATCCATGCGAATTTCTATCTGTGAAAATGTGTTTAAAGTAATAAGTATTAACAGAGAAGTTAATATCTGTTTTAAATAAGTAATTTTATTCATAATATTGTATAGTTTTAATTAATTATTTTGACGGTAATTATTTTAACTGGAGGAGTCGCTATATTCGTGTAGCGACTTTCTCTTTTTTTATAAATTTTGTTACATATAAAGGTTATTTTATGTTTAATTATTTCTTATCTAAATAGATTTGAAACCCAATGACAGCTTTAATACCATCTGAACTTATATTATTTGATGTTTCTCCTCTTTCATATTCTACTGCAAATTCCAAACCTACAGAGCTATTAAAAAAAACTACTTGTCCTATTCTCGCTCCATAGTAATGACCATTTACATGTCCATCAGAAACAACATACGTGTAATCATAATTTATTTGAGCAAATAAATTGAACATCTTTTCAGTTTTCAAAAAATAATATCTTGAAAAGATACCGATTCCATAGGTATAATAAATACTCTGTTTTTGAAACCTCAAAGCACCCCCAAATGCGAATTTATCTTTTATAAAATATCCTATGTTTGGTCTAATTGCTATTGTCTCTAATTTTGATTTTAATCCGTCATCATTTTTAAAGGTTTGATTTATATATTCTCCACTACCTCCAACCATCCAATTCCCTTTGGTTATTTGGGCATTTGCGGTTAAAGTAAGAGCGACTAGAATAAAGAAAAATAAGGTTAATGTTTTCATAATTAATAATTTAAAAATTTTGTTTCGTGTTATTTGTTTTGTCTTGTTTTATTAATTTTAAGCATAACAAGTCATTACAAATACAAGTCAATTAAAAAATTGACCAATTTGCACCAAACTGGTTAAAGCCAAATGTTGTTGTAAAGCCAAAGGCGTAAAGCCATTGTAATACTAAAAAAAGTAAAGCCTATTTTTTTAGTGAAGCCGTCAATAAAGAAAAATAAAAAACTAGCGCTAGCTGTGTTGTACAACATGTCTTTTAGTCAACTCTTAATGGCTTTACTTTTAAGAGCCTTCTGTAAGACAAATCAAACATAAAATAAAAAAAAACTATTAAAGCAAGTTTTTTAAATAGATTTGTGCAGTTCATCGAAAAGTTCAAAAATGGTTACGGGAAAACCGTACTTTTTAATAAAAGTACCCGATTTGGAACATTTTTATTCACCTGGTTTGTGGTTATTTAGTAGAGTCATACTTGTTATAATATATAAACTTGGATGAGTTGTATTAGGGAAGATATCTTGTTTATTTATGTTTTAAACAAAGGGGACTTCAGATTGTTTCATTGGATATTCTTAAATAATTTGCCACGAATTCACGAATGTTTTTTATATACTTATTTAGTATTCAGCACCTATTTATTTGTGTGCCTACCTGACGGCAAGACAGGTTCATGAAGAAAAAACATGGAAACCTATGCCTTTCCATACTATATTTT
>NZ_DATGNO010000037.1:0-2252 GCF_035306705.1 Xanthomarina sp.
CTGGAACCGAAATAATAGCCCTTTGGATAAGGGTGTCACTTTTTTTTCATAACTTTAAATATTAGAATTAAACATTACTTAAAGGTAGTGAATCGTGATGTAACTGTCTCGTGAAGCTACCTTTAGGTTTAGTTCAACAACGGCTATAATTCAGCGTGGCTTATATTTAATCTAACGAACTTTTCTTACTTTTAACCAAGCTGATTTCTCTGCGGACAAATCCTGCGGATTTATCCACGCCGAAATCATAGCCAAACCGTTGGCAACAAGTGTAAAACAAGTGTAAAAAGACAGACACTACAAAAATTAAATGATTATAAAATACATAAACTAACTAATGAATATACAAATTGAGGTTGCCTTATTAATATTATCTTTTTTATTTTTTTTGAGCATTTTAGCAGGAAAGGCTAGTTCAAGATATGGAGTTCCTGCATTATTATTGTTTCTAGGTGTAGGAATGTTATTTGGTAGTGATGGAATAGGGATACAATTTGAGAATATTCAAGTTGCCAACGCTATTGGAACTGTTGCATTATGTATTATTCTTTTCTCTGGTGGATTAGATACTAAGATTTCAGAAATCCGTCCAATATTACCACAAGGAGTTATACTAGCAACCTTAGGCGTACTCTTAACAGCACTTATCACAGGAGTAATTATTTGGTGGATTTTGGGAATGACAATGGCATCAGCTGGAATTGGACTTTTAACTTCCTTGTTGTTAGCATCAACTATGGCATCAACAGATTCAGCTTCAGTTTTTTCAATTCTTCGGGCAAAAAATCTACATCTAAAAAACAACCTAAGACCGATGCTAGAGCTGGAAAGCGGGAGCAACGACCCCATGGCATATATTCTTGTTATCACGTTAATAGACCTAATTAAATTAAGCAATGTTCCCAATTACTGGGTAGTTGGAGGTACATTGATTTTACAACTGGGTATTGGTGCTTTACTTGGTTTTGCATTGGGCAAACTGGCCGTAAGAATAATCAATCGTATTAAAATCGGAAATGACTCTTTGTATCCCATTTTAATCTTTACGTTGTGTATTTTTATCTTTTCCTTAACCTATTTTCTTAAGGGTAATGGATTTCTGGCCGTTTATATTGGGGGGCTGGTTATTGGGAACTCAAAGTTTGTACACAAACGTTCATCACTCGGTTTCTTTGATGGATTGGCATGGATGTCGCAGTTAATTATGTTCCTCACTTTAGGGCTACTTGTAAATCCACATGAGTTAGTACCTATTCTTATTCCTGGACTGATAATTAGTTTTTTAATGATTTTTGTTACTCGTCCATTGACCGTCTTTTTAAGTTTGCTTCCCTTTCGGAAAATGCCGTTTAAAGATAAAACATTTGTTTCTTGGGTTGGATTGAGAGGTGCTGTACCTATCATATTCGCCATTTACCCACTTGTTGAGAATGTTCCTCATGCTAGGTTGATATTTAACATTGTGTTTTTATGTACGTTAGTTTCGTTAGTAGTGCAAGGAACATCATTGCCTTTGGTTGCACGATGGCTTAATCTTGCAGTAGAACCAAAACAGATTAATAAGCTTAGAAATTTTGATGTGGATTTCTCGTCTGACATAAAATCAGTCACAACAGAAATTGAAATTACATCTAGAATTTTAGCGAAAGGAAATCAATTGATTCATTTGTCTTTGCCTGACAATACACTGGTGGTTATGGTGAATCGTGATGATAATTATTTTGTGCCAACAGGACAGACGATTTTAGAAGAAAAAGATAAAATTTTAATTATTACTGATAACCATGAAGCACTAATAGAAACCTATAAAAATTTAGGTATCGAAAATGCATAAGAAAACAGAACACCAGTTGCCAACAGGCGTTTGGCTCAATGGCGGGTGAAGTGGTTAATTGAACATTCTACCACGCATCAACTTTTGTGGTGTATTGACAGTTTTGTGCTTCGAAATCCGCTTCTTCGCCAAGCGCCAAACCGTTAGCGTTCATTGGAAGAACCCGAAACGAAATAGAAATAAAGGAAAAATAACAACAACGAGTATTCACCAATAAAAACAAATAAGTATGAAAAAAAACAAAGCAAGACCCATTTTGTTGCTGGCAACAGGACTACTATGGGCGAGCTTTGCACAAGCTCAAGAAAGCACAAACGCCTCTGGTGGTGATGCCACAGGAACAGGCGGTACAGCCAGCTATTCAGTAGGACAGGTAGTTTACACCACAAACACAGGTAGCACGGGAAGTGTAGCACAA
>NZ_DATGNO010000038.1:0-21669 GCF_035306705.1 Xanthomarina sp.
TGTGTTTTTTATTTCAGCCATTTTTCAGATAATTCTAAAAAGTCGAATTTTATAGCAGCATCTTGCCTTTCTAATGTTCCACTTTGGAAATTTCGTTGTAAGACATCCTCAATTAGATAATCTTCTTTTACGTTCTCTGGATCGTAAACTTCTTTCAGGGAAATATTAAATAAGTTTGCCGTACTATTAAACCAAAAGGCGCGCCATCCACTTCGTAATCTCTTTATTAAATCGAAAGTGGTTTCGCCAGTTTGCCTATAGATAAGTTTTACTAAAATCTGACCTTCGGTTCTTGTTAATTTCTTGAGTTCTTCAGCAAATTCATCTTCAATATAATTTTGAATAATCTTTGCGTATCTTTTCTGATCCCGTTTCTTCGTAATCGAAGCCATGCGTTCGTTTAAAGACTCCAAGCGTTCGGCGGCCAATTTGGCATAGGGATAAACTTTTATGGTTTTTCGTCTTAAAATTAAATAACGTTTTCGGTCCTCATTGCTATCAAATTTAAGTTTATGAAGCAGTAGCACTTCATTTAAATTAATAGCAGTATGTGGAATCGAATCTCCTTCAAAAAAAATATACTCCACATCTTGATCATCAGTTTCAAGAGAATCTATCTGACTTTGAGCAAAAAGAGGTAAACAGACAAGTAGGTAAACTAGTTTTTTCATAGTCATTTTCCATAGAAATGGAAATATATATTTTTCAACTTATTATATCTAAAATCATTCCAATACAGTGGTAAAATTAATAATTTACCAAAGCATTAACCCTAAAATACTATTAATATTATTATTTTAGTGCAAAATAATTTAACATGGCAAAAAAGAGCATTTTAAATAAAAAATCAATGGATTTTTTAGAGACATATTTAAACAATGCAGCTCCAACCGGTTACGAGTGGGAAGGGCAAAAAATATGGATGAAGTATTTAGAACCTTATGTGGATGAGTTTATTACAGACACCTACGGATCTGCAGTTGGAATTATCAACCCAAAAGCAAAATTTAAAGTTGTTATTGAAGGACATGCCGACGAAATTTCGTGGTATGTAAACTATATTACGGACAACGGATTAATTTATGTGATTAGAAATGGAGGAAGCGATCACCAAATTGCACCTAGTAAATTGGTAAATATCCACACCAAGAAAGGGATAGTAAAAGGTGTTTTTGGTTGGCCAGCCATTCATACAAGAGATAAAGCAAAAGAGGAATGTCCGAAACCAGATAATATTACTATAGATGTTGGCGCTAAGGACAAAGCGGAAGTAGAAAAAATGGGAGTCCACGTGGGTTGTGTGATTACGTATCCAGACGAATTCCATATTTTAAATAACGATAAATTTGTATGTCGTGCCTTAGACAACAGAATGGGCGGATTTATGATTGCTGAAGTGGCGCGCTTACTTCATGAAAATAAAATAACCTTGCCTTTTGGTTTATATATTACCAATTCGGTACAAGAAGAAATTGGTTTACGTGGAGCCGAAATGATTACTCAAACCATCAAGCCAAACGTAGCTATTGTAACAGACGTGACGCACGATACATCTACACCAATGATCGAAATGAAAAAAGAAGGTCATTTGGAAATCGGTTTAGGTCCTGTAATTGCCTATGCCCCTGCTGTACAACAAAAACTAAGAGATTTAATTACGGATACCGCCGAAGAAAAGAAAATTCCTTTCCAACGTTCTGCACTTTCTAGAGCGACTGGAACAGATACAGATGCTTTTGCTTATAGCAATGGTGGCGTAGCTTCGGCATTGATTTCCTTACCGCTTCGTTATATGCATACTACCGTAGAAATGGTACATAGAGACGATGTGGAAAACGTGATTAAACTTATTTACGAAACGCTTTTAAAGATTGAAGACGGCGAAACATTTTCGTATTTTAAATAAACAGCTAAGCTGTCATTGCGATACCTTTAGGTCGTGGCAATCTGTAACTTCAAATTATCATCATTGAATAAACAGATTGCCTCTTGATCTGGAGTCAACCAGACTCTTTGTCCTATAAAGGCAGGCTTACAATGATAGTTTTATTTTTATATGGACGAACTTATAGACATAGTCACCAAAACTGGCAAACCCACTGGTAAAACAGCCTTAAAGTCTAAAATTCACAGCAAAGGCTATTACCACAACACAGCCCATATTTGGTTTTACACCAAGGATGGACAAATTTTATTGGCACAACGCGCTGCCACAAAAACCATTTATCCTTTGCTTTGGGATATCTCTGTGGCTGGACATGTGGATGCTGGAGAAACCATAGAACAGGCAGCTATTAGAGAAACTCAAGAGGAAATTAGTTTAACCATTTCTGAAACCGATTTACAGAAAATTGGTGTGTTCCCTTGTTTTCAAAGCTACGAGAATGGGATTATTGATAATGAATTTCACCATACATATCTTGCAGAATTAAAAGTTCCACTTAAAAAATTAAAACCCCAACCTGGAGAGGTTGAGGCCTTAGAGTTAGTCACAGTAGAAACCTTTAAGTCCCTCTTGGTTAATAGCAATACCAATTCTTATTTTGTGGCTTCAAACCGCGACTATTATGAGAAAGTTTTAAAAGCGATTTTCATGAGACTCTCTTCATAGTTTTATTTTCTCAAAAGTAATTTTATGATGGGTAAAATCTGTTTCTTAATTAACAACCAAATCCTCCTCTGAAACTTTTTCCCAATTATGAAAAATCACTTCAGTGTTATTTTCTAAAGTCTTACAAACAGTACTTGTGTTAAGCTGCGAAGTTATCGTGTCGTTTTTGTAAATCTCACATGTTCTGCATTTGTAGGTCGCCATAAATTTTTGAATTTTTAGGTTATACTTTAATTTCCATTGTAAATCTATTTGCTAAACAGACAAAACCTGTCCGTTTCAAAACAGATTATTAACAACTTGTAAATTACAATGTATACTTTCGCTAAATACTTGGGAAAACAAAAAGTAAGAAGTAATCAAAACTATAAGAATTCTGGAAGACGTACTAATTAATCAGAATTGTTAACTTTAACATAAAAATCAACTAAAGTATCTACCCATAATACCCAAGCATCAACTCCAAATGATGCTTTACATAAGCTTTAACATGCAGCGGACTCACCACCTTTACCCAAAGATTATACTTTAAAATATCCATTAAAAACTCATAGTTGGGTTCTAAATATACTTTTATTTCACCCCAAATATTTGGATTACTATAATCTAAGGAATCTGTATCGACTTCTTTGGGATGCGCCACAATTTGTTGGGAATGATGCAAGGGATTACTCTCCAAATACTTAAAATGATGATTTGCCACTTGAATATGAATCCATTCTGCTGGCATCTCTGTTTTTAAAATGCCGATAACATTTTTAAAATATGCTTTATGATTAAAAAACACAGGCTCCTTTACCTGTTGCTTACTAATGGACAACGACTTCATCCGATCGTCCAAACAAAAGGCATAAAAACCATAAGTTTCGTTATGCGCCATTAAATACCAAGCCTTGTTGATTTCTTTAATGTGCAAGGGCTGAAAAAAACCTGCAATGGTTTGAAAACCATTATCATCGTACCAACCGTGATAATTAATTTCAATTAAAAACTGTTGTTCTATGGCATGAATTAGAGGCACCAAATCTATTTGTGAACCTAAAGAACTGCGCGCTGTAGTAACATAGGCTTTCCATGCATGTGCATGATGATGCAAGAGATAAAGCTCCGTTTTCTCATAAACTTCTTTTAAGGCATCGCTTACTTCATAACTATCCACATAATATCCATAATGGCGTTTGTGCAAAATAACAGCTTGATAATAGGACTTAATTTTGTCCAAATCACGCTTAATGGTTTTTTGGCTATGCTGATTTAATTTGTCGTAAAGAAGATCATCAAGATTATCTACGCGCAACTGATCCAGAACCTTTTGTAAATCTACCAAAGGCACATATCCGTTTTTTTCAACCCCATAAACTTTAGGGTTTGAAATAATACGCAAAATATAATAGCGACGAAGAAACTCTGGAGTCATGTGGTGGTTTGAGAAACGAAAGTAATAATAAACTTTGAAACCATTAATAGGTAGTTGGTTTTTATATATTTGAAAACCTAAACATATTTCATGACATCGGTTTTTAGTAAAAAAGATTTTATTGCAACCAAATGGTTTACCATCGAAAAACTCATACAACTTATTACAGGAGTCCTGATTGTTCCTCAAATTTTCAGTATGTTGGGTACTGTCGATATTGGAAAACTCCAATTTGTGGAATCGGTTTTGGGCATGTTTACGCCTTTGTTCTTTTTAGGATTATCTGCTATCTGCATTAGGGAAATTGTATTTAACCCGAAACGTAGTCAGCTTATTTTAGCAACAGCTTTTTATCTGCGTCTTATAAGCTGGATCGTTATTTTTATAGGGATTATAGTTTACTTTAATTTTTCCAAAAGTAGCCCGCTAAAAGAATTGTATTTTATTATTGCCATTAGTTATCTCTTTAAACTTACCGATGTTTTCGAGTACTATTTATTGGCAAAAAAATGGACTATGATTATTTTCTTTAGCAAAATCATCAGTTTAATAATTATTGTTGCTTTACAATATTATGGGGTTAAAAATCAGTTTGGAGTGTCTTATTTTGCCAAACTTATCGCTTTAGATTTCTTCGTTCAGGGCTTCATTTATATCCTTATTTTAAAACACTATAAAAAGCTTGAATTTAAGCAATGGATCTTTTCTTGGGATTTAGGAAAGTCCTTGTTGAAGATGTCCTTCCCTTTAATAATTTCCAACGGTTTAATTGTGTTTTACATTACCATAGACGAATTGTTTTTAAAGTATTTCATTGGAGATCATGCCAATGGAATATTTGCTAGTGTGCAGTTTTTAGTCATAGCTTTGAGTTGGAATATTGGTTTTTCTATTGTCAATGCCTTGTATCCTTCTTTAGCCGAATCCTTTCAAAATAACACCTTGCTTTATTTCAAAAAAATAAAACAATTGTTTAAAATCATGTGTGTTTTAGGAGTGTTAATTGGTGGTTTTTACACACTTTTTGGAGCTGCTATTTTAGATATTTATTTTACAGAAAGCTATGCCGAAGCAAAAACCCCATTATTGATTTTCTGTTGGGCGCCATTATTTGTTTTTATAGGCATGATTTACGAAAAACATCTAATCAATACAGGCAATTTACAAAAAAACGTCTATCGGTTTATACTTGGCTGTGTGTCGAACGTGATTTTATGTTATTTACTAATTCCTGTTTGGGAGGTTACAGGTGCTGCCATAGCTGTTTTAGCAAGTCATTTTATTACGAACATTGCCTATATTTTTCTAGATAGAGAAAGTAGAATGCAAGTCGTATCTATTTTTTAATTATTTTTGATTTATGAATCTACTTATCGCTGCCCTTGCTCCTGTCCTTGCCATTATTCTCTATGTTTATTGTAAAGACGAATACGAAAAAGAACCGCGTAGACTGTTGTTATACAATTTTCTATTAGGTGCTATTGTTAGTATTTTAATAGCCACCGTTTTGTACTATGGTTCAGATATTTTCATCACTTTAAACGATGAGTTTAGTGTGGTCCAACAATTCTTTAAAGCCTTTCTTATTGTTGCAGTCATCGAAGAGTTCAGCAAATACATCATTGTCCGTTATTTTGCCCAACCTCATAAAGAATTTAACGAACCTTATGATGGCATCATCTACGCTGTTATGGTTTCCATGGGTTTTGCCGCTACCGAAAATATCATGTATGTTATTGAAGGTGGATATCATGTGGCTGTTTTAAGAGCTTTTACTGCGGTTCCAGCTCATGCGACTTTTGGTGTGCTTATGGGCTATTTTATGGGAAAAGCAAAATTTGCCAAAAACCCATCTAAATATAATTTATTAGGACTTTTTCTAGCCGTGCTATTTCATGGTGCCTACGATTTTTTCCTGTTTATTGATTTCATTCCTGGAATTTGGATTGGTGCTTTTGTTTCTTTAGCTCTTGGGCTATATCTTTCTAGCAAAGCGATAAAAGCCCATCAGAAGAATTCGTTTTTTAAAGTCTAGGGCGTAAAGGTTTGTAAACCCTATTGGAGATTGGTTTTCGGAATTTATCCGCACGTTCATAACTTTAGCAAAGACGAGGAATTTAGTTTTCATCAAGCTAATTAATTCATATATTTACATCTCAAATTAAAAAAATATGAGTCCATCTTATAAAGTGAATGTGAACGCCAAGTTCGATTTTGATATCACTTCCCAAGAAATTTCAAAGCTTGATGCTATTGCAATTTCTTCCTCAGAATTTCATGTGTTACAAGAAAACAAATCTTATACCTGTGAAATGATCAACTCCCATTTCAATACAAAAACATATCAGGTAAAAGTCAACAACAATACGTATAGCATCAACATCTTTAACAATTTAGACCTTCTAATTAAAGATATGGGCTTTGAGGTTGGCGCTTCAAAAATAGTCAACGAAATTAAAGCACCCATGCCTGGATTGATTTTAGATATCCACGTAAAAGTTGGACAAGAAGTGAAGGAAAATGATCCGCTTTTAATTCTTGAAGCCATGAAAATGGAAAATGTTTTGACTTCTCCAAGACATGGTGTCATCAAATCCATTTCCGTGAACAAAGGGGATACGGTAGACAAAAACCAACTATTAATTGAGTTTGGTGCCTAATACATAATTAAATTAAAAACTATTCGTGCACCTGCCTATTGGAAGACAGGTTCGTGGTAAAAAAGATCTTATAGTTATTCTAAATAAATAAAACCCCTTCTCTTCGGGAAGGTTAGGATGGGAATGAAAAAAATACTAGTAGCAAATAGAGGAGAAATAGCCATTCGCGTGATGCGAACTGCAAAAAAAATGGGCATTAAAACAGTTGCGGTTTATTCTACGGCAGACAGACATGCGCCTCATGTTAAATATGCAGACGAAGCTGTATTAATTGGAGAAGCGCCTTCTAGTCAGTCCTATTTATTAGGCGATAAGATTATAGAAGTTGCAAAAAATTTAGAAGTAGATGCCATCCATCCAGGTTATGGTTTTTTAAGTGAAAATGCACATTTTGCCGAATTATGCGAAGAAAATAACATCATATTTATTGGTCCTAAATCCAAGGCCATTAAAATTATGGGTTCTAAATTAGCTGCTAAAGAAGCAGTTAAAGCCTATAATATTCCTATGGTTCCTGGAACGGACGAAGCCATTACAGATATTGCCATTGCTAAAAACATTGCCAAGGAAATTGGTTTTCCTATTTTAATAAAAGCGTCTGCTGGCGGTGGAGGAAAAGGCATGCGTGTGGTTGAGAAAGCAGCAGAATTTGAATCTCAAATGGAACGCGCCATTAGCGAAGCTGTCAATGCTTTTGGCGATGGCTCTGTGTTTATTGAAAAATACGTGAGTTCTCCAAGGCATATTGAAATTCAGGTCATGGCAGATTCACATGGTAATATCATTCATTTATTTGAGAGGGAATGTAGCATTCAACGTCGCCATCAAAAAGTTATAGAAGAAGCTCCTTCATCTGTTTTAACTCCCAAATTACGCCAGCAAATGGGTGAAGCTGCTATAAAAGTAGCCAAATCCTGTAACTACCTTGGTGCAGGAACTGTGGAGTTTTTATTGGATGAAAACCTCAATTTCTATTTCTTGGAAATGAACACCCGTTTGCAAGTAGAACATCCCGTTACCGAATGGATAACTGGCACCGATTTGGTGGAATTGCAAATTCGTGTGGCACGAGGAGAAGCTCTTCCTATAAAACAAGAAGATTTAAAAATTAAAGGTCACGCCTTAGAATTACGTGTTTATGCTGAAGACCCTTTAAACGATTTTCTACCTAGCGTCGGAAATTTAGAAGTTTATAAATTACCGGTTGGAAAAAACATTCGCGTTGATAACGGTTTTGAAGAAGGTATGGACGTGCCCATTTATTACGACCCGATGCTTGCTAAATTAATAACTTATGGCGAAACTAGAGCCGAAGCCATTGAGCTTATGATTAAAGCCATCGAGAACTATCAGGTAGAAGGTATTCAAACCACCTTGCCCTTTGGAACTTTTGTATGCCAACATGAAGCCTTTAGATCGGGACATTTCGACACGCAGTTTGTAAAAAAATATTACTCCCCAGAAGCTTTAATGGAGAACCAACAAATAGAAGCTAAAATTGCAGCTACTTTGGCTTTAAAACAATATTTAGAAGATCAGAAACTATTACGAGTTCCTTTGAAGTAGGATTTAGTGTTCAGTCACAGGAAACAGGTATCAAATTATAGTATCACAATCAGCTTTGCGCTCCAATCTGCCAAAAGGCAGGTTAGCGACTTTGCAAGAAAAGACAATAAAAATGAATTCAAAAATAAAAACCCTCAACGAAAAACTAGCTGAAGCTCATTTAGGTGGTGGACAAGTTCGTATAGATAAGCAACACAAAAACAAAAAATTAACCGCTAGAGAGCGTGTTAACTACCTGTTGGACGATGGTTCGTTTGAAGAAATTGGTACTTTGGTAACTCATAGAACCAAAGACTTTGGCATGGAAAAACAGAAGTTTTATGGCGATGGCGTGGTGACAGGTTATGGAACCATCCATGGGAAATTGGTTTATATTTTTGCTCAAGATTTTACTGTTTTTGGTGGTTCTTTATCCGAAACTCATGCCGAGAAAATCTGTAAGATTATGGATTTGGCCCTAAAAGTTGGAGCACCAATAATTGGACTAAATGATTCGGGTGGCGCAAGAATTCAAGAAGGAGTTCGCTCACTTGGAGGTTATGCCGATATTTTTTACAGAAACGTTCAAGCATCGGGAGTTATTCCTCAAATTTCTGCCATCATGGGACCTTGTGCAGGAGGCGCTGTTTATTCGCCAGCTATGACAGATTTCACGATGATGGTTGAAGGTACCAGCTATATGTTTGTTACAGGTCCAAACGTTGTTAAAACAGTGACAAACGAAGAAGTGACTTCCGAAGAACTTGGAGGCGCAAGTACACATTCCACCAAATCTGGAGTAGCACATATTACCTCTTCCAACGATGTGGAATGTTTAGAAGATATAAAAAGATTGTTGAGTTATTTACCTCAAAATAATACAGAAACTCCCCCACTCCTACCTTTTGAATTAAAAGACGAGCTAAGAGAAAGCCTGTCGGATATTATTCCAGATAATGCCAACAAACCTTACGACATGCACCAAGTAATTTCTGGTATTATCGACGAAGACTCGTTTTACGAAATCCATAAAAACTATGCTGAAAACATCCTTGTTGGATTTGCCCGTTTAGGAGGAAGAAGTGTTGGAATTGTTGCTAATCAGCCCATGTATCTTGCTGGGGTTTTAGATGTAAACAGTGCCAAAAAAGCCGCTCGTTTTGTACGCTTTTGCGATGCCTTTAACATTCCTCTTTTAGTATTGGAAGATGTACCAGGATTTTTACCGGGAACAGACCAAGAATGGAATGGTATTATCGTCCATGGCGCTAAATTATTATATGCTTTTAGTGAAGCAACCGTTCCAAGAGTAACGGTTATTACTAGAAAAGCTTATGGTGGCGCTTATGATGTAATGAACTCCAAACACATTGGGGCCGACATGAACTTTGCATGGCCAAGTGCCGAAATTGCTGTTATGGGAGCTAAAGGTGCCGCTGAAATTATCTTTAAAAAAGAAATTAATGCTGCCAAGGATCAAGAAGCGAAATGGAAAGAAAAGGAAGCCGAATATGCCGACTTATTTGCCAATCCATACAGCGCAGCAGAACGTGGTTTTATAGACGAAGTTATTTTGCCAAAAGACACCAGACGCAAATTGATTAAGGCCTTTTCTATGCTGGAAAACAAAGAAGTAACCAAACCTAAACGCAAGCATGGAAATATTCCATTATAAAATATTTAACGCCAACTTGTAAAAAAAATCCTTATTAATTTTCTACCTTTAAGTACCTATTCTAATAAACTTAAAGATGAAAAAGCGTTTAAATGAATTAGCTGCAACTGCTATTTGTGGTAACGATATAAGTTCATCCTGTTTATATGTTTCTGGCTTGGCCATTGTTTACGCTGGACAATATGCTTGGATTTCCTTATTAATGGTGGCCGCTATACTTTATTTATTTCGAAAAATCTATGGAGAAGTTGTTGGCGCTCTTCCATTAAATGGTGGTGCATACAACGCCTTATTAAATACCACCAAGAAATCCACGGCTTCCTTTGCTGCTACCTTAACGGTTTTATCCTATATGGCAACAGCCGTTATTTCCGCCAGCGAATCGATTAAATATGCACACAGCTTATGGCATAGTATTCCTGTAATTTATACCACTATTGGACTATTAGCTGTTTTTATGGTCATTGTGATTTTAGGAATTGGCGAATCGTCGAAAGTAGCCACTGGAATATTTATTTTTCATCTGAGCTCTTTAACGCTTTTGTGCTTGTTTTGTGGGGTGTTCTTGTTTCGAAACGGATTGGACAATCTGTTTGTCAATTTTAAAAATCCCATCGAAGGCAGCATCACTACTGCCCTATTCTTCGGGTTTGCTGCAGCCATGCTTGGGATAAGTGGCTTTGAGAGTTCGGCCAACTATGTAGAAGAACAACAAGATGGCGTATTTCCAAAAACACTTAGAAATATGTGGATTATTGTTACCATTTTTAATCCCTTAATCGCATTTTTGGCTTTGGCTATTTTACCTATGGCCAGTATTGACACCAACAGCGAAACCTTACTGTCCTTTATGGGACAAACTTCTGGAGGAAATTGGTTGTTTTATATTATTTCAATAGATGCCGTTTTAGTATTAAGTGGGGCCGTTTTAACATCATTTGTTGGCGTTGGGGGCTTAGTAGAACGCATGACTTTGGATCGAATCCTTCCTAAATTCCTAATAAAAAAGAATAAAAAAGGTAGTTCATACATTATTTTTATTTGTTTTTTTATTCTTTGTGTTACCATTTTACTTTTTACACATGGTAATCTAAAAGCCTTGGCAGGTGTTTATACCATTGCTTTTTTAAGTGTTATGATTTTATTTGCAATTGGGAATATTTTACTGAAAATAAATAGAAAGCATTTACCCCGACCAGAGAAAGCTAGTATTGGAGCTTTGTTTTTTGGAATTGTTGGCGTGCTATTAGCTCTTTTGGGAAATATGGTTTTAAATCCGCCGTATTTAAGCATCTTTAGCCAGTATTTAATTCCTACCTCTCTAGTAGTTATTTTTATGCTCTATAGAATCCGAATCCTAAAAATGTTCTTAGGTTTATTGGCCTATTTCATTCCTTCGAATACGCCTGTTTTTAAGAACATCAATAAGTTTGTTCAAAATAAAATAAGACGTATTAATAGTCAAGAATTTGTGTTTTTCACCAATCATGACAATGCTTCAACTATTAACAAAGCCATCTTATATATTATTAAAAACGAACATACGAGACGGCTTAAAATTGTTGCTGTTTTGCAACCTGGTTTTTTTGTACCACCAAATTTAAAAACAGATATAGATGTTTTAGATCGGGCGTACCCAAATATTCATATAGAATTTGTTGAAGAGCAAGGTCATTTCGATCCTGATAAAATTAAGGAGTTATCCAAAAAATATCAAATTCCAATAAATTTCATGTTTATTGGATCTCCTGGAGATAAATTTCCATATAGAATCCAAGAACTTGGAGATGTACGACTTATCATATAGTGGATAGTATAGACACCACCGAGCTTATAATATACTCCACTCCAATAGCAATAACGATAAATCCAATAATTCTTGATAGAGCGTTAATTCCGGAGTCTCCTAGGAATTTCACAATTAAATGTGCACTTTTTAAAATAAAATAAATAGCCAAGGACGCCGCAAAAATGGCACCCACAATAATTAAGATTTCTTCAGTTAATTTGTATTCTTGATTATAAGCAATCAACAGAGAGATAGTTCCAGGGCCAGCCAACATAGGTATGGCTAAAGGCGTTAACGATATCGGATCTCTATTTTCAATAATTTCTTTTACGCGATCTCGTTTAATTCCCTTGTGTTCTCTAAACTTACCTGTTAATAATGCAAAACCAGAAGTTGCAATAATAAGTCCTCCAGCAATCTTTAAAGCGTTTAAGCTAATTCCGAAAAAGGACAGGATAAACTTTCCCACGAAAAAGGACAATAACAAGATGGCTAAAACATCAATAGCCGTCCAAAAAGCAGTTACTGCTCTTGCTTTTTTCGAATAATCATTAGTTAATCCAACAAAGATGGGAACCGTGCCTAAAGGGTTCATTATCGAAAAAAGGGCTCCAAAACTTAATAAAAATAACTCCATGTTTTTTATTGCAAAATCAATACTATTTACTTGATTGTATGTTAATTAAACTTTACCAAAAGCTGTTATTTATGTTAAATTAGAATAGCCACAAGAACCTATGTTCCCGTGGCTATTTAAATACAAACTAACAAACTAATGTATTTAATCCAAAATTTTTAAATAAACTTCACTTTTTATAATTCTATAATCTTCAATGTGTTTCACATATTTAGCACAAATAATGCCATGCTGATTGATATAAAACAAATCGCATTCCAAATCATCACATTCACGAAAACTATCTATAGAAGTTTTATAGTTATATAGTTCGCTCAGTAAAGCCGAATTAAGCTCATTTTTCTCTAAAAGTTGGTCTCTTAAAACTTTATCACCAATTTTATTAGATGCTATTTTAGTTAACCAATCGCATTCGTTGGTTATATAACTTAGGTGAGAAATCCAAATATTTAGATCTTGCAATCGCTTTGCTTGGATAATCTCTTCATCTGTATCATGCGAAAAAAACGTATTTAATTCCATTTTATTATTTGATTTGATTACTTTCTACTTTTACTTGTTTCACTTCTTTAATTTCCAGAGACTTTGCTCCTCCAGGAAATTCCCAGTCAATAACATCGCCTTGTGCATAACCCATGACAGCTAAACCCATAGCAGTTAATACAGATAATTTTTTATCAGAATAATTGCTCTCTGTTGGTGATACTAGTTGAAAGTTATTCTCCCAGCCATCACCTGATATGACAGTAACTTCAGAATTAAATCTAATCACATCCTCTGGCATCTCCTCTTCATCAGAAACAATTGCAGACTCTAACTCATTTTGCAATCTTAGAACCGAATTTTTTCTTGACGCATCTTTATGATTTCCTGATAAGCTTAGAAGTCGTTTTAAAGTCACGAACTCCTTCTTTTCTAATATTAAACTTCCGTATTTCATAATAAAAAAATTAAATTATCAATTATGGGAAAATACCTCTTTGGATATAAGCTTTTTCAATACGCTCGATAGCTATTACATAAGCTGCAGAACGCATGTCCAGTTCTTTTTCCTGTGATGTTTTTAATACTCTTCTAAAAACCTCAGCCAATTTCTTGGTAATTTTTTCTAGAATTTCATCTAGTTCCCAAAGTTCACCGTTTCTGTTTTGTAGCCATTCAAAATAACTTCCAATAACACCTCCCGAATTACATAAAATGTCTGGAATAATAGCAACTCCGCGGTCTAATAATATTTTTTCTGCTTCTACAGTGGTTGGTCCATTTGCCCCTTCTGCAACTAAAAAAGCTTTGATATTATTTGCATTTTCTTCAGTAATTTGGTTTCCTAAAGCAGCTGGAATACAGATATCGCAATCTAAGCTAAAGAAATCTTCTTTATTTATTGCTTTTCCGTTAGAGTATCCAACAAGGCTTCCGTGGTTGCCTTTAATATATTCTGTTAAGTTTTCAGCTCCTAATCCTTCTGGATTTGCAATAGAACCAAAAGCATCTTGAACACCTACTAATTTAGCTCCGTCCAATTCCAAGAAATGTGCAGCCCAGTAGCCTACGTTTCCAAAACCTTGAACAATAAAAGTTTTATCTTTTAAATCGATGTTTTTATGTTCTGCCCAAAATTTGATGTTTAAGTACACACCAAAACCAGTAGCTCTATCACGCCCTTCCAATCCTCCAGATCCAACAGGTTTTCCTGTTACTACGTGTTGGTTTTTAGAACGTTCAGATGGCGATTTAGTAGACATGTACGTATCTGCAATCCAAGCCATTGTTTGCGAGTTGGTATTAACATCTGGTGCAGGAATATCATGTTCCGGTCCGATGTTTTCACCTAAAGCATACGTAAAACGTCTTGTAATACGCTCTAACTCAGAAAGTGAATATTTGTTTGGATCAATTTGGATACCACCTTTAGCTCCACCATAAGGCAAACCAGCTAACGACGTTTTCCAAGTCATCCACATAGCCAATGCCTTTACAGAGTCGATGTCGATAGTTGGGTGGTATCTTAAACCTCCCTTGTATGGACCTAGTGCATTGTTATGTTGAACTCGGTAGCCTTTAAAAACTTCCACTTCACCATTATCCATTCTTACTGGAAAATGAATGATTAATTCATTGTTTGTAACCGCAAGTATCTTTTTGATATTTGGGTTAAGGTCAACCAAATCTGCAGCATGATTAAACTGCTCCATAACATTCTCTAACATGCCCTGCTTTGGTTGTTCTTTTTTCACTTCTTTTGTTAATGCCATTTGTATTTAATTTAATTAAGTTCTTTAGATCTATTTTTCTTTGATACAAATTTGAACTCTTTTGTTAATGTTTGGGGTTGATTATTTTGTTCGAAGTCCTTATCTAATTTATATTCACTACAAGACCAAATAAAGTTTTTGTTTAATGTTAAACTACAAGAATCTACGTACTTGCATGTCTTACATAAACTTCTATCCGTAGTGGTCATAAATTAGTTTTTATAATCTGTACTACTTAGGGCAACTCTCGTGCCAGTCTTTTAAATGTTTTAAACAAAACGCCTTAACACCTTGTTTATGAAGTGATTGTATTTTATTTGTGTTTTACAACAAATACGACAACTGAGTAATTTTTACCCACTTGAGGTATATACTCCCTGTAATTTAGGGTTATTTAATTTTTTCACTTAATGTTTTCCTATCTATTTGAAGAATTTTTGCCGCTTGTGTTTTATTGTTGTTCGTGGCTTTTAATACTTTTAAAATATGATTCTTCTCCACGTCCTTTAAAGGTAGAAGTTCGCTTTCGTTTGGAAAATCAATTTTATATTTCAAATATTCAGGCAAATCCTTCACCTCTACTTGTTTATCGCACATAATAATTGCTTGTTGCAGTACATTTTCCAACTCACGAATATTACCAGGCCACGAATAACGTTCTAATATCTGTAAAGCTTCTGGCGAAATATTAATCAAACGGTCTTTATATTCAACACCATACTTAAACAAAAACTTTTCGGTTAACATGGCCACATCTTCCAATCGCTCTCGCAAGGGAGGCACATGAATTTGTACAACGGTTAACCTATAGTATAAGTCTTCTCTAAATTTATCTTTTTTTATAAGTTCTTTTAAATCTATGTTGGTGGCTGCGATAAGTCTAACATCAATTTTTTCAACTTTCTGAGATCCCAACCTGGTCACTTCCTTTTCTTGTAAAACCCTTAAAAGTCTTAATTGGGTGGCCATGGAGGCATTGCCTATTTCATCTAAAAACAAGGTGCCTTTATTGGCTGCCTGAAAGAATCCGTTTCTATTTTCGGTAGCACCTGTAAAAGAACCCTTGGTGTACCCAAACAATTCTGCTTCCAGTAAGTTTTCTGGAATGGCACCACAATTAACAGGAATAAAAGGAGCTCTGGCATATTTACCTAAATAATGGATAGAACGAGCTACCAATTCCTTTCCTGTACCACTTTCGCCAGTAATAAAAACGGTTGCTTTATTGTTTTTTACGCGTTCTATTATTTCAGTGACTCTATTTATAGCCTCAGATTTCCCTATTAGCTCGCCAAAAGAAACAGCATCTTCTGTCTTATCAGTTTTTTCGGGAATGTGTTTTTGAGGTTTTAATTCTAAGGATTTAGATACGGCTTTTTTTAGTTCGTCTTTGGTAAAGGGTTTGGTTAAATAGTCCATAACGCCAGATTTCATAGCCTCTAAAGCGCCATCAACAGATGGATACCCAGTAACTACCAATTTAGGGATTTCAGGATAATGCTCAGACACGTATTTTACGAGCTCCAAACCATCGACTCCCGGCATTTTAAGGTCTGTTATTAACAAATCTATGTTCTTGTCCTTTAAAATCTCTATAGCTTCTTTTACAGAGATGGCTTTATAGGTATGATAATTTAAAGATTGTAAGTGACGTTGGATAAGTTCTAAAATATGAATATCGTCGTCGACCAATAATATATTTTCCTTTTTTAGACTCATCGATTAATTTTTAGGTAGCTTAATGATAAAAATAGTGCCTTTAGGTTTGTTTGGTTCAAAAACAATGGTGCCTTTATGACTTTTAACAATTCCATGTACCACGCTTAAACCAAGACCAGATCCTTCTCCTACTGGTTTTGTGGTGAAAAACGGATTAAATATGTTTTCCGAGCTGTCCATTTTAATTCCAGGACCTTGGTCCGATATTTTTAAAATAACCATTTTTTCCGTATCTGAAACTTCCACATGAATATGTCCGTCTTCCGGTGAAAAATAAATAGCATTAATAACCAAGTTAAAAATAACTTGCGTGAGTTGAATGGCATCCACACGCAAGAGAATTTCTTCTTTTTCTATTTCAACATGACAGTGAATATCCTTTTTAGTGAAATTAGGATTTAGAAGTCCAATAGCATCTTCTATAATAGGAACGATGTTTAAAAATTCCATTTGGTGGGGCATATCGCAGGAAAAAAACATAAGTTTTTTAACAACTTCCCTGGAATAGATAGCACTATTGATTATTTTATCTAAATCTTTTAAAACTGGTAGATTGCCTTTAAATTCATCCTTCAACAACTCGGTATAACCCAGAATGTTTGCTAAGGGCGTGTTCAATTCATGCGCGATTCCTGCTGTAATCTCGCCCAAAATCCCCAATCTATCTGCCCGTTCGATCTGTCTTCTGGTTAAGGCTTCGCTTTCTATAATTTGTTTTCTTTCAAACAGATTTCCAATTTCTAATGCAATTTTGTTTAACAGTCGGATCTCTTCATTTAAAAAAACATTCTCGTTATATTTTGATTTTGTATATCCTACTTTTATGGAGCCAATAGGAATGTTAAAGGTTTTTATAGCAGAAATAATATATACATTTTCCGAAGAATGTTTTCCTGCAGAAATAATTTCATCTTCAATTTTAAGTTCTACCGAAGCTTCCTTCGGATTTCTTATGGCTTCTTGCAAACTGTAGGCAATGGCATGCCATGTAGGTTCCAAATTATCTAAATCGGAGTTGGCAATAAAGGAGCTCACGTTGTATAAACAAGTTAATTCCTTGATACGTTCTTTTAATTTATCTTCTGTGGAAATTAATGGTGTCATCTTTTAAATTTAGGATACTTTTAAAACAATTCTATATCTCGCTTTTCCATTTTCTAAATGCGCTATGGCTTGATTGACATCTTCCAGTTTAAACTCTTCAACGGTTGGATAAATATTATGCCTTACACAAAATTCTAACATGGTTCTAGTTAAAACAATACCTCCCAAAGGACTTCCTCCAACGGATTTTTCGCCACCTATTAATGAAAATGCTGGAATGGCCATAGGTTCTAAAACACCTCCTACGGTATGGAAATGACCTTTTGGTGCCAAGGTTTTTAAATAGGAATTCCAATCTAAAGTAACATTTGTTGTGTTTAATATAAAATTCAAACGTCCATGAATACTTTTTAAAGCTTCTGGATTGGTGGAATCTATGACTTTAGAAGCTCCCATTTTTAAAATTTGTGCTTCTTTATCTGGATGTGAAGAAAAGGCTACAACCTCGCAACCCCATGCTTTTAAGAATTTTATAGCCATGTGGCCCAATCCTCCAATACCAATAACTCCCACACGATCTGTAGGTTTTACATTGGCTAAAAAAATAGGATTAAAAACCGTAATTCCTCCACAAAGTAAAGGTCCTGCTTTGGCTAAATCGATACCGTCTGGCAAAGCTATGGCCCAAGACCAATGACTGCGTATATAATTTGCAAAACCACCATGTCTTCCAACAATGGTTTGCTCGGCAGTTTGACATAAATGCTGACTGCCATCCATACATTGGTTGCAGTGCATACAGGATCCGGAAAACCAGCCCAAACCTACTTTATCACCTATTTTTAGATTTTTTACTTCTTTGCCAAGAGCTACAATCTCTCCCACGATTTCATGTCCTGGAACGAGAGGATATTTGGTCGTGCCCCAATCATTGTTAAGCATGCTTAAATCGGAATGACAAAGCCCACAATAATGAATTTTTATATCGACTTGATCTGAAGCTAATTCAGGAAGTTGGTAGGTAAATGTTTCTAATTTGGAGCCTGAACTTAAAGCAGCATAAGCTTTTACGGTTCTCATATCAAAGCAAGTTTTAGTGGATATAAAGATACATATTTAAGAACAGTTCTATAAAAGCAAGAGGTTTTATTTCATGGAAACCATTTGTGGATGAAACATGAATTTCTCCTGCCATCTATCAAAACGTTCGTCATATTTTGTTGAAAAAACAAGATATTGACATCTCTCTAAACTCTCAGGTAGCCTAGACACATCGCTTAAATGCGTGCCTCTAAACAAAAATTCGGCATCATCAACTATAAACATTTGTAGTTGTCTAACGTTTACGTTGTTCATAAAAAATAACTTATTAAAACGCTTAGGAGTGGTAATTAAAATATCGATTCCGTTGAAAAGTTCGTCGCGTTGTATGTCTATATTGTGCTCTTCGTATACGCCATATAAACGCAAATCTGTTTTTGCTGTAAACTTTTTAAATTCGCTTTCCAACTCTAAAACAGCTTCCTTATCCCGAACAAAAATGATGGCTCGTGGCGCATCTTCAAAAGCTTCGCCATTTAATTTCTGAATCACACCTAGAATCAAAGCTGTGGTTTTTCCAGAACCTTTTGGTGCAATTCCAAACAAATGGGAACCAGACTTAATTTTTGAAAGTGTTTTTTTCTGAAAGGGCAAAGGAGTTTCAAACCCTTGTTTTTTAAGAGCTTCTTGAAGTGGATCGATTAATTTTTTAAAAGGCATAATTTATTTAATTGTTAACAAAGATACTTTATTTATATTTTTGCTTGATAGGTATAGAGGTCGAAATATCGGCCTTGCTTTGCAATTAACTCCTCGTGCGAACCTCGCTCTGCAATACGACCCGCTTCCACCACTAAAATTTGATCTGCTTTTTTTATGGTACTTAATCTGTGGGCAATAACTATAGTGGTTCTGTTTTTAGTTAATTCGGATAAACTTTTCTGAATCAAGCCTTCACTCTCCGTATCTAAATTAGAAGTGGCCTCATCTAGAATAATAATCTTCGGATCTGCCAAAATAGCTCTTGCAATGGCCAATCTCTGACGTTGTCCTCCAGAGAGTTTGACGCCTCGTTCGCCAATTAAGGTGTCTAGGCCGTCATCGAACCTATCAGTAAACTCATTGACATAAGCTGCTTTTACAGCGTGTTGAAGTTCTTCTTCTGACGCATTGGGTTTAGGGAAAAGTATGTTTTCTCGAATGGTACCTTCAAATAAAAATTCATCTTGTAAAACAACTCCTAAATGCTGTCTATAACTACTTAGATTTACTTTGGATAAATCCTGATGATCTATAGTGACCATTCCAGATTTCGGATTTAAAAAAGTAGCCACCAAACCAGCAATGGTCGATTTTCCTGAGCCTGAACTTCCAACTAAGGCTGTTACCGAGCCAGGAGGTGCCGTAAAATCAATATTGTGCAACACTTCTTTATCTTCTTCATATTGGAAGGACACATCTTTAAATTCTAAATGGCCATCTATTTTATCTAGAATGATGGTTCTGTTTTCTGAATCTTCTTCAGTAGTCATATTCATCAATTCTTCTGTTCTATCAAGTCCTGCCAAGGCTTCGGTAAGCTGACTTCCTATATTGCTCATTTGCACGATGGGCGCAATCATAAACCCTAATAACAAGGTGAAGGACAAGAAATCCCCCACGGTCAATTCACCCATCATAATTTTGTAACCTCCAATTCCCATAATTCCTGTAGAAGCAATTCCTAATAAAAAAGTAGAAGTACTGGTCATTATGGCCGTAGCTGTCAGACTTTTTTTAACGTTTTGGAAAAGTCTCTCTACGCCTTCTTCAAAGGCTTTATTTTCTTGCTCTTCAGCATTAAATGCTTTTATAACGCGAACACCTGCCAAAGTTTCTGTAAGACGGCCAGTAACTTGTGCGTTAATAACTCCTCGCTTTCTAAAAATTGGTCGGATATACCCAAAGGCCTTTAAGGCTATAACTCCGAAAATAGCCACGGGAACCAGAACAAATAGTGTCATAGATAAACTAATGTTTACCAACAAAATTAATGAAATAACTGCTGTAATAGTACCTCCTACCATTTGCACCAACCCAGTACCAATCAAGTTTCTAACACCTTCCACATCGGTCATGATTCTAGAAACTAATTCCCCAGATTTGGTGTTATCAAAAAATCTAATGGGCAAGGAAAGCACCTTCTTTTGTACTTGAGCCCGTAATTCACTAATTAAATATTGGGCTTGAACACTTAATATTTTAGTGAGTAAAAAAGAAGTTATGGATTGCACCAAAATGGCAATTCCTACTATTAATAGCAAATTGTACAGTTGGTCGTAGTCTTTATTTGGAATCACATCATCTAATAAAGCCTTACTCTTCCACGGTAAAACCAGACTTGACAAGCGACTTAAAACAATAAGAATCAATCCTATAAAAACCAGGTTTCGTCTTGGCCAAATTATGGTTTTAAAAGCCTGAGCTATAGTAACTTTCTTTTTTTTGTCCTCGGACGTTTTCGTTTTATTTTTATAATGCTGCATGAAATGATTTGTAAAGTGAAGGGACAACCTTAGTTTAGAGCGAAAAACGGGCAATAAATATGCCATCTTGTATTGTTATGACATATTAGCAATAGTCAAATTAATTTATTTAGAACAATTCTAAGATATTAATGATTTTCCATTTTTAAAACCTATTTTTTTAGTAATTTTATAGGGAAACAATTAGAATCCCAGCCAGCTAAGTAAACACCCTTTCTATAGGAACAGGTATTTAAATGTTAGGTAAAACATCGGTCTCATTGGGTTTTATTAAGTTTGAGTATAATAAACATTATTGAAGCCGGTATTGGTGACCAAACTGGTTATTGTAAATTAATTGGTTTTTAACGGTGAAACACAAAAATTAAATAGTAATTAAAAGAATATAGGCATGCAACAAAAAAGTTACGATACCGTAAGCGAGGCCACAAACGACCTACTTCAACGAGGATATACAACTAATTTTTCTTTAATGACCGATGATGAATGTTTGGTTTGCCACAAAACTTCCATACAACTGTCGCCAGACGACTTTGAAATTGACGAAATCCACAGATTTGAAGGCATGACAGATCCTGGAGATGAAATGATTGTTTATGCCATCTCCTCTCCCAAATATAATATGAAAGGCGTTGTGGTAAATGCCTATGGCATGTATGCCGACAATAGCGCGTCTGCCATTGTTAAAAAGTTAAGTAGAGCAGAAAAACTATAGTTCTATTAGGATTTAGGTTACTTCTCAGGCACGAGT
>NZ_DATGNO010000039.1:0-3661 GCF_035306705.1 Xanthomarina sp.
GCAGCGATCCACTCTTCGTAAGCAGAAATACCATCCGTTCCATTTGTTCCATCAACACCATCCGTTCCATCAGCTCCGTCAGCGCCATCAGCTCCGATTAAAGAATCTAAAAAGTCTTGCTCTGTACCTGTATTACCAGCAGCGATCCACTCTTCGTAAGCAGAAATACCATCAGTTCCATTTGTTCCATCAGTTCCATCAACACCGTCAGCGCCATCAGCTCCATCCGCTCCGACTAATGAATCTAAAAAGTCTTGCTCTGTTCCTGTGTTACCAGCAGCGATCCACTCTTCGTAAGCAGAAATACCGTCCGTTCCATTTGTTCCATTTGTTCCATTTGTTCCATCAACACCATCAACACCGTCAGCTCCTGCTGGACCTTGAGGACCAGCTGCTAGATTAATTACAACCGCATCATTATTTTCATTGGTATATGTAATTGTACCATCACCATTATCCTCAATGGTTGTCACGGTCTCTAAATTCTTAACAATTTGTGTTAAATTTAATTGGGTCAAAACGCCGTCTTCATCCATATAATCGATGTGAACATTATCTGCGTTAAGTGCAATGGTTGTTAGCGTTTCAAGATCGCTAATATCTACAATAGTTGTAATTCCGGCTTCATCTGTAAAGGTGAAAGTGCCATCGCTATTGGCAACTATTGTTGTAAGTGTTTCAAAGTTTTTAATAACAGTCTCTAGGTCGATACTAGTTACAATACCATCTTCATCCGTATAATCTAGCGTATGTCCATCGACATTAAGACCAAAGTAAGTTAAGGTTTCAAGGTCGGAGATATTAATAATTTGAACGTTTCCATTCGCATCAATATAAGTAAATTGATTATTTACAACATCCCAAAAAACAATATTGTCAGGCAAATCTGTTTCTACCATTAACTTGTTCCAACGTCCTTGATACCAATAATAATATCCAGGACTTAGAGTTGCAGAGGTGTTTGTGTTATAGACTAATAAACTTTCTAAATTCCCTGCAGCAATCGTTGTTTGATCTGTATTACTAGATAGTGATACTTGAGGAATTAATATCCCGCGATTGCTAGAAACTATTTCTAATTGTGTTGAAGGATTAGGCATATCGGTACCAATACCGACTTGCGAATACATAAGATTACTTGTAATGAAAATAAGTAATAGTAATAATTTTTTCATAATTTTATATTATATCGAGAAACTTTGGGTTGGTATGCTATTATATTTTAGGGACATCAATCTAAATGAGGTTGTTTTGGGGGCACATAAAATTTTGGACAAATCTATTTGTTTAACTTTGTATCAACAAAAATAGAGTTCGTTATATGTCGGTGATAATGCGTGCTTTAACGATTTATCATTTTTTAATTCATTAATCATATAACACTTTTTGAGGTTTTTAAATAGATTTGTGCTTGAAGACCTAAACTAACTACTTGAAAGTAAAATAAGTAAGGGTAATAATTTTTCATAAATTCTAAATTGCTTTGTCTTATTGCTTAAAAAAATCGCATTGAAAATAATAAAAGGTGCAGATTGCGCATTGGCAATAACTTATTAAACGACTAAAAATGCTCCTTGTGCTGAGATCATTCGCTACTTCCAATCTGGGGGCTAAATTATATGATAAAATCCTGTCGGAATTTGGTTGTATAGCATTTTTCCGTAAAACGGACAGGACGCAAGCACCTCATGATTAGGCGCTTATCTATTTCTGGTGTTTTTAATAATTATCCCCCTCTTTTTGAAGGAATTTTTGGATGAATTGATGAGAGCGAATTACCTTTACTCTAAAACAAAAAAACGCTTTCTTAAAGAAAAAAGCGTTTTTTTGATTACGAAAGTTTCAGCTCGGAGCTAAGTCCTATTAATATCCTTATTAATATTATTAATAAATTCTGAAGGTGATAGATCCGTCACTCTTTTAAAGTTAGCAGAAAATTTACTATGTGAAGAAAAACCACATTTATCAGCTAAATAACTTATTTTATAATTTAAAAATTCTGGATCTGTTTTTAATTTTTCTACGATATAATTAATACGCAGTTCATTAATATACGTCGTGTAATCTGTATTTTTATATGTTTTAAGAATCTGCCTAAGATATTTTACATTTGTTTCCAAGTAATCAATAAGTCGAGACAAAGACATGTTTGGATCAAGAAAATAGGTTGAGGCCTCAAATTCCTTTAATTTAAGTAGAAGCTCATCTTCTGTTGTTTGGGAAAGAACGATTTCCATCGATTTTTTCCCAGCAACTTTTGATACTACTTCATTTTTGGAGAGAATATTTTTTCTCTTATAAAACCAACCAGAAAAAACCAATAGAAGTAATAAACCGGCTATAATCAAGTAATATTTATTATTGGATGTTTTATTAGGTTGGTCGTTAAGAATTTTATAAGCACTATTTACCATGAGTTTTTTCTTAGCGCTATTTTCTTTTAAAATGTCGTTATACTTGGAATCATACAAATTAAAACTATCCTGTTCCTTTATTTGCTTATAATAACTTGCCAAACTTTTATAAACATTTTCTTTAAGCGATCCATGCTTGCTTTTATCAGAAATAGTAAAAGCTTTCTTTAAATAAACCTCTGCACTGTCCGTTTTTTTTAAATTTAAAAACGTTTTTCCTATACCATTATATATTAATGATGCCCATAATGTATTTCCAGCGTCCGCATTATTTATGAATACATTGGCTTCCGAAAAATGTTCCAGTGCCAACTCGGGCTTGTTCAATGCCATATAAGAACGCCCTAACATTTCTTGTGCATTGGCAAGTACAAAATTTTTAAATTGTGGGTTTTCCTCATTTTCGTATAACTGAATCGCCAAGTCCAAATGCTCAATAGCTTTATCATAATCCAGTGCCTCCAAAGCATATTCGGCATTTTCCTCATGCATCATGGCTAAATACTTTTCCACTTGTCTTTTATTTGGAATATGATTGCTTGCTTCCAAACCTTTATTTAAAAAAGACTTCCCCTTATCCATAAACCCAATGGTCCTATACTGGGTGGATAAAAAGCCATATATTCGCGCTTGAAAGGTATAATCCTTCTCGTTTTTTGCTACTTCCAGAGATTTGAGTGCGTAAATAATAGCCTCTCCACGCTTTTCTTGTTTCTCTAAAATATCGGCAATAAGCATTAGCGATTTTATCTTTTGTTTTTCATTTCTTGAATGCAAAAACAGGGAATCTGCCAAGTGTGTGGCTTTAGACGGATTAGAAGAGGTGACATTTACCGCAATATCGTAAAATATGGAATCGAATTCCCTAGCTTGCTTTTCGTCTTGGGAAAAAATAAAAACGGGAAAGGCAAATAGAATAAAAAAGACAAACTTCATTATTAATTAAATAATCAATTTATTAGCGCATAAAACTAATTAAATCTTTTTTGTAATGTCTGTTATTAGGCCATTTTTAGTTAACATATTATTCCAATAACTTAAAATACGTGAGAAATTAAAGTTTATTGTTTGTCAAATTTGATATAAAAGTTGAAGGAGATAAGCCCGTTACATTTTTAAAGCTAGCTGAAAATTTACTATGTGAAGAGAACCCACATTCCTCGGCCAAATAACTTATCTTATAATTTAAATAGTCTGGATCTGATTTTAACTTGTTGACAATATATTGAATTCTTAGCTTATTTATA
>NZ_DATGNO010000040.1:0-14563 GCF_035306705.1 Xanthomarina sp.
CAATTATTCATATCTCTATCAATGAGCAACGTATCAATAGCCTGTCTAGTGCTTAAAGAATCCTTTTTACTTATCTTCTGGGCATGTATCAAAAAACTTGAACACAACAAGCAAAGTAATATGATGTATTGTTTTCCCATGATGGATTTAAGTGATAATAAATTTTGTAATTTTCATTGAATTTAGTGTTATTTTCCGTTTTTTTGATATAAAATAACATCTCTTTTTAAAAATTTTATTGATATGAAACTCGTTTTTGCAACAAACAACCTAAATAAATTAAAAGAAGTTCAAGTATTAATTCCTGAGCATATTCAACTATTAAGTCTTCAGGATATTGGCTGCCATGAAGACGTTCCAGAAACACAAAACACTATTGAAGGCAACGCCATACAAAAAGCTGAATACATCAAAAAAAAATATGGTTACGACTGTTTTGCAGATGACACCGGTCTGGAAGTTGAGGCTTTAAATAACGAACCTGGCGTATATTCTGCCAGATATGCTGGCGAACAAAGAGATGCAAACGACAATATGAATTTATTGCTCGAAAACTTAAGAGATAAATCCAACCGACAAGCAAAATTTAAAACCGTAATCGCATTACATTTAAATGGCGAAGTAAAAACTTTTACAGGAATCTGCGAAGGGAATATAACAGAAGAAAAACATGGAGAACATGGTTTTGGTTACGACCCCATTTTTAAGGCAAATGGCTATACACAAACCTTTGCTGAAATTTCTTTGGACGAAAAAAACAAAATAGGTCATCGTGGTAAAGCCGTGAAACAACTTGTTGAACATTTAATGACCTTATAAAATAAAAACTCCTGATTAAGATTTCCAAATAGAAGTTTATATCCATAAATCTCAAACACTAATAAATTATATTTGGGATAACCCAAAACTAACAGTTTATATAAACTCGATTATATAATTATAACCAAATTTAAACAAAATGAAAAAACACCTACTTATTCTTTTAGCATTAATTTTATGCCTTAATTCCTATTCTCAAATTTCTTTTGAAAAAGGATATTACATCAATAATGCAAATCAAAAAACCGAATGTTTAATAAAAAATGTTGATTGGAAAAACAACCCAACTGAGTTTGAGTATAGACTATCGGAAAGCAGCGAAGCCAATAAAGCAACTATAAGTTCAGTACAAGAATTTGGTGTTTATAACATTTCCAAATACATAAGAAGGACTGTAAATATAGATAGATCCAGTGAGAATATTAATAATTTAAGTAACGACAGAAATCCCATATTTAAAAAGGAAGAACTCTTTTTAAAAGTATTAATTGAAGGTAAGTCTAACTTATATGAGTATAATGATCTTAATTTAAAAAGATTTTTTTACTCTTCGCAAAACGCTAAAGTTGAACAATTAATTTTTAAAAGCTACAAAACTCCAGACAATAGTATTGGCAAGAACAATAGATATAAACAACAATTATGGACCGATTTGAAATGTCCCGATTTTAAAATGAGTAAAATTGAAAGTGTTGCTTATAATAAAAATGACTTAGTCAAATATTTTACCGATTACAGTGAATGTTTTAACAAAGATCTAACCTATTTCGAATCAAAACAAAAAGGACATTCTTTTAATCTAAATATCAGACCTCGTTTAAACAGTTCTTCACTATCCATAAGCAACAATAATTTTAAAACTATTAATTTCGACAATGAATTAGCGTTTGGAATTGGATTAGAAGCCGAATTTATTTTGCCATTTAACAAAAACAAATGGGCCATTGCAATAGAACCAACTTATCAGAATTATAAATCCGAAAAAATTACCGATATAACTAATATGGTTGGAGGAAAAATAATAGCTAATATCGATTACAGTTCTATTGAAATCCCTGTCAGTTTAAGACACTATTTCTTTATTAATAAGAATTCGAAAATTTTTCTAAATGCCTCCTTTGTATTGGATTTCAGTTCTAATTCATCGGTTGAATTAACTAGATTTGATGGCACCCTCTATAAATCGTTAGAGATTAAAACACGAAATAATGTAGCCCTTGGTATTGGTTACAAACAAAATGACAAATATAGTCTGGAGGTAAGATACCAAACAAATAGAGAGATTTTGGGTGATGATCCTTCTTGGATTTCAAAGTATAACACGTTATCATTCATATTAGGATACACAATATTCTAAAAACACATCCAATCCAATCTTAAACAAAATAGATAACAACAAATAGAAAAGCATAAAGATTTGGGCAAATCAAAACATAGCATTCCAGTATTAAGTCCGATCGTTTTTAGAAAGGATCATATCAAAAATAATATGGATGATTTATTAATTGATGATTCCATTACTCAGTTTTTTATTCATTCTTTTAAAGATGATGATGTGTATCTCAATCTTCCGCTTCCTCCTCATAAAAAAACAGTTCATGACTTTGTATTTATCAGAAATGGCAGCATGACAAAAAGTTTGGGGGTTGAATCTTATCAATTGAAGAAAAACGATTTTCTATTCACACCTAAAAACAGTATCACCACCACAACTTTTGTATCTACTGATTTGGAAGGTTTCTATGGTCATTTTTCAGATGAGTTTATTGGTGCAAATCCCTTTTTGGGCATTTGGACAACACAAACCAGCAATCAAAATTATTTGAAAGTACCCGAAGAGGAAGTGGCAAATTTGGAAATTTTATTGGACCGCATGGTTCAATTGTATAAAGGCCGGAAAAAGCATTCCAATAACAATCGCTTAATCACTTTTTATCTTTCCACTTTCATAGCAGAATTATTTTTGACTATCAAAAAACAAGCACTTAAACCGAGACCAAATAATGATGTTTTCTCAAGTTTCATGAGTTTAGTTCACAAACAGTTTAAGCAAAATTGGACCATTCAAGAATATGCTGAAAAACTGAATATTACACCCAATCATCTAAACAAAAGAGTAAAAGAAGAAATTGGAAAAACAACCTCAGAAATTATTAGGGAAATCACTATTTTGGAAGCTAAAGTATTATTGCTTCAAACCAACATGTCAATCAATGAAATAAGTATGGAACTAGGCTTTGATGATGCTTCTTACTTTAGCCGGCTTTTTAAAAGTGAAACCAACTACACACCTTCAAATTATCGGAAAATGATTGATTTATCCTAGTTTAAGCCTAAATTATCCTTAAAAACCGACTAATGAACCCCTATCTTTGCTGAAAACACATAAAATGAAACTTTACAAACTTAAGTCTACTTTTTTAATTCTTACATGGGTTCTTACAAGCTTCGTTTCCTGCAAAGAATCGCCTAAAGCCGAATCGGTTAAAAGCGTAATGACAAGTGATGAATTAGAAAAACTATCAAAACAAGATACAATAATTATAACTCTAAATTCAAATGACAAAATGCAGTTCGACCAAGCAGAAATAACTGTTTTTGAAGGTCAAACGGTAGTTTTAACCTTAAATCACACAGGTACCATGCCCATTACGGCAATGGGACATAACTTTGTACTGCTTACCAAGGGAACATCTATTTCAGAATTTGCCAAACTTGTAGTAAGCAAAAAAGACAACGAATATATTCCAACAGATCAAAAAAATATTATAGCTTATACCGGTCTAATTGGTGGTGGTGAAAGTACCACCGTTACTTTTAAAGCACCCGAAAAAGGAACCTATGACTTCTTATGTTCGTTCCCAGGGCATCACTCCATTATGAAAGGCAAGTTTAACGTTAAATAAATTTTATAAAATGTATCATATTCTAAAAGAATCACATAACGGAATTGGAATGCTTTTACTTTTCCTTCTGTTGCTAGTAGTCGTTTTCATTTTAATCCGATTTTTATTAAAAAAACCTCTCAATAAATCGGTAAAAATCGCGGCTTTGATTGGATTGATCGTAACACACATCCAAATACTAATTGGAATTGTACTTTATTTATTATCTCCGTTAGGACTGTCAAACTTTTCAGGCGAATCTATGGGCCATTCCATATCCAGATTTTACATCGTTGAACATCCAATTGGAATGATATTAGCTGCAATTTTAATTACAATAGGTTATAGAGTGATTAAAAAGAGCAACTTAACCGATAAAGCCAAATACACACGATTGTTAATTTATTACATCCTTGGATTTGGAATTATAGCCTACTTAATCCCTTGGTTCTTATGGTCTTAAAAAAAGATATCAACAACCATTTCCCTTCCAATTAAAAGTTCTAATAATCTTTCTATTAAAATTTTTTTACCTCCAACGTAATTCGTATAAAATAAAATTGTACATTTGCACCTTGAAAAAAATCTAATAAGCCATTTTTGCTTATTTAGATTATTAACTCCTCAGGGTGAGGGTGTGTTACTGGAAGTTAAGGGTTAAGTATGTCGATTCGCTTCTTTTGTAACACGACATAATTTAATCGAATACTTATACACACCGAATGAACACATTCCAAGATTTGGGTCTTAATAACGACCTATTACAAGCTATTACCGACATGGGTTTTGAAACCCCAAGTGATGTCCAAGCTAAAGCCATTCCTATTTTATTAGAAAAAGAAACAGACTTAGTAGCATTGGCTCAAACAGGTACTGGAAAAACAGCTGCTTTTGGCTTTCCAATGCTACAACAAATCAATATTGAAAGCAGAACAACTCAAGGATTAATCTTATCTCCTACTCGCGAACTTTGTTTACAAATTACCAACGAGATGAAACAATATGGAAAATATTGTAAAGGTCTTAACGTGGTTGCTATTTATGGTGGATCTAGTATTCAAGATCAAGCCAGAGAAGTAAAAAGAGGGGCTCAAATTATTGTGGCAACTCCGGGTAGAATGAAAGACATGATCAAGAGAAACATGGTCGATATTTCTAAAATAGAATATGCTGTTTTAGATGAAGCCGACGAGATGTTAAACATGGGTTTTAAAGAAGATATTACCGATATCTTATCGCATACACCTCAAGAAAAAAGCACCTGGTTGTTTTCTGCAACCATGCCTAAAGAAGTTTCCAACATTGCTAAAAAGTTTATGAAGAATCCTGTTGAAATAACAGTAGGAAACAAAAACGAAAGTACCAATCAAGTATCTCATGAATACTATTTAGTAAATGCTAGAGATCGTTATAATGCCTTAAAACGTTTGGCAGATGCGAATCCAGATATTTTCTCTGTAATTTTCTGTAGAACCAAAAGAGACACTCAAAAAGTGGCCGAAACCTTAATTGAAGACGGGTATAATGCAGGAGCCTTACACGGAGATTTAAGTCAGAACCAAAGAGATATGGTGATGAAATCTTTCAGAAACAAACAAATACAAATGTTAGTAGCCACAGATGTAGCCGCTCGTGGTATTGATGTGGACGATATTTCTCACGTTATAAATTACCAATTACCTGATGAACCTGAAATTTACACACACAGATCTGGAAGAACCGGACGTGCTGGTAAAACTGGTATTTCGATGGTTATTGTTTCTAAAAGTGAAGTACGTAAAATAAAAAGTATTGAACGTATTATTAATCAGAAATTTGAATTGAAACAAATTCCTGATGGTATGGATATTTGCGAAGTACAATTAATGTCTTTAGCTAATAAAATTCATAATACAGAAATAAATCCAGAAATAAACAAGCATCTAGACAACATCAACGAGTTGTTTGCTGAAACCACCAAAGACGAATTGATTAAAAAATTCTTCTCTGTAGAGTTTACTAGATTCTTTAATTATTATCAAAAATCCAAAAACTTGAATACTACCGATTCATCTTCATCTAGAGGTGAGGATTATGATGGTGGTGGAAGAGATTATTCTAAAAACTCCAACGACTCTAGATACTTTATTAACGTAGGTAGTAAAGATGGTTACGATTGGATGAAATTAAAGGATTTTCTAAAAGAAGTTCTAGATTTAGGAAGAGACGATGTCTTTAAAGTAGATGTTAAAGAAAGTTTTTCATTTTTTAATACCGAAAAAGATCACCAGGAAAAAGTACTGGCCTTCTTTACAGATTATAAGCACGATGGACGTTTTGTAAACGTTGAGATTAGCGAAGATTTAGGAAAAGGAACCAGTAGAAACAAAAGACGTAACGATAGCGGAGGAGGCAGAAGACGTAGCGAAGATAAGCCAAGAGGCGAGAGACGTTCTAGCTCCAATAGCGATGGCAACAGAGGCGATAGACGCCCAAGTTCTAGTAGCAGTAGTAGAAACGATAAACAAGGTGCAAGTGCAAGTAGCAGCGAATCCCGCTCAAGACGTTCTGGCTCTCCAATTGCGAGACCTCGACGTTCTAGACGCTAGATATTATTGTTAATTTTTAGTCAAATTATAAGATAGCACAAGGTAATATCGTTTTGTTTAGTACTTTTATGGGCAATATGGCGTTAATGAAAAAACTACTTTTCCTTTTTATTCTCTTAATTGGGACCTCCTCGATGTTTGGTCAGACAGATACCACCGTAAAAGGTTTGGTTATCAGCTCGTCTGAAGGAACACCCTTGGAGAGCGTTAATATTGTTAACATTAACGAAGTAAAAGGAGCTATAACTAATTCGCGCGGAGAATTTGAAATTAAGGCAAAAGCCACAGATACGCTCCATTTTTCATATTTAGGTTACAAATCCATTCGAGTACGCGTAACTAACGATTGGATAAAATATGGAAGCTCTACAATTACATTGACAGAATTAGCTTTTGCTTTGGAAGAAGTTGTAATTAACGAGTTTAAGCTTACTGGTTTTCTGGAAGTTGATATTAAACAAGTAATACCTCTTAATACCAATTATCGTTATAGCATTTCTGGATTAGAAACGGGTTATGAAGCTGGAGGAAGATCTTCAAACGCTGTAACTCGAGTCTTAGGAGCTGTTTTTAATCCCGCCGATTTTTTACACAGCATGTTTGGAAAACAACCCAACGAAATGCGTAAGTTGAAACAAATGAAGCAAGACGACGAAATCAGAACCCTATTGGCCAATAGATTCGACAGGGAGATGTTAGTAGCGCTTTTACAGGTAAATCGTGTGGATTTGGATGAAATAATTAGGCAGTGTAACTACTCCAAAAGTTTTATTGAAACTGCAAACGACCTTCAGATATTAGATGCTATTAGCGAATGTTATGAAGAATATAGAGTACTAAGCCGGAATAGGAAGTACGGCAAATTATAAAAATCAACCTGCAAGTTTTCAAAAATTTGCAGGTTTTTTTATACCAACTAAGGACATTAAAATTTATTAATCAACATATTTAAGACTCCTCATAAAACCTTGCTACAATCTTATCGTAGCTTTTAATGGTTTTCTTAATCCAGTCCAAACGTTTTTCTTGTTGCTCTTCTTTTGTGAGTTCCCAAGCTATATCCGTTTGTTTTAATTTGGTGGTTACATGCTGTAAAATAATAGCTGCTGAAACAGAAATATTTAAACTCTCTGTAAAGCCAGACATGGGTATTTTTAAATAACAATCTGCCTGATCGATAACTTCCTGAGATAAACCTTCCGTTTCTCTTCCAAAGAAAAAACAGGATTTTTTAGTCACATCAAATTCATGTAGCAAACAATCGTTTGTATGAGGTGTGGTTGCAACAATTTGATAGCCTTTTCCCTTTAAATCTACAAGGCACTGCTTAACCGAATGAAACCTGTTTAAATCCACCCATTTTTGGGCTCCCATGGCAATTTCCCTATCAATACGCTTGGAATTTCTTTCTTCTACAATATTGATTTCCTGAATGCCAAATACATCGCAACTTCTTATTACAGCACTTGTGTTATGAAGTTGGTACACATCTTCTGTAGCTACTGTAAAATGTTTGGTTCTTTGGCTTAATACATGATTAAAACGCTCTCTCCTATTTTCGGTTAAATAGGTTTCTAAATAAGCTAAAAGTTCTAAATCTACCATCTTATAAAATAAAAAAACCTGAGTATCTCATCAGGTTTTCAGAATATAATATTATTTGATTAATTGTTTATTCCAATATTACCTTGGGCAATAATAGTTGTTAATTGCATAGTGCTTAAATGTACCGTTACATGTCCGTTAACTCCTAATACATCTTCATAAACAAAAGCAACCCCATCATCTAAAGTAGCCACATTGGTCTGGCTTATTCCTGTATCGCCATTTACCGGGTTAAAAGTAAAAAGGATATTACCAGGCGTCGTTATATTGTTTTCATAGATATAAGCTGGATGCACGCCATTTATAGGCGTATCTTGTAAGACAATAACGGCCAAAGCTTCTCCATTGTTTCTGGAATAAAAAGTAATTGTTCCACTAATTCCCGGCACATCAACTTCATCTAAAACATAAGATTTTGCCACTCCAGAGAGTTCGTTTTCACCAATATCTCCTTGAGCAATAATAGTTCCTAAATTTGTTTGGCTTTCGTGCACATTAATATAACCATCAAAGTCTATAACATCTATAAACAGGAAGGAAGTTCCGTCGTCTAAAGCAGTAACATTGGTCTGACTTTTTCCAAGGTCTCCATCTATAGAGTTAAAAGTAAAAGCAATGGCGCCTCCTTCTACAGCCGTATTGTCATGGATATGTGCTGGATGGATCTCGCCACTTACCGCATTTGTTAACTGAATAACCGCTAAAGCCTCTCCGTTTTTACGCTGAGAAAAAATGACAGTTCCAGAGGTTCCAGGCAGATCTTTTTCACCTAAAATATAAGTTTTTGTCACTCCAGTAAGAGCGTTTTGTCCAATATCTCCTTGAGCAATACTTTCATTTGGTTGCGAACTACTTAACTGAACATTTACATAACCATCAAAACTCAAAAGCTCATCGTAAGTAATAGCAGTTCCATCGTCCAAAGTTGTAAAAGTCAGGGTACTAAAACCTGTACTTCCATCGACTGTACCTAAGGTTACGGCAATATTTCCTCCTTCGGCAGCTGTGTTATAATTTATGGAAGCTGGATGAGGACTTCCAGTTGGAATACCTGTAAGACGTAGTTCGACCGTAACCGACTCATCGTCGTTTTTTATAAATTTCGCAGTTCCATCTATACTATTATCATAAATAGAGCTTATTGTATAGGTTTTAGAAATTAAGCTTGAAGGAATAGGCGTAATATTATCGTCTCCACTACAAGCTACAAACATCACTATAGACCATATAAAAACTAGCGACTTAAATCTCATTTTCATAATTTGAATTTAAAGAAGTGTAATATTACACATAATATATAAATTTTTAAAGTGAACTTACAGTGCATTTATATTTTATTTTATGTGCGAAATTTTATAGCTTCACAAAATGAAACATGTTGTAGTACTTACTGGAGCCGGAATAAGTGCCGAAAGCGGCATTAAAACCTTTAGAGATGCCGATGGGCTATGGGAAGGTCATGATGTTATGGAAGTGGCCTCTCCACAGGGATTTGCTAAAAATCCGGAGTTGGTTTTAAATTTTTATAACGAAAGACGAAAACAGTTATTAACGGTTCAACCTAATGAGGCTCATTTGGCTTTAGCCAGTTTAGAATTCAATTATAAAGTAACCATCATTACGCAAAATGTGGACGATCTCCATGAACGAGCAGGAAGTTCCAATATTGTTCATTTACATGGCGAATTACTTAAAATAAGAAGTAGCAAAAATCTAGAAGATGTCAGACTTTCGAAAAAAGATATTTTTGTAGGAGATTTATGTGAAAAAGGCCATCAATTAAGACCTCATATTGTTTGGTTTGGCGAAGCTGTTCCCATGATTGAAAAGGCCATGGACATTTGTGAAACTGCCGATATTCTTGTTATTATTGGTACGTCTATGCAAGTTTATCCTGCTGCGGGTTTAATGGATTTTGTACCAAGTCACGTTCCAATATATTATATAGATCCAAAGCCGGCAAAAATTAACAGCCAAAGAGTTACAGTAATTCCTGAAGCCGCAACCAAAGGGATGAAAAAGCTTTTAAACTTACTTTCGAAGTAGAAATAAAATAATTAGCAAATGTGCTTAGGCTTTTCTTCTCTCCTTTTTTGGAGGCATCGTGCCAAACACTTTATCCCAAAACGTATTAGAAACGCCAAAGGCTTTATTAGGGTACTTGTAATGATGTAAGCTATGATGGTGCCATAAATCCCTGAAGCGTTTTGGAGGACGCATGACATGGGTAGCTCTGTGTACAAATGAATACAATAAATACCCAATAAAAAAGCCAGGGAAAAAGCCGTAAACCAATTGCGTTAATCCCGCAATCCAGAAAATTATATAAAACATTCCAAATAAGATAGATGCCAAAATAATTCCAGGAACTGGAGGCATTAATAAGCGATCTTTATCTGCAGGGAAATTATGATGGGCGCCATGCATAATAAAATGAAACCTTTGAGACCATGCGGCTTCTGTTACCCAATGGAACACAAAACGATGTAGCATATACTCTGCAAAAGTCCAAAAAAACAATCCAAAAACAAATAATCCGATAAACAGCAGAACAGATAAGCCTTTAATTCCTATAGCTATATAAACTAAAAATGCATTTACCAAGCCATATACAATAATATTGGAAATGGGATCCGTTTTGGTTAAACGCTCCAGAATAGGGTTTTCAAATATTTCTGCTTGCCCAGTCTGAAAATCGGTTGTCACTTCTGGTTTCATAATATTCTTTTATCTAATATACAAAATTATAAAAAATATAAGATACTAATAAAAATTTATCTGGAATAATTAGGTGATTCTTTGGTAATTGTGACATCGTGTGGATGACTTTCATTAATTCCAGAAGCTGTAATTTTAATAAAACGTCCATTTTCTTTTAAGGTTTCCACATCTTTAGCGCCACAATAACCCATTCCAGCTCTTAAACCACCAACAAACTGATGGATACTTTCATACAGCTCGCCTTTATATGGTACACGACCTACAATACCTTCTGGCACTAGTTTTTTAATATCGTCTTCCACATCCTGAAAATAACGATCTTTACTTCCTTCCTTCATGGCTTCAACAGAACCCATACCTCGGTAGGACTTATATTTTCTACCTTCATAGATAATAGTTTCTCCAGGACTTTCTTTTGTTCCTGCTAATAAAGAGCCTAGCATCACGCAATCTGCACCAGCAGCAATAGCTTTAGGAATATCTCCTGTATAACGAATTCCTCCATCTGCAATCACAGGAACACCTGAGCCTTTAATGGCAGCTGCTACTTCTAAAACAGCCGAAAATTGCGGATAACCAACTCCTGCAACAACACGAGTTGTACAAATAGAACCCGGACCAATTCCAACTTTTATAGCGTCGGCACCAGCTTCCACTAAATATCTAGCTGCTTCTGCGGTGGCTATATTTCCAACAATAACATCTAATTCCGGGAATCTAGCTTTTACTTTTTTCAAGACGTCAACCACTCCTTTTGTATGTCCATGAGCCGTATCTATAATTACAGCATCTACGCCAGATTTCACTAGAGCTTCGGTACGTTCTACCACATCTGCAGTTACTCCTAAAGCAGCAGCTACACGTAAACGTCCATAAACATCTTTATTGGAATGGGGTTTTTGAGTAAGTTTTGTTATATCTCTAAAGGTAATTAAACCTGCTAATTTATAATTATCGTCAACAATCAGTAATTTCTCAATTTTATGTTCTTGTAAAATCACTTCTGCTTGTTGCAAAGAAGTTCCTACGGGTGCTGTTACCAGTCTTCCACTGGTCATAACTTCAACAATGGGTCTTTCACCAATTTTTTCAAAACGCAAATCCCTATTGGTTACAATACCTTTTAAAATGCCGTCTTTATCCACAATTGGAATACCTCCAATACTGTGTTCTGCCATACTTTGTTTGGCATCTTGCACTTTTGCATCTATGGTAAGCGTTACTGGATCGATTATCATTCCACTTTCGGCACGTTTTACCTTTCTTACTTCAATGGCTTGTTGGGCGATAGACATGTTTTTATGAAGCACTCCTATTCCACCCTCTCGAGCCATAGCAATAGCCATAGCGCTTTCTGTTACCGTATCCATAGCTGCTGAAACTATTGGGATATTGATGGTAATATTTCTGGTAAATTTTGTTTGAATGTTGACTTCTCGAGGTAAGACTTCTGAGAAAGCAGGAATTAAAAGGACGTCGTCGTAGGTTAAACCTTCTCCTACAATTTTATTATCGTGTGCTGTCATGTTGCAATTAGGTGTGTAATTGCGTGCAAATGTACAATATTTATGGGGAAATTACTTTTAAGTTTTTCTTAAATTAATTATATTCTTCTTGGCAATAAGGGCGTAAGGTGTTTAATGCGTAGTGGTAGCGATTTTCATTATCGGATAAATCTCCAGAAAATGCAAGTTTTTTGGGTACTAGTAATCCATATATCCCTTTACCTTTAGCCATTTTATCTATGGTTTTTAAGGTTTTTGCATCTATTTCATTATAAATATCTTGTAACCAAACATATTGTTCTTCACGAATTATAGCTTCATCCCAAGCAAAGGCTTCAGTAGCATTTAAGGTTTCTTCAGAAAAATATAGTAATTGAATCTTTCCAAAAGCTTTAGCAAAAACGGTTTCACTTCCTTTTACAGCATACTGTTTCACGTCTTTGCTTGTAAAAATGTTAAACGGAAAAGATTTGGTGATTTCCAATTTGTTAGATATAAAATAGGCCATTTTTGGCCAAACCACTTCCATTTGTTTTTCGTCCAAGGATTTAAAAAGCCATAGATAAAAATCGGTGCGTTCTTTAATGGTTTGATATTCTAGAGGAAGGTTGTTTTGTAAATTATAAAGATTCGCCTGTTGCCAAACCAAGCTATTATTTTTTCTGTCCTTACGAAGCCAATCGGAAGCTTGTAATTCAATTTTACCGGTTTCTGATTGATAATCCTTTAAGTTCTTCCATTCTTTGGCATAACCTATTTGAATCGTCGAAAAAACTAAAAAATATAATAAATGCTTCATATACTTTATTGAAGCATAAAATTACAAGAAATTTTTATATTTTAATTTGTAAAGTTGTATACCAATTTCTTGGGGCCGAAGGAATAATTCCTGGTCCTGGATAACCTGTGGCACGACGCGTAAAATAAGCATTGTCTAAAACGTTATTAACGCCAGCTTCTAATTTAAAGCGTTTATAACTATAGGATAATGAAAAATCTAAAATATCATAACTAGGTATTTCACCAATAACACCACTTAAATTTGGTTCTACAGAATTTGTAGCATCTGTAAACTGACTGGACAAATAGGTATACTGTACGCCAGCCAAGAAGTTTTTATATCCAAATTTAAGACCTGTTTTTATATTTATTTCAGGAACATATTCTACCTTATTTCCAACAATTCCAGGTACTTGAGAAGACGTGTATTCCGAATGAATAAACGAAGAATTAATAAAATAATTTAAACTAAACTGATTATTCAAATCCAATAGCTTTTTAAGATTCACATCGAAAAGCGATTCCACACCATATATTAAGGCATCTCCAATATTTCCACGTTCACTTATTATTCGTCCATCTTCCAAAACTTTTTGTGCAAAACCAATACGGTTATTGTAAAAAACACTGAAAATACTAGCATCGAAAGACACTATGTTTTTAAAATTGCCTCTTAATCCTAAATCGGTTGTAAAGCCATCTTCATCTGTAATATCTGGACTTATGGCAAATGCAGGATTGCTTATATAAATATCAGAATACGTTATAGACCGATAATTTTGGGAAATATTTCCATAAAACTCAAATTGACTGGTAGGTTTGTAACTTAATCCAAGACCAAGCAAAACAAAGGCACGTTCAAAATTTTGGTTTTCGAAAACGGTTTCTTCAAAAATAACATTGCCAGCCGCATCTGTATTTATGTGTTTATAAAAACCGTCACTTTGGGTTTTGATATATTCAAATCTAAATCCAGGAGTTGCTGAAAATTTTTCACTTAAATAGAAGATATTTTCACCAAAAACAGAGATATTCAAATTAGGTAAATCGAATTGCGATTGGTTTGGGTAATTAGGAAACTCACTACTATAATAATTAAAATCAGGACCATCTCCATCGCTTCCAGGACCTTGTTGCTGAAAATTTTTGGCTTTATAAAATTTAGTTCCAATTAAAAATATAGACTTCTTATTAGCCAATTTATACTCGCTCAACAAACGTCCTTCAAAACCAAAATTATTAAAATCTCCAGTTATTAAATCGCGTTCGTTCATTGGATCTATTTGGTTTACCCTATTGGATCTGTATCCCAAAGCATCTCTTGAGGCATTCAAACCAAAAAAGTTAAAGGTGAAATTGGTCTTATCTGAAAATTTATGTGCAAACTTAACATTATACAACAACCAATCTACCTGAAACCAATTTCGAGATCTATTACTTTGATACGGATCTTTCTCAAACATTTGGTCTGTTAAACCTCCAGCTTGTTGCGCTAAATAATTCAAATAGGTTACTTCTGCAGTTAAAGATGTTTTTTCGGAAAATTGATAGCCTAGATGAGCAAACACATTCTTGGATTCAAATTCCGAATTTGGTCTAAACCCATTCCCTTTTTTATAATTAAAATACGTGTAATAACTCCACTTATTATTTGTTCCAC
>NZ_DATGNO010000041.1:0-2942 GCF_035306705.1 Xanthomarina sp.
ATTTCTTAAGTAAGGTTAATGAGAATTTTCAAGTAGGTTTTTCACAATTTACAACCGTGTATAACCACAATTCTAATTTACAAAATTATGATATTACAGCTACCAGCATCGCTAATCATAATCTACCTAGTAAAAAGCACCCTTTATTTTTATTTAAATTAATAGGCATACTTTTAAAATACGATGTTATCTACATATTCTATCCTGGGTCTTTAGGGACATTAGTTGGAGTACTAGCGATACTATTAAATAAACCTTATGGCTTGTATGTAAGAGGCGAGTATTTTAATAATAATAGGTTTGATAAAATGGTACTGAAAAATAGTCGGTTTATGCTAACTATATCACCGGCCTTTGTGCCAAAATTAAATAAGTTTTGTAATAATGTTGAGGTTATAAAACCTATGATTTCTATTAAACCTCAAGACTTAAAACAAGACCGTGATTATTACAATTATAAGGTTATCAATTTATTGTTTGTAGGTAGAGTAGAAAAAGCAAAGGGGATTAATGAGTTAATTGAAATAGCACATCATTTAAAAAATAATAAGTTTAATTTTAAATTAGACATTATAGGTGGTGGCGATTTGTATGAAGATATTTCTGAAGTAATTAAAGAAAAAGGATTAGCTTCTAATGTAACTTTACATGGTCAAATAGCTGATGCAACACAGTTACAAGCATTTTATAACCAAGCAAACGTATTTGTGTTTCCTTCATATCATGAAGGCTTTCCAAGGGTGCTCTATGAAGCTATGGCAGGTGCACTGCCCATTTTCACAACCTTTGTTGGTGGTATTCCAGGAAGAATGAAGCATTTAGATAATTGTATAGAAATTCCTGTAAAAGACGCTGATAATTCGGCTATTATAATAACTAAGTATTTAAAGGAAAATGCTACTCTTGAAAAAGTAGGATTAAATGGGTTACAAACTATGGCAAAAATCATTGATGGTTCACTTTTAGATCATGAAGATTTACTTTTAAAAACACTGGATAATGAAAAATAAACTAATACGTTTTTGGAATTTCAAACCTTTTGGTTTGTTAATGACTACTGCTATACTTAGTAAAGTTATTTATGTGGCTTTATATGAGAAAATATCAAGTTTCTTTTGGAAATTTAATTTGAAGAATCTAGAAAAGAACGTTTTAATACAAAAGGGAGCTGTAATTCGATATCCTAAAAATGTTTCATTAGGAAAAAATGTATCAATTGGAAGAAAGGTTAATATTTTTACAGAATTTAGTGATAGTACTTTAATTATTGGAAATAATACCCAAGTTAATAAAAATGTTGAATTAGATTATAGCGGTGGTTTGACGATAGGGGATAATGTAGTTATTTCCGAGAATGCGACAATAATGTCTCATGATCATGGTTTAAACCCTAAATCAAAACCCATTAAAGTCAAAAAGTCAATTGGTGAAAATGTCTGGATTGGAGCAAGAGCAATTATTTTATCACAAGCAAAACATATAGGAAATAATTCAATTGTTGCATCAGGTTCTGTTGTAACTAAAGATGTACCTGAAAATGTAATAGTTGCAGGAAATCCAGCAAAAATTATTAGAGAATTTTTATGAAAATTTTTCACCCTATATTATGTTACTTTCCATCTCAAGCGGGTGGGCCAGCCAACACCTTGTATTGGTTAAATAGCGCTTTAAATCCAAATGAGTTTTCTAGCACTATAGTAGCCACAAACTTTGGTGTTGCTGCGCCAATAAATACTAAAGAATATGGCAAAGGGCATAAAGTGTTTTTTTTTAATGGAAAGGGGAGACAGTATATCAAGCAATGTTTGCAAGTACTTAAAACAGCTGAAGTTGTCCAGTTTTCTAGTATGTTTTTTCCGCCAACATTGCCAATTCTATTAATGGCAATACGTAGAAATAAGGCTATTGTAATGTCGCCACGGGGGGAATTGTATCAAGCAGCGGTGAGTCAAAAAGCATTTAAAAAAAAAATATGGTTAGCAGTAATTAAACATTTTCAAAGCAAAATTAATTTTCATGCGACTAATAATTTTGAGCTAGACATTATTAACAAAACATTTCCAAGGGCTAAAAGCACTATAGTGATTCCAAACTATATTGAAATGCCTGAAAAATATAATGCAGATATAAATGATAACTTTGTTTTTGTAGGCAGAATAAACCCTATTAAAAACATCCATATCTTAATTTCCGCCATAGCCGAAGTTAATAAGTTATATCCAAGTGCAAAATTAGATATAATTGGATCAGCTAGATTAGAGTACGAGGTCGCTTATATGCAAACATTAAAGGAACAAATAAAGGAATTAGCATTAGAAAAAGTCGTAACCTTTAAAGGACATTTAGATGGTGAGGCTAAACACCAAGCAATAGCAGCTAGTAAAGCTTTAATATTGCCTTCTAAATCAGAAAATTTTGGCAATGTTGTTTTGGAGGCCTTGGCGCAGGGTACACCGGTAATTGCTTCTAAAAATACACCATGGCAACTTTTAGAGAAACATAAAGCTGGAGCTTGGATAGAGGGTGAAGTAGTCCCGTTGGCAAAAAGACTGCAAGAACTTTTGAGTCTTGATAAAACCGCTTATACGCAAATGCGTGATAATGCATATGAATTATGCAAATCGAAATTTGATATAAAAACAAATATTCATATTTGGGAAAATTATTATAAAAAAATTACAACTTATGTTCAAAAATAAAACCTTATTAATTACCGGAGGTACAGGCTCTTTCGGGAATGCCGTACTAAATCGGTTTTTAGACACCGATATTAAAGAAATACGTATTTTTTCACGGGATGAAAAAAAACAACACGACATGCGTGTGCGTTTAAACAATCCTAAGGTAAAGTTTTACATAGGCGATGTACGTAATTACAATAGTATCTATAGTGCGATGCGTGGAGTGGATTATGTGTTTCAAGCCGCTGCTCTAAAACAAGT
>NZ_DATGNO010000042.1:0-9728 GCF_035306705.1 Xanthomarina sp.
TACCGTTAGTTTTGCAGAAGTGGAAAGCAGTTTGGTACAGATTTTAAAACGTTGGAGCGATGTAACCGAAGTGGTACACATAGCAGATAAATGGAAAGGTGGGAAATTAATTCTAGAACCAGGAGATACCAATTTAAAATCCAGTGAAGTGCCTATTGATACTTTTTTTCATAAAATTACTATGGTTCGCGACCGATTGCGAGTTATGGAACAAAAAATCAATTCAAGCAACTTGAGTGAACAGGAAAAAACGGACTTACAGCAATATATAACCAGAAGTTATGGAAGTTTAACCACGTTTAATGTGTTGTTTAAGTTGAAGGAACAGAATTTTGTGGGACAGAAAGGATAGGCCAAAAAGTTTAATATTTTAGAACCCTGAACACTGAAGCCTATTCCCGTCCAATAATATTATCTATTTCTAAACCAAAGAGCAGCATTTTATGGAAGGTTGGAAGCTTTGCACCACTTTCGGTAGTGGTCCAGTTGGACCATGAGGCTTCCAGTCCTCCAATAGGTAAAATATCGACCCACATTCTAAAACTTTTGGGTTTACCATTGTCCTTAAAAAGCCATAAATACGAGTCTCCAGGGGTCGTTCCTCCAGAGGTGTAAGTTACCAATAAAGCCTCTTCGCCATTCTCTGTTGTCACCAAACTTCTTATAGTACCTTCATCGAAAACTTTGTAAGGAGCCACCAGCCAAAAGGAGTCGTTATTGAAAAATACAAGCGCGTCTTTTATGAGTTCGTCTGCTTTTTCGTCGTGAACTCTAAAACTGTGGACGTAAGCTTTACTTTCAGTAGGGTTGTTTAAGTCGAGGTCTACTTTAAAATCTTTCCAGTAAACCATACAGGTGTTCTTATCTTTTTGCCACTCGAAATGATGTCTTTTCTTAAAGGTCCATTCTAGATGATTTGTGTTTTTGTAGGCTTCGTAATCAAGTGCGTCCAGCATTTTATAGGCTAGGGCATCAGCTTGTTCTCCCTGAATTCCAATAGGAAGATCTTGGTTGTATTTAAAATAGGCAAAACCAAATAGAAGCAAGGTAGGTAAGGTTAAGAAAACAATTATACCCAGAACTATTTTTACAACGCGTTTGGTTTTCTTTACCATTATATCTGGTTTGTTGGTTCGGTTAATAAGTAAATATATTAAGTCTTAAGTTGAAAAACAATAAAGAGAACAAGATTCCTGTTTTTTTAGAATTTTGTTTAAAACCCAACGGCAGTATCATCACCTCTTTTATCTGCACCGCCTTCTAAAGTACCGTCATCTAGTACTAAAATACCATCAACTATGCCAATTATGGGCGAACGTTCTTCATTAATTACATAGCCTTTTTCTGTTAATTGAAGGATTAATTCCTTATCGAAAGAATGTGGTTCCATCCTAATTTCATCCGGCAACCATTGATGATGAAATCGAGGTGCATTTACTGCTTCTTGCATGCTCATGTTAAACTCTTCTACATTTAAAATGGTTTGTAGCACCGAAGTGATAATGGTCGAGCCTCCTGGAGTTCCAACAGACATAAAAAGCTTGCCGTTTTTCTCCACAAGGGTTGGTGTCATAGCACTTAACATGCGTTTTTCGGGAGCAATACTATTGGCTTCGGCACCAATTAATCCATATACATTTGGCACGCCAGGTTTGCTGCTAAAATCGTCCATTTCATTGTTTAAAAAGAATCCGAGGTCATCCACATATAATTTGGAACCATAACCGCTATTGATAGTTGTTGTAACTGCAATGGCATTTCCAAATTGATCCACAATGGAGTAGTGGGTAGTTTCCGAACTTTCTGTTGCGTACGACGGATTTTTAAGCTTCATATTAAATCCTTCAAAAGTACCGTTGGACACGTTACTTGACGGAGTGGCTTTTTCAAATGAGAAATCACTCATTCTCCTTTCTAGATAATTTTCATTTAAAAGTGAATCTGTTGGAATGTTAACAAAATCTGGATCGCCAAGAAAATAACTTCTATCTGCGTAGCTTCTACGTTCAGCTTCACTAATAACTTGAATGGCTTTTAGGGAATTATGACCATATTCACTTAAAGGATAAGGTTCAATTTGTTTCATAATTTGTGCCAAACAAATGCCACCACTTGAAGGTGGAGACATGGAAATAATGTTTAGATCTCGGTATTTAAAGGTAATTGGATCTCGCCACTTAGCTTCGTATTTATCAAGGTCGTCCATAGTCATAATGCCCCCTTTTTTCGTAATATAATCAATGAGTTTCTGCGCTGTTTCTCCCTTATAAAATTCGTCCTTGCCATTTTTAGCCATGCGTGTTAAGGTATTTGCCAAAGCTTTGTTTTTAAGGGTATCGCCAGCTTTTTTACTTTTGGAAAAGATAAGTTCTTTGCCATTTACCGCTCTAAAAATACTGTCGTAATTATGAAATCTTTCTTCTTGTTTTTTAGTAATCATAAAACCCTTGTTTGCCAAATCGATAACGGGTTGCAAGACCTCTTGAATGGATAGTTTTCCAAACCTTTGCTGAGCAGCAAAAATACCAGCAACGGTTCCCGGTACACCAACCGAATGCTCGCCCAAAAGACTTTTGTTTGGAATGATATTTCCCAAAGAATCCAAGTACATGTTTTTAGTTGCTGCTAGTGGTGCTTTTTCTCGATAGTCTAAGGCGCCAGTTTCGCCAGTATTCAATCTATAAACCATAAAACCTCCACCGCCCAAATTTCCGGCATAGGGATAACAAACCGCTAGAGCCATTTCTGTTGCCATCATGGCATCAAATACATTCCCTCCCTTTTTCAGGATGTCGCTACCAATTTTTGAAGCTTCTTGTCTAGCCGAAACTACCATGGCCTTTTGGGTAATTAGTCCGCGTTTTATAGGTGCAACTTCGATATGTTTTTCACAGGAAATAAGGCACGTAAGAAAACAAATGATAAGTATTTTTAGCTTCATGTTTGGTTTGATAATTTGTTGGTTATTTCTAATCTTTTCAGATGAGAGAATTCAATTAATTCTTCAAAAAACGCTGTGAATTCCGCTTCAAATTCCTTGTAATATTTTTTTAGCTCTACGGTGGCCTTATTCATACCAGAAACATATTTTGTCCGTCTGTTCATCCCATCTAAAACTCCTTGAATGCCATCGATTTTGGAATAATTTAATAACCAATTACCTTCTATCATATAAGGCATCATATATTGCGTGCGTTCTGGTAAGATATCGAAATGCTTATTTATGATTTCATAAAAATTTTGAACGTAAATATCCAATGGAACTTCAGAATACGTAGACCAATTTTTAGCTAGAAAATGGTCGTATAAAATATCAACTATCACGCCACTATAATGACTGTAATTCTCGTGAAGTCTTTTGGTGCTTTGCCTAACAATAGGGTGCGCATCTGTAAAAGTATCTATTTCACGATGTAGCAGAATACCTATTTGGATCTCAATGGGATAGCTGGTGTATTTATTTCCTCGAATGCCATCGGCCATAAAATTTCCTATGGTTATTAGTTCATTATTTCCAGATAAGTAGATGTGTGCAAGAAAATTCATTCTGTGAATTTACAAATTACTCTCGAAGTTTTACAATATGTTTTACAAATTCTAATCGTATATTTGTTAAAATCAATTTAAACTATTTATGACATTAATTAAATCTATATCGGGAATTCGTGGAACTATTGGAGGTAAAGTAGGTGATAATTTAACACCTATCGATACTGTAAAATTTGCTTCGGCTTATGGTACTTGGTTAAAACAACAACGCAACAAAGAACACTATAGAGTTGTGGTTGGTCGTGATGCCAGGATTTCGGGAGAAATGATTCAAAATTTAGTTATGAATACGTTAGTTGGTTTGGGAATCCATGTTATTGACTTGGGATTATCAACAACCCCAACAGTTGAAATTGCCGTACCAATGGAACATGCTGATGGTGGTATTATTTTAACTGCCAGTCATAATCCGAAACAATGGAATGCCTTAAAACTCTTAAATGCGAAAGGTGAATTTTTAAATGGAATAGAAGGCGCTAAGATTCTAGAAATTGCAGAAAGTGATTCCATGGTTTTTTCGGATGTTGATAACTTAGGGAAAATAACTAAAAATGAAGCGTATATCGATTTACATATTGATGCGGTTTTAAACTTGAAACTAGTTAATAAGAAAGCCATTGAAGCAGCCGATTTTAAAGTAGTTGTAGATGGTGTAAATTCTACAGGAGGTATTGCCATTCCTTTATTGTTAGATCGTTTGGGTGTGCGTACCGTTAAATTGTATTGCGATCCTACCGGACATTTTCCTCATAATCCAGAACCTTTAAAAGAGCATTTAACAGATTTGTCTGAAGCTGTAGTAAAAGAACGCGCCGATTTAGGAATTGTAGTCGATCCAGATGTGGACAGACTAGCTTTTATAGATGAAAAAGGCGAGATGTTTGGCGAAGAATATACGCTTGTGGCCTGTGCCGATTATGTGTTAAGTAAAACACCAGGAAATACGGTTAGTAACATGAGTTCCACGCGAGCATTAAGAGATGTTACTGAAAAACATGGAGGAACTTATGAAGCTAGTGCCGTTGGCGAAGTGAATGTGGTTGAACTGATGAAAAAGAACCAGGCTATCATTGGTGGCGAAGGGAATGGAGGTATTATATATCCAGAATCGCATTACGGACGAGATGCTTTAGTAGGTGTTGCTTTGTTTTTGAGTTTATTGGCTGAAAAACGCATGAAGGTTAGTGATTTACGTGCTAGCTATCCGAGTTATTTTATGAGCAAGAAAAAAATAGAACTAACACCAAATTTAGATGTGGATGCTATTTTAAAACAAATGGAGGCAAAATATGCGCATGAAACCTTAACGACTATAGATGGGGTGAAAATAGACTTTGCCACTAGTTGGGTGCATTTACGTAAAAGTAATACAGAGCCTATTATTAGGGTTTATACAGAAGCTCCAACACAACAAGAAGCAGATACTTTAGCCGATAAAATAATTGCTGAGATTCATGCTGTTGCTAAGTAAGTGAATGAAAAAATACTTGAATAGGTTTCTTAAGCTACTATAAATAGAATCTATGTACCACTTAGTCCATTTTTGCATTTACGGATTTTATTTAAAGCCCGTTATAAAACGACTTAACTAGAAAATTACAACCTATTTATAACTTTCAGGTACTTTATCTCTGTGTTTCCAACGCTTATGGGTCCATAGATAGTATTCTGGAGCCTCATAGATTTGTGCTTCTACTAATTTAAGAAATTGATCTGTAATTTCGTAATCCGAATAATCATTTGGATTATAAGCAATGGTTTTAAAGGTTGTTTCATAAAAACCACGCTTTAACTTTTTAACGCCAAAAAACACAACGGACATATCTATTTTTTTAGCTATCATTTCGGCACCTGTATGTACTGGAACAGTTATCCCCATAAATTTATTCCAATGAAAAGCTTTGTCGTGTTTTGGCGATTGATCCGATACAAATCCACAAAGTATTACTTTACCTTCTTTTTTAGCTTGAAGTAGAACAGAAATAGTATCTTTTGTTGTAATAAGATGACTGTTGTATTTTGCACGAATGCGTTTAACCAATCTGTCGAAATATTTATTGGCAAGACGTTTATAGATGGCATAGCCTTTTATATTCATATAAGTTTGAAGGATGAAAATCCACTCCCAACTTCCGTAATGCGCGCACATTAACGCAATACTTCTATTTTCTTTTTCAAGTTGTTGCATTAACTCAATATTAGAAAACGTAAAGCGTTTTTTCATTTCAGCTTCAGAAATGGTCATCGACTTAATGGATTCCACAACCATATCACATAAATGATGATAGAATTTTTTAGTGATGCGTTTAATTTCTTTTTCAGATTTATCAGGAAAAACCATGTGTAAATTTTCTTTCACTGTTTTTCTTCTATAGCCTATAAGGTAGTAGATTAGCACATAAATACCATCAGAAAATAGATAAAGTAGCCTAAACGGTAATATGGAAATAAACCATAAAAACGGATAAATTAGAATGTAAGCAAGAAATTGCATGAATTAATTTTAGATTTGCAGAAACAAATATATGTTTTATTTAAAAACTAACGATAACAATCTATGGGCAATTTAAGTGTTGTGTTACTAGTAATAATAGCTGCAAATGCCATTATCTCTTTTAAGGGGTTTAGCGATTTTGCTTTTTTTGAAAAATATAAGTTCAATGTGGGGGGTATTCATAGAGGTGAAAAATTCAGAATGTTTAGTTCTGGGTTTTTACATGTAGACACGATGCACTTGTTTTTTAACATGTTTACACTATATATTTTTGCCGATATCGTTGTAGGATATTTAGGCAATTTATATTTTTTGATAGTTTACATTGGAAGTTTGCTATTGGGAAGCTTGCTTTCTTTTGCTTTTCATAAAAACGAATATCATTACAGTGCAGTTGGAGCCAGTGGCGCAGTAATGGGGATTGTATATTCTGCTATTTTATTGCAACCAGATATGAGTTTGTTCTTGTTTTTTATTCCCATTCCAATTCCAGCATATATATTCGGAATCGGGTATTTATTATATTCCATGTATGGTATGAAAAGCCAATTGGGAAATATAGGTCACGATGCGCATTTTGGAGGCGCCATTGGAGGTTATGTCATTACCTTAATACTAGCTTCTTGGCTGTTTGAAGAGCATTTATTGATGATTATTTTATTGGCAATTCCAATTGTGCTTTTATTTATTTTAAAGAAACTCGGCAAATTATAAAACAAGAAAGCCTTTCAAAATTTTGAAAGGCTTTCTTGTTTTTAAGGCAATATATATTAATTTAATAATTCGGCAATTTTTGCTTCAAGGGCAGGACCTCTTAGGTTTTTAGCTATAATATTACCTTCACTATCCAAAATAAAAGTAGCTGGAATGGCTTGAATTTGATATTGTTGAGCAATAGGATCGTTAAAAAACGCCAAATTGGAAACCTGGTGCCAAGTTAAGTTATCTTTTTCTATAGCATCTAACCAAGCTGCTTTAGCATCTTTTTGGTTTGGTGCACCGTCTAAAGAAACACCAATTATTTCAAGACCTTTATCTTTATATTTTTCATATACTTTTACCACATTCGGATTTTCCTTTCTACAAGGTCCACACCAAGCTGCCCAAAAATCGATGATAGTTACTTTTCCTTTAATATCATTTAAACTCACTAATTTCCCTTCTGGGTTTGGAGCCGAGAAGTTTGGAGCCATATTGCCAACATCCATAGTTACTTTAGATAGATTTCCGTCGATAGCCTTTCCAAATTTACTAGAAACAACTTCTTCAGAAAACGCATTAAAGATCTCTTGAGCTTCCGACTTGCTAATTCCATTGCTCATTAAAATATTTCCTAAAATAGCCGCACTTGTAACCAAATCTGTACGCTCTTTAATTAGCGCAATGTGTTTGGTGTTAGCTTTATCTACTAATTCTTTGAATTCGTCTTGAATTTCATTCATTCTTTCATTGTCACCTTGGCCTTGAGCTGTTCTAAACTGTTCTCCAAATTCAATGTTTTTCTTTTTTAACTGTTCCGTATCTTGATGATATAATTTTAATAAGTCATTTTCCTTACTTCCTGTAACCACAGAACTCTGGAGGCTGTCCTTATAGATTTTCAAGGTCATACTTTCGTTTTCAACCATCATTGGAAGGTATCCGTCTATGCCATCAATGTTTAAGTAATATAGGTCTGGAGATTCAATTTCTCCTCTTAAAGTTAGTTTGCCATCTATAACTGTTGTAGAATCTAAAATCACTTCTTTGTCGGCATTAAAACTAAGTAATTTAGCTTTTACGTTATTAAGTGGTTTATCGATGCTTGCTTCAATAAGAAATCCGGTTTGTTGGACTTCTTCTTTACAAGATAAAAAGATAAACGCAACAAGAAATAAAGTAGTAACTCTCTGTACCATAATTAAATTCATTTTTAATATTTTATGCAAATATAATAGGATTTTAAAGTTAAGCTTGTTAATAATAGCTTAATATATTGACTATATTATGTGCTGGTATTTTAGTATTTTTGCAAGATGACACAAAACGATACTATTATAGCTTTAGCAACAGCTTCTGGAGCGGGGGCCATAGCCGTTATTCGCTTATCTGGAAAGGATGCCATTGTTATTTGTTCCAAATTATTTAAATCCATTCACAATAAAAATTTAACTGCTCAAGCAACGCATACCATTCATTTAGGTCATATTATGGATGGAAAACGAACCATAGATGAGGTTTTAGTGTCTGTCTTTAAAAATCCGAAATCTTATACAGGTGAAGATGTGGTTGAAATTAGTTGCCACGGATCTATATATATCCAACAGGAAATTTTACAATTATTTTTAAGAAATGGTTGTAGAATGGCCGATGCAGGTGAATTTACCTTAAGAGCCTTCTTAAACGGAAAGCTGGATTTAAGCCAAGCAGAAGCCGTAGCCGATTTAATTGCAAGCGATAATGCAGCTTCACATCAAATTGCTATGCAACAAATGCGAGGTGGTTTTTCTAGTGAAATAGCCAAGCTTCGTGAAGAACTTTTGAATTTTGCTTCTTTAATTGAATTGGAACTGGACTTTGCTGAAGAGGATGTCGAATTTGCCGATAGAACCCAATTTAAGGAATTGGTAGAACGTATTGTTCTTGTTTTAAAGCGTTTGATTGATTCTTTTGCTGTTGGGAACGTGTTAAAAAATGGTATTCCTGTAGCCATTGTTGGAGAACCAAATGTAGGGAAATCAACATTGTTAAATGCTTTATTAAATGAAGAACGCGCTATTGTATCTGAAATTGCTGGAACTACCAGAGACACCATTGAAGATGAAATTTCTATTGGAGGGATTGGGTTTCGATTTATTGATACGGCTGGAATTCGTGAAACCCAAGATGTGGTTGAAAGCATCGGGATAAAAAAAACCTTTGAAAAAATAGAACAAGCCCAAGTCGTTATTTATTTATTCGATTCCGAAAAATTTAAAGTTCAATGTACCGAGTTTAAAGTGGAATTGGAAAAAATAAAGAATAAGTATCCTTTAAAACCTTTGATTGTTATTGCCAATAAAATAGATAAGATAGACGATATTCAAATAGCTGAGATGCAAGCTGAAATACCAGAAATTCAATTGCTATCCGCAAAAACAGGATTTGGAGTTGAACAATTAACAAATAAGTTGTTAAACCTTATCAATACAGGCGCTTTACGTAATAACGAAACCATTATTACCAACACTAGACATTACGATGCGCTTTTAAAAGCTTTGGAAGAAGTCCAAAAAGTAAAATATGGCTTAGAAACCGATTTATCTGGCGATTTATTGGCCATTGATATTCGGGAAGCGCTTTATCAGTTTGGTTTGATAACCGGAAGCGTGACTAACGATGAGCTTTTAGGGAATATATTTGCTAACTTTTGTATCGGGAAGTAACTTGCCTTCCTTTGATTGTTAACTTCCTGTTTTTCTTCACTTTATATTCTTTTTGTTGTTGCTTAATTGCCTTTTTTTCATTATATTTGTTGTGTATCTGTTGCCCTATTAATGGATTTGTTGCCCAAATCCGTTGGCAAAGAGAATGGCGAAATGATGCACCATATTGCCCCACGTTGCACCATAACGCTACATAAAGCACCATTTATGAGCAGTAATTTATTCATTCCAAAATCCTGTAAACATTGCGGTAAGGCCTTTACTGCTCGTACTACTGTCAC
>NZ_DATGNO010000043.1:0-8776 GCF_035306705.1 Xanthomarina sp.
ACAACTAAATTTTAATGAACACAACTAATTTCGCACTTCGCCACATTGGTCCTAGAGAAGAAGACCAAAAGCTCATGTTAAAAGCCATTGGAGTTGAATCTTTAGACCAACTTATTTTTGAAACACTTCCTGACGGCATTAGGCTAAAAAAGCCATTAGAATTAGATGAGCCTATGAGTGAATATGAGTATCTAACCCATATTCATGAGCTTTCTAAATTAAACAAAACATACAAAACTTATATTGGACTTGGGTATCACCCAACTATTTTACCTCCAGTTATTCAGCGTAACATCTTGGAAAACCCAGGTTGGTATACAGCCTATACGCCTTACCAAGCAGAAATAGCTCAAGGTCGTTTAGAAGCTTTATTAAACTTTCAAACCATGGTTTCGGACCTTACAGGAATGGAACTGGCAAACGCCTCTCTTTTAGATGAAAGTACGGCGGCGGCAGAAGCTATGAGTTTGTTGTTTGCTGTTAGAGAAAGAGATCAGAAAAAAAACGATGTCAATAAATTTTTTGTTTCAGAAAACATTTTACCTCAAACCCTATCCTTGCTTCAAACCAGATCTACACCAATTGGCGTGGAATTAGTTGTAGGAAATGAAGAATCTTTTGATTTTTCTTCAGAATATTTTGGAGCCATCCTTCAATATCCTGGAAAAAATGGTCAGGTAACGGATATCAAATCTTTTATTGAAAAAGCGAATAAGGCCCAAATTAAAGTAGCTGTTGCAGCCGACATCTTAAGCCTTGTGATGCTTGAAGCTCCTGGGAAATTTGGTGCAGATGTGGTAGTAGGAACAACACAACGTTTTGGTATTCCAATGGGTTATGGCGGACCTCACGCTGCATATTTTGCGACGAAAGAAATTTATAAAAGAGATATTCCAGGACGTATTATTGGAGTTACAAAAGACGTAAACGGCAACAGAGCCTTACGTATGGCCCTACAAACACGTGAGCAACATATTAAGCGCGACAAGGCTACTTCCAACATCTGTACTGCTCAAGTATTATTGGCCGTCATGGCTGGAATGTACGCTGTTTACCACGGACCGAAAGGTTTGGGGTTTATTGCAAATAAAATTCACAATACAGCTTCTGCTATTTCAAAGAGCCTTGAGAAATTAGGTTTTAAGCAGACAAATACGTCTTTTTTCGATACGCTTAGCATTCAAGCAGATGCTTCAAAAATAAAAACCCTTGCTGAAAAGAATGAAGTCAATTTCTTCTATCCAGATGCAAATACGGTAACCATTTCAATTAATGAAACAACCAACTTAAAAGATGCCAACCAAATTGTTGCCATTTTTGCTGAAGCAGCTGGAAAAGAAACTACTAAAATAACATCGCTTTCAGAAGAGAATAATATTTCTAAAAATATTCAAAGAACATCAGAGTTCTTAACCTTAGATATTTTCAACTCTCATCATTCTGAAACAGAATTGATGCGTTATATCAAAAAACTAGAACGTAAGGATTTATCATTAAATCACTCCATGATTTCTTTAGGTTCTTGTACCATGAAACTAAATGCAGCTGCTGAAATGCTTCCATTAAGTTATGCCAATTGGGGAAGTATTCATCCATTTGTTCCAATTGAACAAGCGCAAGGTTACCAAACCGTTTTAAAGGAATTGGAAGACCAATTAACCGAAATTACAGGATTTGCCGCGACTTCCTTACAACCAAATTCTGGAGCTCAAGGTGAATATGCTGGATTAATGGTTATTAAAGCGTATCATGAATCCCGTGGAGAACACCATAGAAACATTTGTTTAATTCCGTCTTCAGCCCATGGAACCAATCCTGCAAGTGCGGTTATGGCTGGGATGAAAGTAGTGGTTACTAAATCTACAGATACCGGAAACATAGACGTAGAAGATTTACGTCAAAAAGCTGAATTGCACAAAGACAATTTATCTTGTATTATGGTTACCTATCCATCTACACATGGAGTTTACGAATCTGCTATTATGGAAATTACACAAATAATTCATGATAATGGCGGACAAGTTTATATGGATGGAGCAAACATGAATGCCCAAGTAGGATTAACAAATCCTGGAAAAATTGGTGCAGATGTTTGTCATTTAAACTTACACAAAACCTTTGCAATTCCTCATGGAGGTGGAGGCCCTGGAGTTGGCCCAATATGTGTTGCAAAACAATTAGCGCCATTTTTACCTGGAAATCCAATAATTAAAACAGGAGGAGAACAAGCTATTACAGCAATTTCAAGTGCGCCTTTTGGTTCAGCTTTAGTGTGTTTAATTTCTTATGCTTACATTAAAATGTTAGGCACAGAAGGATTAACTCAATCTACTAAAATTGCTATCTTAAATGCCAATTACATCAAGCAACGTTTACAAGGTCAGTTCGACACATTATACTCTGGAGAACGTGGTCGTGCGGCACACGAAATGATTGTAGATTGCAGACCTTTTAAAGCCAATGGCATTGAAGTATCGGATATAGCAAAACGCTTAATGGATTATGGTTTTCATGCACCAACAGTATCATTTCCAGTAGCTGGAACCTTAATGATCGAACCAACAGAAAGTGAAAGCAAAGCTGAAATGGATCGTTTTTGCGATGCCATGATTTCAATTAAAAAGGAAATTGATTTAGCTACTAAAGACGATGAGAACAACGTGTTGAAAAACGCACCTCATACGTTAGAGATGCTAACTGCCTCGGAATGGTTGATGCCATATTCTAGAGAAACAGCAGCCTTTCCTTTAGATTATATTAGAGATAATAAATTCTGGCCAAGTGTAAGACGTGTAGACGATGCTTATGGAGACAGGAATTTAATTTGTACGTGTGCTCCGATAGAAGAATATATGGATGCATAAGCAGCAAATTCAATAATTTTAAAAAACCCTTGTAATGAGGGTTTTTTTTTAGAAAAAAATATTAAAGTTATCTATTTATGCGAATCTGATAATTTTTTATGAATATTTTAGAAATGAATATGCTAACAATTATATTATGATTAATTTAGCATTAGCCCAATATTTAACAGCAATCACATGGCAATAAAAATAACAGGAACTGGGAGTTATATTCCGAATAATATAGAAAAGAATGAAGATTTTATTCGTCATGAATTTCTAAATGAAGATGGTTCGTCGATCAATCGTGAAAACGATATTATTATAGAGAAATTCAAAGCCATAACCGGAATTGAAGAACGACGTTATGCCGAAAACCATCTTACAACTTCCGATCTTGCCTTTTTTGCTGCCAAGAAGGCCATTAAAGATTCTAAAATAGATCAAGAAGAACTCGATTATATTATAGTAGGTCATAATTACGGCGATGTTATTCACAATACAGAGCAAAGCGATACGGTTCCAAGTATTGGTTCCCGAGTAAAGCATCTTCTAGGTATTAAAAACCCCAAATGTGTAGCTTACGATATTCTTTTTGGTTGTCCTGGTTGGAACGAAGGTCTAATTCAAGCCAATGCGTTTATAAAAGCTGGAATTGCAAAAAAATGTTTGGTAATTGGTGCTGAAGCCTTATCTCGTGTCATCGATAAGCACGATAGGGATTCCATGATTTATAGTGATGGTGCCGGAGCTGTAGTTCTTGAAGAAACTAAGGATGAAGGAGGTATTATTTCTCATGAAAGTGCTACCTATGCTTTAGACGAAGCCCATTTTATTTATTTTGGTGAAACCAATAATCCTGCAGTTAAAAATAAGCGTCGATATATAAAAATGTACGGTAGGAAAATTTACGAATTTGCTTTAAACCATGTGCCAACCGCTATGAAATCCTGTTTGGATAAAAGTGGTTATAAAATTGAAGATTTAAAGAAGATTCTTATCCATCAAGCCAACGAGAAAATGGATGAAGCCATTGTACAACGTTTCTATAAACTTTATAATTTGGAAATGCCAGAAGGCATTATGCCAATGACCATCAATAAATTAGGAAACTCCAGCGTAGCTACCATTCCTACCTTATACGATTTAATTTTAAATGGAGAGCTAGAGGGTCATGAAATAAATAAAGGTGATGTGATTATGTTTGCTAGTGTAGGTGCAGGAATGAATATAAATGCCATTGTTTATAAATTTTAAAATGTTCAAAAACATTGCCGTTATTGGAGGTGGAAACCTAGGCCAATCTATTGTAAACGGTCTGTTAGCCAAGGACTACAACCCTTCCAATATTACCGTAACACGTAATAAAACAGAACATCTCGATTCTTTAAAAGCTAAAGGTGTTATTATTCTTAATAATAATATAGAGGCTGTAAAAAATACAGACATAATAATTATTGCTGTTAAACCTTATAAAATAAAGGAAGTACTCCTTCAAATAGATCCTTATATTTCAAATAATGCCATTATAGTTTCTGTAGTAAGCGACTTTTCCATTGAAAATATTTCTAAAAGCCTTAAATCAAAAATCACAATCATTCGGGCCATGCCAAATACTGCAGCTTCAGTCAATGAATCTATGACGTGCTTAGCTTCCCTAAATGCTTCAGAAAAAGAACTTGAAGAGGTTGCCGATATTTTTAATTCACTCGGAAGTACGCTTGTTATTAATGAGCAACTTATGGATGCTGCTACAGTACTTGGTGCTTGTGGAATTGCTTATGTTTTGCGTTTTATTAGAGGCATGATTCAAGGTGGAATTGAAATTGGTTTTGATGCACAAACTGCGACTAAGATCGCAACACAAACTGTAAGAGGTGCTACAGAATTACTGATTAAAAATGGAAATCATCCAGAAGCTGAAATCGATAAAGTTACCACTCCAAAAGGTTGTACTATTGCCGGCTTAAATGAAATGGAACATAGTGGATTTAGCTCGGCACTTATAAAAGGTATTAAAACATCTTTTGATAATATTTCAAAATAATGTACGAAAAAACATATCCTAATAAACGTTTTAAGCTTACAGCTTCCTTTTTAGAGAAACACATTTCAACTAAGGCTAACATTTTAGATTTAGGTGTAGCAAATCCGTTTACGGAAATCATGAAACAACATGGTTTTAAAGTAGAGAACACCCAAGGGGAAGATTTGGATTTAAATACAACAACTATAGAAAACTCAAATGCAAATGTTGTAACAGCCTTTGAGATTTTTGAACATCTCCTCTCTCCTTTTACCGTTTTAAAATCCATAAAAGCCGATAAACTAGTAGCTAGCGTTCCATTAAAATTATGGTTTTCTTCAGCATATAGAAGTAAAACAGATATGCGCGACAGACATTATCACGAGTTTGAAGATTGGCAATTTGATTGGCTTCTAGAAAAAGCTGGATGGAAAATTATTGCTAGGGAAAAATGGACCAATCCTACTAAAAAAATTGGAATCCGACCAATTCTACGTTGGTTTACCCCTAGATATTATATTGTTTATGCTGAAAAAATTTAATCAAACCCCCTCGAAAATAGAAGGATAGGACAAGGTTAAATTTCAAAAAGAAGTAAATTAAGTTAACTTTGAATCTTAAACTTTAAAATATTGAATTTTTACATTGTTATTCCAGCCCATAATGAAGAGGCTTTCATTAAGCAAACTCTAGAGTCTTTGGTCACCCAAACTCTTTTACCAAAACAGGTGGTTGTAGTAAATGATCATTCTACAGATAATACCCAACAGCTAGTTGAAGAATTCACTTCAAAATACAATTGGATTTCATTAATAAACACAACATCTTCTGATAAACATTTACCGGGTTCAAAAATTATCCATGCGTTTTATAAAGGTTATGAAACTCTAGACGAGGATTACGAAATTATTTGCAAGTTTGATGCCGACTTAATTTTTCCGACCAATTATTTAGAAAGATTGGCTTTTCACTTTAAAACAAATGAAAACCTTGGAATGGCTTCCGGTTTTTGCTATATAGAAAAAGACGCTCAATGGGTTTTAGAAAACCTGACTAGAAAAGATCATATTCGTGGTGCGTTAAAAGCTTATAGAAAAAAGTGTTTTGAGCAAATAGAAAAACTAAAACCCTCTATGGGCTGGGACACTGTTGACGAGTTACTTGCTAAATTCTATGGTTGGGAATTGCTAACCGACGAAACTCTTCATGTAAAGCATTTAAAACCTACAGGAATTAGTTATAACAAAGCCTCCAAGCATTTACAAGGAGAAGCTATGTACAAAATGCGTTATGGTTTTCTTATCACCCTTATTTCAGCCTTAAAGTTGGCCTACAAAAAAAGAAGTTCTAAACTCTTTATAGATTATATGGAAGGCTATTTTAAAGCAAAAAAGGAAAAACTTCCGTTTTTGGTTTCAAATGAACAAGGAAGATTTATTAGGAAACTACGCTGGAAAGGGATGGTTAATAAATAGCCAAACCCAAAATAAACAAATCTCAAAATCTAGGATTTAAAAAGGCCTTTCAGGTTTTTGAAACTTGAAAGGCCAGAAATATTTACTATTCTTAATACTTTACAAACCTAATATTCTTGGTTGCACCAGATACCATTTCCAATTTTAAAATATAAACGCCATCGTTTAAGTAAGACACGTTAAACACTTTAGAATCTATGTTTTTAAAGGATTTAACTTGTTTTCCATCCATGGCATAGATATAAACTCCTTGAACAGAATTCAAATTATCCAAACCTAATAATTGAACTGTATCGTCGTTTTTATCAAATTTCACATATATCGATTGATTTCCTTCTAAAGTTGGTAAACTTAAGGTCTCTCTTTGATACACGATAGAATATCTGTTATTAAAAGTGCCTGCTTCAAAAACAATAGACAGATCTTCAGTTTTTAAATTATAAAAGTTGTTTTCCTGATTATCCTTTAAATAAATAGCGGTGTTTTCTGGAAAATTTAAAGTTCTATCTAATCGAATGGTATAAGTTCCAGGAGTTGTAACTTTTATGGATAAAGGTATTTCGTCTTCTTCACTAAACCTATTTAAGCCTTGAATAACCAATAAATTCTCGGGAGTATACCAAAGCATTTTATCCGGATAATCGCTATAATCAATCGCATCGTAACCTGTATCAAAACCTACAGATGCATTATCGTCATATCCTAAAGCAATTTCCCTAGCTCTTCCTGTTGGGTCTGTAAAATGTAACCAAAATTTGGTTCTGCTATCATTATTGACAGCATTTTCTCTATAGAAAATCGATCCTCCATTAGATTCTTTGGCAAAAACCCGTTGCTTATTAGTGAATTTTAAAGTTCCATTAGTTTTAATATTCACAAAGAAACCCTGACCAACTGCAATATTATTTGTAGGCGCACCTTTAATTTGATTACCACCCGTTCCTAATTGTGAGTCCGCTGCTGATGCTGCAACACCCGCCAATAAATTTAAAGTTGCATAACCTCCTTGATATTCCCTCCAAACATGTGTATTATTTTCTTTAAATTGTTCGTAGAAATACAAGGTACCATCAATAACATTTTTGTTCTCATTAATAAACTTTTCAGCACTTAAAGCTGAGGGATAAGGATTTCCAATAAGGAAATCGTTCCCAGCAGTTACAGGATACGAATAATCGCCACTATTTGCTTCTCCTGAAAAGACATATTCTTCTTCAGATATAGATGATCCAGAACCTTTCATAGAATAACCTATTCCAGGAGGAATTAATGTGGATGAATTAATTCGGATCCATCCGGTTATCCCATCCGATAGTGTTTCAGATGCATTGTACGTATTCAACCATCTACTACTTATTTTTATTGGATTGGTAGTTGGATCGGCATTATGGGCAGGAGTAAAACCAATGGGTCCATTATTTTGCTCTAAAAATTTAATCTGCCAAGAACCATCTGTATTTACTGGTGCGCTCCAATAATTATAATTATATAAATTAGTTGTTCCTTGTTGTCTGATTTTTAATTTTCCTAAACCTGAATTTTGAGAAATCCCTACATGTTCTTGAATAAGCTGTGCTTCTCCTAACAAATCGATAGTTCCATTATTTACTATTTTGTCTTGAACAGATAATTCTACGCCATCTTTAACTTCTAAAACTGCTCCAGCTTGAACTTCAATTTCACGCACGTAAGCGTTTTCTATTAACACAGCTTTATTACCAGCTTTAACCAATAGTTTTAAGCATTTATCTGAATCGTTGTTTGGTGCTTGATCTGGTCTGGATCCATTGAAGTATCTGTTACCATCCCATACTATTTGATGCACATAACGAATGGTAAAATAATCACCATCGTTAAAAACCACATTACTTGCTGCAGCATTATTTCCAGCAACAGTTAAAGAATAAACTCTTGGGGAAGTAAAGTTCGAGTTATTCGCTACCACCAATTGCAATTCCTTGCATCCATTCCAACCTGATAAATCCATATTAGAAACATCAAAAGAAACAGCAACATGACCGATATCTCCTATTTTACTTACACGCCATTTGGAAGCTAATTGTTCTGAATAGTTATGGTTATTGGTTGTAAAATGATATGTTGGATTTTTAGTGTCTTCACCCCAAAACAAGAAAGAATTATCAGGAAGGCTTGATGGGTTGTTTATTCTTACAATTCCTGTTCCTTGGGAATCGGAATGAATATTTGTACCTGTGGTTTTACCTATTCCTGCAACATGGTGGTCATAAATTTTATTTCCATCATCGTGGGTGTAAAAATTATTATCAGCAAGTGGAATATTATATTTAGCGGATAAATAGTTATCTATAATGATGCGTTGCGCTTCATTTACAACCTTCTTGTACATTATAATCTCTCCAATATCTCCCTTAAAAAAATAATCTGGAGTACTCTCGTTTTTTCCAACTCCA
>NZ_DATGNO010000044.1:0-9840 GCF_035306705.1 Xanthomarina sp.
CAGTTAAAGATGTTTTTTCGGAAAATTGATAGCCTAGATGAGCAAACACATTCTTGGATTCAAATTCCGAATTTGGTCTAAACCCATTCCCTTTTTTATAATTAAAATACGTGTAATAACTCCACTTATTATTTGTTCCACTAATACTGGTGAAATTGGTGTACAATCCAAAACTCCCTATGGTATTTCTAGTAATTAATTCGAAAGGTTTATTGGGATTTGGTTCTTTCATTTTAAAATTAATCAAGCCTCCAAATTGGGTTCCATATTGAAGGGAAGCTGCGCCACGAACTACTTGAATTTCTGAAAGTCCTTCTGAAGCAGGGGTATAATAACTTTCTGGGTAACCTAGAACGTCTGCACTTATATCGTATCCGTTTTGTCTGGTATTAAAGTTGGAAGTTCTGTTTGGATCTAAACCTCGTCCTCCAATATTAAGTTGTAATCCGGCATCATCATTTTGATAAATATTTAATCCAGCTACTTGATTAAATATTTGCCGAGCATTATTAGAGGCTAAATTTGCCATGGACTGTTCTACTAAAACCACCTCTGTTTTTTTTCCTGCGTAAATAGCTGTTTCGTCTACATCTTGCATTCTGGATAATTCGAATACTTTTTCTTTTCTGGCCGTAATTTCAACTTCAGAAAGTGACACATTTAAACTTTTTAAAACAGCGTTTACTTCTATATCCTGATTAACAGTTACAGAGATTTCGTAAACCTCGAATTCATAAGAAAAGAATGTTAAATTTATTTGTGATTTTTCTGTTTCAAACTCATAATAACCATTGGCATTAGTTGTCGCCTTTAATCCAGAATCTCTATCGAAAACTTCAACATTAGACAAGGATTGTAAGGTTTCAGCAAAAGTTACTACTCCTGAAATTTTATGTTGAGAATATCCTGAGATGCTTATAAGCAACGCTATAACTAATTTATAATCCTTTAATTTCATCGTTAAATGGTAAAACCCATGTTTTATGGTTAAATGATTCCTTTTCTTGGTACAAATCTATAGAGCTATCTATAAATGGCTGACTTAAGCGTCCGTTTAATGCCACATAACTTTCAGCAAAAACCTGAACATTTTCATGACCTTGTGCCGTAAAATGGTCTCCTAAAAAATGTGCATATTCTAAAATAAAGTCAGGTTGAAAGCTCATTTGCTTTTCCTGAAAAGAGGTTAAGAAATCCGTATTATCTATTACAAAAGCAGTTCCTGTTTCCGCATTTTTAATGGTAAATGTGGTATAACCCATTTTTTCCATGAGCATCACGCGCCATGAAAACCGAAATCCTTCTTCGGTCCAGAATAATTCGCCTGGATACAGCATATATCTAAATGGAAATGCTATTTGTACTGCAAAAAATACAAGTAAAATGGTTATTACAACTTTTTGTTTTGTTTGAACATAATAAGGTTTAACAACCTGTTGTGTTTCTTTAATTATTGGTTTTAACAGGCGTTTTATGGCTTGTATTATTTTATTGTGAAAATCTGCATCGAAGAAAATTAATGTAGAAACTATCATGATAAACGGAAACATACCAATTGGAAATAAAACACGAGTAAATACATGGAAAAAGACGACTAAAGCAAAAGCAAACCAACGCGTTGGTTTATAGAGAAGTAAAAACGGAATGGCTAAATCATAAAACATTCCAGACCAGCTCATCGCATAATGAAACCACTCTTGTTGCATGAGGTTTTCGCCTATAAATGGCAAGTCGTATTTTGATGGTAACCAGATTTTTAATGGCATGGCTTTAAATAGCCAATCGCTATTAATTTTCGCTAAACCTGCATAAAAATAAACCATTCCTAAAAGCAGTTTAATGCTATCTATGGTCCATCTTGGCACTTGTTTATAACTTACTTTTTTAAAATAAGCATCTAAAGAAAAAGAGGCGTTTGCAGGTAAAAAAATCATTAAAAAACTTAAAACACTAATAAAGTAATAATGATTTAAATACGTGGTTTTATCCATGAATTCTATATAAGTGAAACTCAAGAAAAACATGATAATTGCCAGTCTATATTTAAAACCTAAGGCAATAAAAACAGCTGCTAATCCACAAATAAAGAAGATGATGTATGTATATTCTCCTAAAGGTTTTATCCACTCAAAACCATGATATGAAAAGTGAAATTTTGGTTTTATGTACAAGGTTTCAATCCAACCATTTGCCAAAAACCTGATGATACTAAACAGCATCATGGTACCAAAGAGCATACGAAACACAGCTAAAGGCGCTACATTTGTTTGTTGTGATAAATATGTTTTAAACCTAGATTTCATGATAAAAAAAAGATTCTTTGGAGATATATATCACTAAAGAATCTTTATTTGTTTTATTTATTTTGCATTAATCGCCATCAGCATCAGCATAATCAACGCTAATGTTCATAGCTTGAACCATATCAACCTTTAATAAAACAACTGCTTTCTGTAACTCGTTATAGGCATCTGTCATTTTTGAGTTATCTGTGTTAATTTGTTCTGTTAAATTAGCATTTAAAGCCTGTATTTTAGTTCTAGCCAAATTGAATTGACTGTTTATTAAAACATCTAGATCTTCGCCATTTTTAACCGTATTTAAATACTGAAGGTATTGTTTAAAACTATTGTTTGTAGAAGAACTATTATAAGCTTTCCCATTAAAAAAATCTTGAACAGCCTTAAGTGCTTCTAAAGTTAATTCTTTGGAAACATCGGCTCTATAGTAAGCCTCAACCTTTTCTGGAAGTGGATTTACGGAAAAAACACCTGCAGGAATTCCAATTTTATTAGCACGCAAACCTTTTTCATAGAAAAAAATGTAGTCGTTGGTCAATTTATTTGTTGAGCTTGTAGCAGTATTTGCCGTACTACTTATAAATTGAATTCTATAAACCGAAGTCCAATTATTTAAAACAGATTGAGTTAAGTTATTCATTTGATCAACCAAATCTGATAGGTAGTTTTTATATTTTTCAGAATTCGGATTCGTTCCGTAAGTATTTATAATTTCTAAATCAGAAGCTGCTACTCCGTATAACATATAATCTAAAGCAGGAAATCCTACAGCATCTTGATTGTTTACATGTGTTAAATCGTAAGATCCAGAAGATATATTTGCTTCAATCTCAAGTACAGATGTAGGATAAATATTCATCTGTGAGTAATAGTTTATCGTTTCTGCCTGACCTATATTAAACATTTCGACATATTGCCATGTTTTATAAGCATCTAACCAAGATGTTCTCAAGGCATCCAGATTTGATTGATTTGGTGTTTGGACAAAGCTGTTTTTATTTTCTACCAAATTGTTTAAAGCTAATTGTAAATCTTCAAAAGCTGGAATAATAATATTATCAGCCCAATTAACAAGCATGGATTGTCTATCAAAATTATCTGGGGAACTGCCTCCCGAACCTGATTCGTCAGAGGAACTACAAGCTACGATAGTTACTACTACCGCTAAAAACAAAAATATCTTTTTAATCATCTCATATAATTTTTAAATCTGCAAAGTTACAAAAACAGAAGATGATTTTTCTATCATACTTCTGTTTTATAAGTTTAACAAATCTGTTTTAAGTCACTGATTAATTAGTGGCTTGCGCTACTGTAAAATTAAAACGAGCTGCTATTTCTTCAGAAATTGTATCTAATGTGTTATCTGTAACATCCCAAAATCCATTTCCTGCCATTAATTCAGCAACATATCCTTCAACTTCATCATGAGTAAAATAAGGTACATTTGTATTTGGTTTTCTAGTAAACTGTAAGCTGTAAACAAAACCAAAACCTTCGGATAGTTGATGAAATGCTGATGCCATATCACCTTCTGCTATTTTATTTTTTCCAACTTGTAAATAATGAACTGCACGAACTGCACTTACTTTTGAAATATTTTCTCTTATTATTTGTGCTTGAGCATCACGAACTTCATAATTTTTGGCAACAATCGCAGCACGACCTAATTTAAAGGCATTATAAACATTCATGGCGATACCAGTAAAATCAGAGTCAGAATCTACTTGATTTAAATACGTATTTAAAAAACTATCAGCTCCTAAAACTGGAACACTTGGGTTTGCTTCCGCTCCATAAAGATAGCCATAAGCTTCGTCCCATTTATGTTCCATAGACGTATAAGATTTTCCTTCTTCAACAATACCATTATTGTTATTTGCAATATTTGAACCTTCATCTAAAACTGAAGTGCTTAAATAATTATTCAACATTTGATCTGTCATCAATCCACCAATAAATCCTTTTGAAACCGCTTGGTTAAGTTCTAAACCTTTCGCATTTAAATAACGATTAGTTCCTCCTGTTGCTTGCTGTAACTGACCAGCTTGACCTGCTGTTGCAATAGTATTCCAATTAGGAAATACAGTATTTGCTTGTTCAGCAATCCATGAATCGAAATCTGCTTTAATTAAATTTGCAACGGTTACATTAGCCGAAAAATAATCTTTGGAAGCTGCTACTTTACTTCGAACATTTACTCCTGAAGCGTTTAAATTAGCATCTGAAAAGTCGATACCACCTTCAACATGCGTAAACATTGCATATAATGAGGCTTCTGTTTGTGTATTGTCTTTTAATGCCGAAGTTAATTCACCAGCCATTAAAATTCTGTTTGTTTGACCATCAAAACTTACTGAGGATTCCCCATTTCTTTCAAAGGAATAAGTTGTTGGAGCTGTTACGCCATTATCAATTTCGTTGTTGTTATCATCATCACTAGAACATGATGTTAAAATTGTTGTAGCTATGGCTACTCCTAATAATACTTTTTTCATTTTATTTAGAATTAATATAAATTAATAGTTGTTTCGAGTGCAAAAATAAGACAGGATTTTAAAACTCCAAAACTTATTTAGATTAATTTAAAATAAGAAAATGAGAAATCTTTTAAAGTATTGAATACAGGACTAATAAGATGAAAAAAAAATTAGTGGTAAGCTGTAAATATTTTGGTTGCTTCGTTATAAGCACTCTCAAAACTTAAAGCATTTAGGTTTGAAACCTTTTTTTGGGTGAAATAAGAAAGTAGTTTTTCGGTAGGCATATTTCCTGTTAACTCATCTTTTGCCATTGGACAACCACCAAAACCTTGAATGGCGCCATCAAAACGCTTACATCCGGCTCTATAGGCTGCATCCACTTTTTCAAACCAAGTAGTTGGTGTAGTATGCAAATGTGCCCCAAACTCAATGCCTGGATAATTAGGGATTAAATTTGAAAATAGATAATTTATATTTTCAGGATTCGAGCTTCCTATGGTATCGCTAAGCGAAAGAATTTTTACGCCCATATTAGACAGTCTTTCAGTCCACTCACCTACTATATCGACACCCCAAGGATCTCCATATGGATTTCCAAAGCCCATAGAAATGTACACCACGACTTCCTTATTTGTTTTATCGGCTATCTCAAGAATTTCATTTAAGGTAATAACAGATTGTGCTATGGTTTTATGGGTATTTCGCATTTGGAAATTTTCGGAAATGGAAAACGGATAGCCCAAATAATTTATAGGTTTGTGAATTGAAGCTTCTTCAGCACCACGTGTATTGGCGATAATGGCTAACAATTTACTTTCGGTTTTACTTAAATCCAATTGGTCCAATACCTGAGCCGTATCCACCATTTGAGGAATGGCTTTTGGCGATACAAAACTCCCGAAATCGATAGTATCAAATCCAACACGCAGCAAAGACTGAATGTATTGCACTTTTTTTTCGGTAGGTATAAAGTCTTTAATGCCTTGCATGGCATCTCGAGGACATTCTATAATTTTTACGTGTTGCATTGGATCAAAGATATGAATTCATTTGAAGAAGAAATATTTCCTTTATACAAAAATATCTAAGAAATGGATTTTAATCAACTATTTTCTAAGGTAGACTATTCGACAGTGTTTACGCCTCATAAAAAAAAGCGGACTTTTATGAATCTGATCATAAAAGTCCGCTTCTCGATTACTTGCATTTTTCTAAAACTTTTTCTGCAAGTTTTTTTGCCAGAACCCGATTCTCATCTGGATCACTACTTATTTTTATAATTATATAAAACTTGGCCTTTCCAGCAAGAACAGCTAGTTCTCCACCATAGTTTTCATTCCATTTATACCAGGCACTGCTTCCTAGACCATCTACAAAATCCCAGCTTCTTTTGGCACGAACTTTCATAAAATCTTTTCCTGTTTCTTTTACCTCGTCATTCTGCTTTTCCAGATTCGCTTGAATTTTTTCCAATTCTGCCTCAGATAATTCTTTATAGGCCATATTAAAATTATCGATAGCAGATTCCATTTCAGTTTTATCCGAATAAAATGAGAGCATTTTAATCCCCATGATATTTTGATCTGGAATTTTCATTTTCATTCCCGATATTTCTAAATTAAGATCAACGCGATCACTAGGCCATCTATAAAGATGCTCGCCATAATTACCTGTTTGTAATTCCTCTTTTGCTTTATCAAAATCTATTGGATAAACAGAGGCCATTTCCTCTTTGGAAAGAGCCGATTTGTAATCGTCTTGGAATTTTTTCAGACAATCGTAAGATTTACTGTTTACCTTATTACTTACTTTTTCAGACTTACTATCTGAATTAGATTCTGAAGATTCTTTGTTTCCAGAATTACAGGAGAAAAGCACAAAGGCTATTCCTGTTAGAAATATCATTTTTTTCATAATAAAATATCACTGTGGTTAACTGCTAAATTACATTTATTAATATCATTTGCAACTTCAAAAAAGCGTAAATAATCTATTTACAAAATAAGTGTGCTTTGATTTTAAGAAGTTTAAGCCTAAACAAGCGCTGTTTTTAAGCAATAATTATATAAAGTGCAATTCCTACAAAAACCAATATCTGGAGCCATTTTAAAAAAAGACCCATGCCTTTTTTATGTAAAATGAATTCGGAAATACGTCCTGCCAATAATGCAATACTACTAAAGGTGAGAAATGAAACAAGCATGAAAGTGATGCCTAAAACATAAAATTGAACAATGGTATTTCCTTCTTTGTCCCAAAGAAAACCCGGGAAAAACGCTAAAAAGAAAATCATTACTTTCGGATTTACCAAATTCATGATCACTCCTGTTTTAAAAAGCTGAAAATAAGATTTCTTTGGTGCATTTTCTGCCAATGAGATATGTTCGTCGCTATTATAAACTTTATATGCCAAGTAAAGTAAATAGCATGCTCCTAAAACTTTTATCCCATAAAATATTTTATCTGAAGCGGTAATAATTGCAGAAATTCCAAATGCCAAAAGTGTTGTATGGACAATGCAGCCACTAATTAAACCTGCAGTAGTAGCAATTCCACTTTTGGTACCGTTAACCAAAGATTGGGTTAGTACGTAAATATTGTCCGGCCCAGGCGAAATGGCGAGTGCAAGCGTTGCTACAGAAAAAGAGATAAGTGTTTCTATCATTATTACTTAGTACTAATTGCTATGCTTGGCTCCTTTTTAAAATGGCTTTGTTGATGTTTTTTATCAGTTTTGGACCTTCGTAAATAAAACCTGTATACAGCTGAATTAAATCTGCACCAGCATCCAATTTCTCTAAAGCATCTTGAGCTGAATGAATTCCTCCTACTCCAATAATAGGAAAGGCCTTATTGCTTTTTTCTGCTAAAAACCTAATGACTTCCGTAGAACGATTTGTTAAGGGTTTTCCACTTAATCCACCAGTTTCTGCTTTGTTTTCGCTTGTTAAACCTTCACGGGAAATGGTTGTATTTGTAGCTATAACACCTTCAATTTTAGTATCTTTAACGATATCGATAATATCCAAGAGTTGACTATTTGTTAAGTCCGGTGCTATTTTTAATAAAATAGGCTTCTGTTTGGTCTTTTTGGAGTTTTCGTCTTTTAATACTTGCAACAATTTTGTAAGAGGTTCTTTATCTTGAAGTTCACGAAGATTTGGCGTGTTTGGCGAACTAACATTCACTACAAAATAATCGACATAATCAACCAAGGCGTTAAAACTAATAAGGTAATCTGTTACAGCTTCTTCGTTTGGTGTTATTTTATTTTTGCCAATATTTCCACCTATTAAAACACTTTTGTTCTTTTTCAATCTCAAAACAGCTTCTTCCACGCCTCCATTATTAAACCCCATTCTGTTAATTATAGCAGCATCAGATTTTAATCTGAACAAGCGTTTTTTCGGGTTTCCTTCTTGAGGTTTTGGTGTTAAAGTTCCAATTTCAATAAAACCAAAACCAAGATTTCCCAATTCGTTGTAAAGTTTAGCATCCTTATCGAAACCTGCAGCCAAACCTACAGGGTTTTTAAAAGTTAATCCAAATAAGTTCCTTTCTAAGCGCTTGTCTTCAACTAAATACAAACGTTTTAAAAAACTTGGAATCAAAGGGATTTTACTTACAAAACGAAGTAAGGAAAATGTGAAATGATGAATTTTTTCCGGATCGAATAGAAAAAAAACAGGTCTAATCAATAACTTATACATAGTAGTTGCGTTGTGGGACAAAAATACTATTCATTTGATTAAAAATGCTATCATTAGTTTTATAAATTATTGGTATTTTTGAAAATTCTAAAAACAGACATTTTCTTTAATAAAAACATATTAAAATGATAGAAAAACAACATATTATAGACCGTTTTATAAGCTACGTAATTATAGATACGGAATCCGATCCAAAGAGCGATACCACTCCAAGCACAGAAAAACAATGGAATTTAGCCAATAAATTGGTTGAAGAGCTTAAATCCATTGGAATGCAAGACGTTACTATAGATGAGAACGCATACATTATGGCAACCTTGCCTAGTAATGTGGACCACGACGTTCCAACCATTGGTTTTGTATCTCATTTCGACACGTCTCCAGATTTTACTGGAGCTAACGTAAAACCACAGATTGTTGAAAATTACGATGGCAAAGACATTATTTTAAATGCTGAACAAGATATTATCCTATCTCCAGATTATTTTGAAGACTTGTTATTATATAAAGGACAAACTTTAATTACTACAGATGGAACCACTCTATTAGGTGCCGATGATAAAGCAGGAATTACCGAAATAGTTTCGGCTATGGAATATTTAATTAATCATCCAGAGATTAAACACGGAAAAATTAGAATTGGCTTTACTCCAGATGAAGAAATTGGTCGTGGCGCTCATAAATTTGATGTTGAAAAATTTGGTGCAGATTGGGCTTATACCATGGATGGCAGCCAAGTTGGCGAATTAGAATACGAAAATTTCAATGCAGCTGGAGCCGTTGTAAAAGTAAAAGGAAAAATTGTTCATCCAGGTTATGCCAAAGGAAAATTAATCAACTCCATGTACATTGCTACCGAGTTTATTAATTCCTTACCAAGATTGGAAACTCCTGAACATACGGAAGGATATGAAGGTTTTTTCCATTTATATTCTATAGAAGGTGAAGTTGAAGAAACAGTTTTGGAGTATATTATTAGAGATCACGATATGCAACATTTTGAAGCCAGAAAAGAAATGATGCTTAAGTTAACTAACGACCTTAACGAACAATATGGAAGAGAGGTTATAACTATTGAGATAAAGGATCAGTATTATAATATGAAAGAAAAAGTAGAACCTGTTATGCATATTGTTGATATTGCTGAAGAAGCTATGAAACAAGTAGGTATAAAACCATTAATTAAAGCCATTCGTGGCGGAACAGACGGTTCTCAACTAAGCTACATGGGTTTGCCTTGTCCGAATATTTTTGCTGGAGGTCATAATTTCCATGGACGTTATGAGTATGTTCCTGTTGAAAGCATTATAAAAGCAACTGAAGTTATTTGTAAAATTGCTGAGTTAA
>NZ_DATGNO010000045.1:0-3445 GCF_035306705.1 Xanthomarina sp.
TCTTTGTTCACATTATCACACCTCTTTCTCGATCTTTTTTTCTAAATATATTATACCAGATTTTATTGACTTCTAGCCCCCAGGACGGATGCGATTGAGATTACTGCAAACCATTATCTTGGGCTGACAATTTCATATATCGTTCCCGGCGTATGCGACGTTTTCACCATAGCGTAGCGAAGGTGAAAATGTGGCGAAGCCCAAGCGACCAAAGGGAGCGCCGCGCATGACGCCGTGTTATATGCAGTCGACCATTTCCAGCAAGACTATTTAGTTCTTGGTAAAACATTTTCTATCAAGAATTTGCTATACTTATCGGGCTCTTCATACATTGGGTGATGACCTGAATTTTCGAACCATATTAGAAATTTTTCAGATGCTACTATTTGATTGTAATAGCTGTCTACCAATGCTGAAGGTGTGTTATAGTCATGTCTACCTTGTAAGAAGAAAATAGGCAGATTAATTTCTGGAATTTGCAGAAAAAAATCTAATTCCATTATTTGTGGCCACATTGTTTTTAATGAAAAAATACTCCCTCGCCCAAACCTGATGAAATCAATTAAAGTATATTCAGGAGCCAGAAATGTTTTTAAATTGAATAATAGTGAATAGTCATATTGATTATGGATTTCTCCCCCTAATCTTACCAGCCATTTTCTGTGTACCTTTATTTTCTCAAACCAACTACCATTTTCATCAATAGTTAAGTATGGCTCAGGTTCGTTCAGAGAGAGCAACTCATCATATGCTTTTTGATTTTCACGTGCTACTGTGATTAAATGATGATATGAAATATTTTCCCCTTCTTTTTGATTAACCATTTGACCTGAACCAACATAAGCAAAATACAACTCTGGATATTTGCTAACAACTATAAGTCCAAGAGCGGATCCCCATGAATGACCCACGATCAATAATTTGTCTTGATTAAATTCCTTCAATAAATAATTCGTTAATTCATGCGTATCCTGAATAAATTGATCAATTGTCATTGTTTCTAAGGGTATTTTCGGAGAAAAGGACTTTCCCGCACCTCTTTGTTCCCATGTAACAACGGTAAAATAATTCTCCAGGTCAGATTGGAACATTCTAAATGGTATTAACTCTGTAGTTCCTGGCCCTCCATGCAAATATAGTAAGATAGGGTTTGTTTGATCATTTCCTCTTATTAATATAGTTTGTAAAACATCACCAATTTCAATTTCCCTAAATTCAGATATACCATTATCATTGTAAATTTTGGGCGTATAACTTATGCATGAAGTCACAACCACTAATAATACAACGAATATCAAGGCGATAGAGAGATTCCGTGCTATTTCACTTCTTATCATTTTAATTTTTCCTCTTTACGTCTAATGGTCGATTGCATATAACGTTACGGATTCCTGACGTTGCCTAACTTTAAGCCGTATTCTTTCTTTTCCACCCTCCGGCGGCCGCGACTGCGGTTAGGTTAGGCAATGTGGGCGCGTACTCTTCATGATTTTTCTTTACTGATTCACTTCATGAATAAATACTTCCGTAGGCGCTCTTCTGTTTTTTCAAACCGCGCCCCGCAAGCTTGAATGCCGTGTTATGCGATGCATCATTACCCCATTTTTAATACATTTCACTAAAATCTTTAGGCGAGATAATTCGAGGCCTTTCTATATCAATACAGTTAAAATCTTTATCACCGGTTATAAACACATCTACTTCACCCATTATTGCTGACACAAGAATAGGAAGATCATTTTCATCTCTTATGTCAGGGTAATCACTAACGTTTATTCTCTTCGGGGTATAGACTAATTCAAATGCCAATTCAGATAAAAAGAAATCAAGAGAATCTATTTCCTCCGGAAATTTCCTCTTGAATACAGCATAAAGTTCTTCGATAATATACGAACATAAAATTAGTTGATCTTGAACACCAATTTTTTCTAACATTTTTCTTGTCAAGGAGTTCGGGAAAAGAAAAGCGGAAATAATGATATTGGTATCAGTCATTATTCTCATAGTTTTTCTCCCATAATTCTCTTCTCACCTCCTTTACAAGGGCAACCACATCGTCTTCATTTTTAATACCAGCCTTCTCTGCTTTGCCTTCCATTACTTTCTCCATCCTTTTTAAAGCAACTAGTGAGGCATTTGCTATAAACACTCTACCATTTTCTTCAAAAAATATTACTTTATCTCCTTCTTTAAGGTTCAATCTTTTTCTAATATCAATGGGTATGGTAACTTGGCCTTTTGATGATATCCGGGATATTTCCATGATGTTATTCCTCCTGTTTTACTTTCTTTACATTCTTTACTTCTATTATATGCACCAAAGGCCTTTCCTACAATACATCTTTTCGCCCGATTTATGATGTTTCGCATAACGTTTCGGGTTCCCGATGTTGCCGGGCCTTAGAGGCACCAACTAAACCCTAATGCTTGCCTTTATTAAAGGCGGTGCCGGCCAGACCTGGCTTAGGCCCGGCAATATAGGTCGGAGTGACCGAAGGGAACGAAGCCGGGAACCCCGTTGTTATGTGAAGTAGTGGCATTGACATCGTTAGCTCCACCCGGAAAATCCATAGTCTTCTCTATCCATAAATATACTTTTATATTTCCAGTTTTTCTGGTAGTCCATATATTTTAGATGAACAAACATTCCTTACTTCAATTGGAATTTCACAATTAAACCTTCCACGTAAAGCCATCCCGCCATCGATCAAGTTTGACCAAGGCTCTTTTGAACCGTAAATACTATGAACTATAGCAAATTCGAGTCTTTCTCTCATTCTTTTATCATCGACTTCGGTGATAAATATTCTATAAGCTTCAAGTTCTTTTTTAATAAAAGGCAATATATAGTTCTTATGCTTTAAAAATTCATCCCGATGTCTCTTTGCATATCCCCAACCATGCCATATTTCCTTCCGTATGCCAACTTTTGCATATTCAACATCAAGAATAGTATAATTTCCTTCCAAATATTCGCGAGTATGTTGAGAAAACCGCCTTTTCATCGAGTTTGTAATTCCCACAGAACGCAAGATGTATCCATCTCTATATTCAAAAGTAAATAAATAAACTCCAGATACATTTGGTGTTGGCTGAAGTTTATTGTTTTGCCCAAATCCTATCCAAGAAAATGGACCACGCCATTGAAGATCCTCTGTTCTTATTAAAGATTCATCTCTAGATCTGTTAAAACTCCAAAACTCAGGAAGATCATCATTCATGTTTTTCCCTTCATCCTCTCAAAACAAACCCTAATAACATGCCACTATTTCACATAACGGGCCGCGGGTTTCCGAAGTCAATGAGGCCTAGTGCTTGCACTTGCCGAAGGGATTTTGAAAACCTGCTGATATGCGATGTGGCGCTTAGCCACAGATGCATAGCAGCGGGCTTGACCCGCGGCCCGATATAGCGAAATGGAGCAAAGCGACATTTCGTTATATCG
>NZ_DATGNO010000046.1:0-54581 GCF_035306705.1 Xanthomarina sp.
ACAAATAGCAATGTAAAAATGAATAGTAAGTATGTTTTCAATAGTACTTTATTAGTTAATTTGTTCACTTGTTTTCCCAAACCGTCGTTCTCTTTTTTGATATTCAATAATTGCTTCATATAAATGTTCCTTTGTAAAATCTGGCCAAAGTACATTTGTAAAATACAATTCAGCATAAGCAATTTGCCATAATAGGAAGTTGCTTATTCGTTGTTCTCCGCTTGTTCGAATAAGCAAATCCACGTCATGTAAATTTTGCGTGTAAAGATGCTTATTAATAACCGATTCATCAATATTTTCGGGCGAAATTATATTATTTTTAACTTTAATGCTTATTTTTTTTATGGTATTTATTAATTCTTCCCTCGAACCATAACTTAAAGCCAAAGTTAAAATCATCCGATGATTGTCTTTGGTCTTGTCTATTACCTCGCTAAGTTCTTTAAATGCTTTTTTAGGGAGCTCATCTAAATTTCCAATGGCCATAAGCCTGATATCGTTGTCTTGAAGCGTTTTTATTTCCTTTTTTAAAGAGGACACCAAGAGCTTCATAAGGGTTTGCACCTCTAATTTTGGCCTGTTCCAGTTTTCTGTGGAAAAGGCGTAAAGTGTTAGGTTTTCTATACCTAGTTCGGCAGAAGCTTCAACAACTTTTCTTACGGCTTTGGAGCCATTTTCATGACCAAAAGCACGTAGCATGCCTTTTTGTTTTGCCCATCGACCGTTGCCATCCATTATAATAGCTAGATGTTTAGGGAGTTTACTGGTATTTATTTGCGATTTTAAGTCCATTTAAAAAACACAGTAGCAAGGTTTTCTACCAAAGGTATAAGTTAACGTAAGCCCAGTAAACATGTACCAGTCGTTATTGTTTTTATTTCCAAATGCCGTCGAGGCGTCGTTGTCGTAATCGGGAGCACTTCCATCAATCTCATCGCTAAATGTGTATCTAGCTCCAATCTCGGCCGCTAGAACAAAACTCTCCATAAACTTGGCTTTCACCCCAAAAACCATAGGAATACCGTAAGCAAAACTTGATGTGTTTTCTGATGTTAGTTGTCCATTTGGAAAAAAGTAATTGTCGTGATATGCAACAGTTATGCCCGAATAAAGGTATGGTGTGGCTTTGTTTTTGCCATCGTGTAAATTAAAATCGAAAAATGTAAATTCTAGGCCTACTGAGGCTTCTACAATGCTATTGTTAAGTTTATAGCCTCTTTCTTGACGCCTAGGGTCATCCGATTTTAAATCGTTCATTTCCAAATCGGTGTACATTAACGACGCTCTAAAGGAGTGTCTGGAACTTCTATTCCATTTATAAATTCCACCAATGGCTAGTTGGTTTGGAGCAATATAATCTGTTGCACCAACATCGCCTATAAAATTACTTCCGCCAAGAAAAACCCCGATTTCATGGGTTTGAGATTGGCTTAATTGAATAGTTAGTATGAAAAAAAATATAGTGGTTAAATACCTCATAAATGTTCAAAAGTTTGCAAATATAATAAATAAGATTTCCCTATAACAATTTGAATGGAATAGTATTAGGATTAAAACAGCTTTTCTTAAAAATTATTGTCTAATTGCGTCGATCTTCACCCCAAAGTAGTTTTTTCCTAAGGGTATCTATAAAGCTTTCTTGTAGTAATTCGATCATTTTTATTTTAAATGGCGCTTTTTTTATGGTCACAACCGTGTTGTTGCTAATGGTAGCAATTCTAGAATCCAAGGATATTAAATAATTATCTTCACGGCCGCTTACTTTTATTTGTATTTCGGTAGAATCTGGAATAATTAGAGGTCTGGCGCTTAAATTATGGGGAGCAATAGGAGTTAAAACAAAACTATTGGTATCTGGAGTTATAACAGGGCCACCGCAACTTAAAGAATATCCTGTAGAACCAGTTGGAGTGGCAATTATTAATCCATCGCTCCAATAAGATGTTAGGTATTCGCCATTTAGTCTTGTTTCCACGGTAATCATGGAGGTGGTGTTTTTTCTGCTTACGGCTATTTCGTTTAAAGCAAAATTTAAATCGTGAAAGTCGTCTTGTTCAGGATCTGTTTTTATAGTAAGCAAGCTGCGTTCGGAAATTTTATAATTCCCACATAAAATATCGTCTATGGCAGTTATTATGTGCTCATTTTGTATGGTAGCCAAAAACCCAAGTCTGCCTGTATTTATACCAACTATTGGAATATCTAAATCTTTCACTAAAGTGGCGCTTCTTAGCATGGTTCCATCGCCGCCAATACTTATCAATAAATCGAAACTTTTATCTAGGTGATGGAAGGTTTTAAAAACATTATAGTTTTTGTGATTTGTAAGCTGAAGGTTTATAGTCTTGTAAAACTGCTCTTCAATATAAACATTTGTATTTTTTTCGTAAAGATGATCTAAAAGTATCTCTACAGCTTCTTCAGCATTTTTATGATAGAATTGTCCGAAAATTGCGATTTTCACAGGTAATATTTTTAAAATTAACTATTGATAATTTAAAAGTAAATTTAAAATAAATTCCAAAAAAACTTTTATGAATGTTCTATTAAGTAGAGTGATTTACGAAAATCCATTTAAACCAATTCTTTATTTGAACTTTTTTAAGCTTAAATATCCAAATATTTTTTTAGATAGTCTGAACGTTCCTTTAGGTTTTCCATATAACTGTCTTCTTCGTGTCCAGAAATAACCTTGTAGCTGTATCGTCTAAATGTTTGCATGATGTCGTTTATTCCCGTGTTGCCAATTTTTAAGGTAATTTGAACCAAATCACTATCCATTTTCGATATAAAAGCACCAAGTAATTTTCCGTTATTGGATTCTACTATTTGGCTAAGCTCGCTAAAAGAGTAGTCCAACAGCCCTTTTTCTACAATTAAAATGCTTCCAGCTTCGGCAAAGAAAGGCGTTTCATTGAAAAGACCAATAACATCGTTTAGTTCGTAATAACCCAAATAGGTGTTTTGTTCGTTTAAAACAGGCATAATATTAGTGGAATTTTGCGCAAAAGCTTCCAGCACATCTAGCCAAACGCTTGTGTCTCTCACAAAAAAACCTTCAATAGCATGACTATATTCAGAGAGATTTTTTTTGCTGTCAAAACAATGTGCATCGGTTTCAGACATGCAGCCTAAATAAATATTGTCATTGTTTTTAATAGGAATATGTGAATAAGTTAACTGATTAAACAAAAGTTGGATGTCTCCAACCTTGTCATCTTTGTCAAGAGGATTAATATCGTTTATTATATAATCTGAAAGATTCATTGTTTCTATTAAAGTTACTGCAAATTAATCAAAAATTACTACAATAACCTTGATTGACTTCGTATTTTTGTAGGATTAAAAGCGAAAAAATGACAAAATTAAGTGTTAATATCAATAAGATTGCTACTCTAAGAAACTCTAGAGGAGGCGATTTTCCAAATGTGGTACAATTTGCTAAAGATGTTCAACGTGTTGGAGCACAAGGGGTCACCATTCATCCTAGACCAGATGAAAGACATATTAGATATCAAGATGCCTACGATTTAAAGTCGGAAGTCTACACGGAATATAATATTGAAGGTAATCCTGTTGATAGATTTATTAACATGGTTTTAGAATTAAAACCAACCCAAGTAACCTTAGTGCCCGATGCCGAAGATGCCATTACCAGTAATGCTGGCTGGGATACCATTAAACACAAAAACTTTTTAATAGAGGTTATTAAGGAGTTTAAAGACCATGGCATTAGAACAGCTATTTTTGTCGATCCGGATTTAAAACAAATAGAAGGGGCCAAAGCTACTGGAACCGATAGAATTGAGCTTTATACCGAAGCTTTTGCACATGAATTTGGTTTGGGAAACAAATTGGCTATTAAGCCATATACAGCTTGCGCCGAATTGGCAAATTCTATAGGTTTGGGCGTTAATGCTGGGCACGATTTGTCTTTAGATAATATTGCGTATTTTAAACAACATGTTCCAGAATTATTGGAAGTATCTATTGGACATGCCCTAATTTCAGAAAGTTTGTATTTAGGGATTGAGAATGTCATTCAAATGTATTTACAGAGACTAAAATAAACATCTGGTCTTTATCTGCAGAAACATTAGAAATATTTATAAATTTTTAGAAAATAAGGACAGACTATGGCGAAAACAGAAAAATTACATTCAAATATTATAGGTGAAGGACATCCCTTTGTTATTCTTCATGGCTTTTTAGGCATGGGCGATAATTGGAAAACCCTTGGCACCAAGTTTAGCAAGAAAAACTACGAAATGCATTTATTGGATCAGCGTAACCATGGAAGAAGTTTTCATAGCGATGATTTTAATTATGAATTGCTCGTTGAAGATTTAAAAACCTATTGTCAAACCCATAACTTAAAAAACATAGTTTTACTTGGACACTCCATGGGAGGAAAGGTGGCCATGCTTTTTGCTGCTACCTATCCCGAACTAGTTTCAAAACTAATGGTTGCCGATATTTCCCCAAGATATTATCCAGTACATCACGAGCTTATTTTGAATGGGTTAAGCAGTCTGGATTTTGATGTGTTGAAAAGTAGAGGAGAAGCAGACGATCAATTGGCAAAATATATTTCAAATTTAGGAATTCGTCAATTTCTGTTAAAAAACCTCTATTGGACAAAAAGTAAAAACCTGGCACTAAGAATTAATTTGGAAAGTCTAAAAAATAATATTGAAGAAATTGGCGAAGCACTTCCCATGCATGAACAATATCAAGGAGAGACGCTTTTTTTACGTGGAGATCGATCGGAATATATAGGAGCACAAGACGAAGCCCTGATTAAAAACCATTTTCCAAATTCTACAATTGTAACCATACCAAAGTCTGGGCATTGGATGCATGCCGAGAACCCAAAAGCATTTTACAACGAAGTCATGAAATTTTTAGGTTAGTAAAAGCCGGTTTCCTATCTTTAAATCTAACTAAAATAAAATTTATGAACTTAATTATTCGCATCTTATTAACAGCAGTAGCGGTTGTTTTGTTAGCTTACATCTTGCCAGGAGTTGATGTCTCCGGTTTTGGCGCTGCCATAATTGTAGCCGTTGTGCTGGGCCTGCTCAATATTTTTGTCAAGCCTATTTTGGTAATCTTAACCTTGCCAATAACGGTGGTAACCTTAGGTTTGTTTTTATTGGTTATTAATGCTTTAATCATTTTAATAGCAAATAGTTTTATTACTGGTTTTTCAGTAGATGGCTTCTGGATTGCCCTGTTATTTAGCTTGTTATTATCGGTTCTTCAGTCCATCTTGTTTTCTGTGTTGAAAGGAGATTAAAATAGACTGACATACAATACGTTAAAAACTTTGTTGGGTTGTAAAAAATATGTATTTTTGCAACCCAATTTTTATGTCAATATACAATGAATATTACAAGAGAAAACATCGATGCATTAAATGCTGTAGTAAGAGTAGATATCGCAAAAGACGATTATAGCGAGAAGGTTGATAAAATCTTAGCCGACTACAGGAAAACAGCTAACATTCCAGGTTTTAGAAAAGGTCATGTGCCTATGGGAATGGTTAAAAAGCAATACGGGAAAGCTGTATTGGTTGATGAGGTAAACAAATTATTACAAGAAGCTTTAAATAAGTATTTAACCGAAGAAAAGTTAGATGTTCTTGGACATCCAATCCCAAAACCACAAGACGACTTAGATTGGGACTCAGATAAATTATCGTTTGAATTCGAACTTGGTCTTGCTCCAGAATTTGAAGTAGATTTAAAAAGCAAAAAAACCATTACTCAATACCATATTGTTGCTGGAGATGAGATGATTAATGAGCAGATTGATAACATCCAAAAACAATACGGAAAATTAAAGCCGCAAACCGAAATCACGAAAGACAGTGAGGTTAGTGGAATTTACACTAACGAGGAAAAAGAAATTGAAAATTCAGTGACTTTAACTTTGGATAAGTTTAAAGCAAAAGCTACCGAAAAGAAGTTTATTGGCGCTAAAGTTGGAGATGTTATTACCTTAAAAACGAAAGGACTTTATAGCGACGATCACGAATTGATGCATGCCTTAAAATTAGGTCACGACGAGATTCACGATTTAGACATAGAAGTAACTTTTACTGTAACAGAAATTAACGAACGCGAATTAGCAGATTTAGACCAGGATTTATTCGATAAATTATTTGGTAAAGATGTGGTAAAATCGGTTACAGAATTAAAAGATAAAATTAAAGAAGATGCTGAAAAGCAATTCAAACAGCAAGCAGAACAGAAGTTGTTAAACGATGTTACCGAGCATCTTGTTGAAAACACCAAATTCGATTTACCATCAGAATTCTTGACGAAATGGATGCAGACAGCTGGTGAAAATCAGTTAACTGAAGATCAAGCGAAGGACGAATACGAGAAATCTGAAAAAAGCTTGCGTTACCAATTAATTGAAGGAAAATTAATTACAGACCATAAGATCCAGGTAACTTTAGATGATATTAAAGGTCACGCCAAACAAATGATTAAAGCTCAAATGGCACAGTTTGGTCAATTAAACCCTTCAGATAAAGAATTGGAAGATATTGCTGCACGTGTATTGTCTAACCAAGATGAAGCCCGTAGAATTTCAGAGCAAATTATCAGTCAAAAATTATTAGAGGTTTATAAAGAAAAAGCCAATCTTAAAATTAAAGAACTTACTTACGAAGCTTTTGTAAAAGAAGTTTACGGCGATAAGTAATTTTTAAATGAATGCTTCCGACTTCTGTCGATAGATTAGTATTTATTTAACTAAATAATCCTTATATTTAGGCGTTAAAATTGTATTTTTAACGCCTTTTTAATTCACTTTTAATAGACAAAATAAGACCTATGAATTACGCAAATGAATTTGAAAAATTCGCTATAAAAGACCAAGGAATAAGCAGTACATATTATGATAAAATTATCAGCCATATGTACCCATCTAGTTTAACACCAAACATTATTGAGGAGCGCCAAATGAATATAGCGATCTTCGACGTGTTTTCACGTTTAATGATGGATCGTATCATATTTTTGGGCACGGCTATTAACGACCAAGTGGCCAATATTATTCAAGCACAATTATTGTTTTTAGAGAGTACAGATTCTGCTAAGGACATTCAAATATATATCAACTCTCCAGGTGGAGGTGTTTATGCGGGCTTGGGTATTTACGATACCATGCAGTTTATTAAACCAGACGTAGCTACTATCTGTACAGGAATGGCTGCTTCTATGGGGGCTGTTTTATTGTGTGCAGGAGCAAAAGGAAAACGTAGTGGTTTAACCCACTCTCGTGTAATGATCCACCAACCTTTAGGTGGAGCTCAAGGACAAGCGAGTGATATAGAAATTACAGCTAGGGAAATTTTAACCCTAAAAGAAGAGCTTTATAAAATAATCAGTAAGCATTCTGGTCAGGATTACGACAAAGTATATGCAGATAGTGATAGAGATTATTGGATGAAATCCGATAAAGCTAAAGACTACGGAATGATCGATGAGATTTTAGTACGTGGATAATTTAAATGATGAATTGTTGGAGTGATTTTTTTAACTCATAACTCTTAACTCATAACTGAAAGATGGCAAAGGAAGATTTAGAATGTTCGTTTTGTGGTAGGAAAAAGCCAGAAACAAATTTATTAATAGCAGGATTGGATGCGCATATTTGCGATAGATGTATCGAGCAAGCTCATGGCATTGTTTTAGAAGAATCTAAACAAGGCGATAAAAACGAGCTTTCTGCAGAGCTTATGTTGCGAAAACCACAACAAATTAAGGACTTTCTTGACGAATACATTATTGGTCAAGATAGTACTAAGAAAGTAATGTCTGTGGCTGTTTACAACCATTACAAACGACTATTGCAACCTCCAAGTGATGATGATATTGAAATTCAAAAATCAAATATTATCATGGTTGGACAAACTGGAACAGGTAAAACCCTCATGGCAAAAACCATTGCTAAAATGCTGAATGTGCCTTTAGCTATTGTGGATGCCACAGTTTTAACCGAAGCTGGTTATGTAGGTGAAGATGTGGAAAGTATTTTAACCCGTTTGTTACAAGCAGCCGATTACCAATTGGATAAAGCTGAAAAAGGGATTGTATTTATTGACGAAATCGATAAAATTGCCCGTAAAAGCGACAATCCTTCCATTACTCGCGATGTGTCGGGTGAAGGTGTGCAACAAGCTTTATTGAAATTGCTGGAAGGAACCATTGTAAATGTTCCACCAAAAGGGGGACGTAAACATCCAGATCAAAAATTTATTGAAGTAGATACCGAAAACATTCTTTTTATTGCAGGAGGAGCTTTCGATGGTATTGATAAGGTTATCTCTAAACGTCTGAACATGCAGGCTGTTGGTTATGCCGCTTCCATGTCGGAAGAACGTATCGACCACAGTAACTTATTGCAATATATTATTCCAAAGGATTTAAAGGATTTTGGTCTGATTCCAGAAATTATCGGTCGTCTTCCTGTATTAACTTACATGGATCCGTTAGATGCCGAAACCTTAAGAGCTATTTTAACAGAGCCTAAAAACGCCATCATTAAACAATACAAAAAATTGTTTGCTATGGACGAAATTGACTTTAGTATTACTGATGGCGCTTTGGATTTTATTGTGGGTAAAGCTATAGAATACAAACTTGGAGCTCGTGGGTTACGTTCACTTTGTGAAGAAATCTTAACCGATGCCATGTTCGAGATGCCTAGTACCGATGAAAAGACCATTAGAGTAACTAAAGCATATGCTGAAGAGAAATTAACTAAAACAACTATTAAGAAACTGAAAGCTGTTTCTTAATTAAATAAAATTTTATTATAATTAAAAAGGTCATTTGTATTGTTTACGAATGACTTTTTTGTTTTTGGTGGAAAGTGAAATTTATCTTAAACAGAATTTTTTCCAGTTTGATGGTTCGTTTTTAAGCAGAATTTATAAAAAGTACGGAAAAACCGTAACAGCAACTATGCATTTCATTGAAAAGCGAGAAAATAGCGTAGTACTACGTATATAATACTTTGCTTTTTTATGTAGGTTTATAATTATTAATTCAGGCTATAAAAAAATATGCATAAAAAAGACAACATAAGTTTGTTCGGTCAAAAAAAATCAAGAAAGCCTAATTTAAGAAAAATAGCCTTGTTATTTTTCATGTCGTTAACATTAGGTAGTTGCAGTAATGATGACGATAACAACAGTAGCCAAAGCCTGCCACCAGAGACACAAACTGGAGCCAATACCGTAGGATGCCTAGTTAATGGAAAAGTGTTTTTGCCACACAAAGAGGGCATAAATGCACCTGTAAATTGCTTTTATCAATTTGTTGATGATGAATTTTACTTTACTATGGCTTTTTCTGACTTAAGAAATGGAGGTATAGAAACAGTAAATATCTTTACTACTGCAACTGAACTAGAACAGGACCAAACATATATTTTAAATCAAGGATATACTCCCATTTTAGGAGGAGGAGCAGAATATTACCTAAAATTATCTAACAAGTTTAGTACAAATACTACACAAACAGGAGAACTAACCATAACAAGAAACGACTTGTCAAACTCTATTATTTCTGGCATATTTTGGTTTGATGCCATCAATGAAGCTGGAGAGGTGGTTAAAATTAGAGAAGGTCGTTTTGACTGGAATTATTAACTTAAAACAAACATAGATGACCATATAAATTCTAAAAAAAGAAGGATTACTATTAGATAGCAACCCTTCACAGTTAACATAACTATCGCCAAATAATTAATAATTAACGAAACAAAAATATGAAATTTTTATACTACAATTTTTTAATTGCACTTATTTTTACAAGTTCAATATATGCACAACAGGTAAACAATACCCAGTTTAAAACCAAAACGTTACAAGTTTATCAAAATTTAGATAAAAACAAAGTACCACATGGTGTTTTACTCGATTTTGGTATGGAGTTTACTAATCTACAAGCGTTTAATGGCGCACTTACAGATAGTATCCATGTTGGCTCGCAAACACTTTCTGATATTTATAAAACTTTATTAATGAGTCGGGTTAGGCAAGTCAATACAGGTTTTATAACACCTGAAGAATATGCCACCGTTGGTAAATACAACGAAACCAAGGCACTATAACTTTAAGTGGCGCATACTTTAAATACAGTAAGTTTGCTGATAATGCCTACCCTTCAAAATTAAATTAAAGCAATAATCAGTTTTCAGATAAATATATAAACGGTGTTTGGCAAAACCCCTATCAAGAAAAAAAGCTATTTGCTATGGACGAAATAGACTTTAGTATTACAGATGACGCTTTAAATTTTATAGTAGAAAAAGCTGTAGAATACAAGCTTGGTGCTCGAGGACTTTGTTCTTTATGCGAAGAGATCTTAACAGATGCTAGGTTTGAGATGCCTGGGACAGACGATAAAGAAATTAGAGTAAACTAAAGCGTATGCTGAAGAAAAGCTGACTAAAACAACTATTAAAAAATTAAAAGCTGTTTCTTAAATAGATGATATTTTTATAATAATGAAACCATTTGCAAATCTCTAGCTAATGGCTTTTTTATGCTTTTTGTTTAAAGTAATTATAGAATTCTATATTCATAAAGATCATGAGCAAGCCATAAACAGAATCTTCAATTGGAATATTACTTATTCTAAGACCTAAGTTTTCAGAATCGTTGTACCAAACAATAGGTTCCACCAAAAAACTCCCTGTTAACACGCCATTACTTAAAATAAAGAAAGGCATTACAAAAAAATAGCTTAGGTAATGCAAGGATAAATCCACCTTTTTATAAACTAGAAAAATCAAATATAAACTGGTAGCAAAAAAAGTAACTGTAGTATATAATTTGTCGTAATTAAAAATGGCTGCAATTAAAAGAATAGAAATAAGCACATAAGATATGATCGCTTGCAATTTCTGTAATAGATTCGTTTTAAAAAAATACTGAAATGCAAAATAGCTAAACACACAGGCATAAGGAATACAGATAAAAAACAGGACTTCCTCCAACGGTAAATTGATGATATTAATACCAGTTAAATAAGTGTCGTTAAAACCCCAAATGCCAATTTCAGTAAATATGGAATCCCAAATCACAAATAATAAAGTGACAATAATATTGGCTTTAAAAAATGGTTTCCAATCCTTATAGAAAGCATGTTTCGGATAAAAACTAGCTATAAAAGGAATGGATAAACAAGCTAAATTAACCAATAAATAAGTGTAAGTTTCCATATGTTATTTATATTGTTTGTGGTATTTATTTGGAACAAACAGCATTCCAAAACACTCTCCTTCTTGTTTGTCCAAATGCTTATGGTGTACTTTATGCGCTTTACGTAAACCTAATAGAAATTTATTTTTTGTGTTTTTAAACCACTTAAAACGTTGATGTATCAAGACATCGTGAATTAAAAAATAGGTAAGTCCGTAGAAGAAAATTCCCAGCCCAATAAAAAACATAAAGTTTAGTTTTGGGATGGTTCCAAAATAAAACAACAAGATACTTGGAATAGCAAAAATGATAAAGAAAGCATCGTTCTTTTCAAATACATGTGGGTATTTAGGTTGATGATGATCTTCGTGTAAAACCCACAAAAATCCATGCATCACATATTTGTGCGTGAGCCAGGTAACTAATTCCATTAAGGAAAAAGTGCCAAGGGTTATAAAAATATATAATAGAATGCTCATAATAACAATTATTGATTTATAGATTAAAGAAAGTTCAACTTATATCGTAAATACGACTTGGTAAGAATAAAAACCTTTAAAGAGTTTGAGATTCTAATCCGTCCACTTAGAATTTTTTCTGAATCTGCTATTCGTAATTTTTTCAGTAATTTTAAATAATATCTATAGGCAATATATACTCCTAATTTGCTTTCTAATGGCAATTGAATGATGCCTTTATAAGCAGCTTCCATATCTTTGTCTATATCTTCAATAATCTCTTTTTTACTAAGATTGTTTAGGGCATTAAGAGATAAATTTGGAAAATACGATCGGCCCAAGTGTTCTACATCATCTTTAATGTCTCGTAGAAAATTTACTTTTTGAAAAGCAGAACCCAAATGTTTTGCCGATTCTTTTAGTTCGTTGAATTTAGTTTCATCATTGTTTACAAATACACGTAAACACATCAAGCCCACAACATCTGCCGAGCCATAGATATAGTTTTCGTAAGCTTCTTTTGTGGTATAATCTGACACATATAAATCGGCTTCCATACGTTTTAAAAAATCGTCTGCATAACGATGTAATTGGTATTTATGAACCACTTCTTGAAAGGCATTTATTATAGGGTTTAGACTAATCTTTCTTTCTAGGGCTTTTTTATAATCTTCAACAAAATCATTAAATAAGTCTTGTTGGTTGTATCCTTCAAAAGAATCTACAATTTCGTCTGCATAACGCACAAATCCGTAAATAGCATAAATATGTGGTCTTACAGAAGGCGCAAATAATTTAATGCCTAATGAAAAAGATGTGCTATACGCGTTGGTAACAATTTTACTGCACTTGAGGCTGGAGGAGTCAAATAACTGTTTCATTTTAATGGTATTTTGAAATTAGTTCACTCACAATTTTTCCGGAAATTAAGGAAGGAGGAACTCCAGGACCTGGAACGGTAAGTTGTCCACAGAAATAGAGATTGCTCACTTTTTTGCTTTTAAGTTTTGGTCTTAGCACATGAGTTTGCGTGAGTGTGTTTGCTAAGCCATACGCATTGCCTTTATAGGAATGATAGTCGTCTTTAAAATTATTTACGCAATAAGATTCTTGGAATAGAATGTGGTCTTTTATGGATGTTCCTGTTATACCTTCAACCCGATCAATAAGCTGCTTAAAATAATGTTCTCTAATTTCTGGAGTGTCTTCCACATCTGGTGCAATCGGGATTAAAAAAATGGCAGCTTCCTTTCCTTCTGGAGCAGTGGAAGCATCTGTTATACTTGGAAAACTTGCATAAAATAATGGTTTTTCGGCCCATTCTTTGGTATCGTAAATGGTTTTTGCATGAGCCTCAAAATCGGTGTCAAAAAATAAGGTGTGATGGGAAACGTTTTCAAGTTTTTTATCAAATCCCACATAAAACAAGAGAGCGGAAGGAGCAAATACTTTTTTGTCCCAATAGGCTTCAGAATATTGTCTTAATTCTTGAGGTAATAAAGTTTCTGTATGGTGGTAATCTGCACCACTCAATAAGATATCACATGGAAAGTAACCGGTATTTGTGCAAACTCCTGTAACTTTCTTGTTTTTTATTTCTATACTTTCAACTTCATTTTCAGACTTAATATTTACACCCCAACTTTGGGCTAACGTGGTCATGGCTTTTACAACTTCATACATACCACCTTCTGGATGCCAGGTGCCCAATTTGAAATCGGCATAATTCATGAAATTATAAAAAGAAGGTGTGTTGCTTGGTTTTGCTCCAAGAAACAGCACGGGAAATTCTAATATTTTTTGAAGCTTTTCGTTTTTAACATAACCTGACACTTGATTTTTTATGGTTAAAATAAATTCGTAAAGTTTTAGAAAAGTTTTATGGTTTATAATTTCAAAAACATGTTCTCCAGGTTTATAAACCAAATCTTTAATAGCAATGTTGTAGTTTATATGAGCTTTATCTATAAATTTCTGAAGCTTTTTACCACTGCCTTTTTCAATGCTTTCGAAAGTGTCTTTAATATCCTTAAAATTATCTGATATCGATACTGATTCTTTGGGTCCAAAATAAATCTGATACGCTGGATTAAGCTTGTTTAAAGTGTAATAGTTGGATGCCGATGTATTAAAGTCTTTAAAAAATCGTTCGAAAACATCAGGCATCCAATAGAATGTAGGGCCAATATCGAAAGTAAATCCATCTCTTTTTAATTGCCTAGCGCGTCCTCCAACAGTTTTGTTTTTTTCTAAAACGGTTACATCATATCCTTGACTAGCTAAGTAGCAAGAAGCAGAAAGGGATGAGAATCCAGAACCAATTATTACGATTTTTTTTGTTTTCATTTGTGTTTTTTAAAAAGCAAACCGACAACCAAAGGAGTTGCCGGCTTGCTACTAACTAACTAAAACCTATTCTTTTTCAAAGAAATTTTAACCAACAATCTAATTTTATAAACCTGGGATCATCACTTTGTTAATCACGTGAATCACGCCATTTCCAGCTTGCACATCTACGGCTATAATTCCAATATCTGTAGCGCCAGAACCGTCAGTAACATTAGCAATGTTGCCGTTAGTTCCAGGTAGAGTAATAGTTATATTAGTACCTTGTAAAGTAGCTGCAGTGGTGTTGCCAGGATTATTTAAATCTCCAGAAGTTACATTGGCTCCAGCAATAACATGGTATAATAATACTTGTGTCAACACGGCTTCAGCAGGTACAGATCCTAAATCGGCGAAGGCGTCGTTTGTTGGTGCAAAAACAGTGAAATCTGGATTTATACCATCGGCATTACCTCCTTCAGTACGTGATAAAATCGCTGCGAAATCGGTTGCAGGAGTTAAGGTTGTCAATGCTGAAACTAAAGTTGAGAAATTAGGATCTGCCGTTGCAAACGTAACAACTGTAGGAATGCCAATTACCGCATCTACAGCATGGATAATTCCGTTTGTTCCAACAACGTCTGCTTTGGCAACTGTCGAAATTCCATTGAATTTAACTCCATTGCTTGTATTGAAGTACAAACTCATAGCGTTTCCACCAGCTCCAATTGCTCCTGTGTTTGTATAGCCAGAACCAGCATCTATTAAAGTGCTAGAAACCACTGCTGAACCAACAATAACATGGTTTAATAATATTTGAGACAATGCTCCAGTATCTACATTTCCTAGAGGTGTTCCGTCTAAAAATGCGGCAAAGGCATTATTGTCTGGTGCTAAAACTGTAAATGGTCCATCACCTTTAAGTACATTTACTAAATTTCCATCTGCTGCTCCTAAGGCTGCTACTAAACTTGTAAAAGAAGGATTTGCTAAAGCGTGATCTACCACATCTGGTAATCCTAAAACACCATCAATTATATGAATGGTGCCATTAGAAGCATTTACATCTGCAGTTATAACAGAACCAGCATCATTAAATCTTACACCATTTGATGTATTGAAATAGATACTAATTTTTTGTCCTCCTGCTCCGGTAGCGCTTCCTGAAGCATATCCAGAACCTGCAGAGGTTAAATCGCCAGCCTTAACATCGGCCATAATAACATGGTTTAAAAGAATTTGCGATAACACATCGGTAGGAACTTGCTCTAAAGAACTAAAGCCATTTGCTGATAGAAACGCAGTAAAAGCGTCATTAGTTGGAGCAAGTACTGTAAATGGTCCAGTTCCACTTAATACGTTTACTAAATTTCCGTCTGCTCTGGAAAGAGCTGCTACTAAAGAACTCAATTCCGGAGTTCCTAAAGCTATCTCCACAATATTTTGTTCTTGAGGTTGAGGTACGGCACTATCATCATCATTACTACATGAAGTTATAACTAATGAGAGGCTAAATAATACGAGGTAAAAGATTTTTGTTTTCATTTTGTCTAATAGTTTTAATTAAATCTTAGACAAATATATATAAATATTTTTATTTGTCAAGCTTATTTTATAAAAAGTTAGACAAAAATATAATTGTTTTTTCTGCTCTTGCTTAATTTTTGTTTAACTTTGCTCAGTAAAACATTAGACATGAGTACATATTCAATGGCGCAAATAGTAGCCTTAACTGGCATTAAAGCTCATACCTTGCGTAAGTGGGAGACCAGATATAATTTTTTGGAACCTGAAAGAACAGATACCAATATTAGATACTATTCAGATACACAATTAAAAAAATTGATGAATATTGGGATACTTACCAGAAAGGGCTATCGGATTTCCAAGATTGATAAAATGTCTGATGAAGAAATCCATGAGCAAATTTCCAAAAGCTTATTGGATAGTTCAACAGAAGACGAAATCGGAGCCTTAATAATTAGTACACTCGAAATGGATGAAGTTACTTTTGATGAGGTTCTTAATGCTCATATTAAAAGTAAAGGCTTATTTGAAACAACAGCGCAACTTATTTATCCATTTTTAAATCAAGTGGGTGTCCTTTGGGGAATAAATAAAGTCATGCCAGCCCAAGAGCATTTTGTTTCCAATTTAATTAAGAAGAAAATGTTTGCTGCCATTGATGCCTTACCTAATCCTGAAAAAGATGCGCCTGTAATTTTAATGTTTTTAACTGAAAATGAACATCACGAAATAGGCTTGTTGCTTGCTTATTATCTGGCTAGAGACATGGGGTGGAAAGTATATTATTTGGGACAGAATGTGCCAATTGGAAATATTAAACAAGTAATTGCTGTTGTAAAACCTAAAATTATGTTGTCCATGTTTATTACACCAACCCAGGAGTCTATTCCGTTGAAAATAGATGCTATTTTTAAGCAAACAGATGTGCCTTTGTTGGTGTCAGGTAGCTCAGAAATTATACAAGACTTTATGGATGATAAACGAATAACTTATTTGTCGCATCCAGACGATTTAATAAAAGAGCTGAAACTTTTAGCTTAATGTCTCCAAATACAATTTAAAATTAGTTTCAAAAACTGCCATTTATAACAGTTTTCTTCAAAAATTATGGAAAAACTGTATACTGGCGAAACCATACAAATTCGTGATGGTAGATTCGATACTTTATTTACACAATAAAAAATAAGACGCGTTTTGCTGTAACAAAACAAGTCTATTAATTAAACACTAAAAATAATATTTAACCTTTCAATTTTACAGAATTTGAGAATAAAACAACTAAAAAGATATTGATAGAATAGGCTGTTAAGTTTATCACAAAAACAAAAAACCACTCAACTCGAGTGGTTTTTTGTTTAGGGTGTATGGATGTTAATTAATAATTTGACACTACATTTTTAAATACGCCTAAATACTGTAAGGAATATTGCTTTTGAATAACGACACCTATCTGGCATTTACTTGGTAGTTATAAACACCAGACAAATGATATCGTTTATAATTAATAGCAGAGTAAAACTAACATTTATATTGTAAGAAAAAAATGACTACTTCTATTTTTAGATAAAAATCAAAAAAAAATCGATGTACGTATTCTTTTTACTTTCTTTTTCGATAAAAGGCAGGCTATTTGTTTAACTCCAATAAAGCGTCCAAATAATCTCGAGAGTTAGAAAGTCTCGGAACCTTATGCTGTCCGCCAAGTTTGTTATTTTGTTTTAACCAATCGTAAAACAAGCGTTCTCTAGCTATATGTATGGTTGGTTTATTAAGGGTCATATTGTTGTATCGCTTAGCTTCGTAATCGGAATTTAAGGCTTTTAAAGCGTTGTCAAACAATTCGTTAAAATAGTCGATGTCTGCTGGAGGGGTTTTAAATTCTATCAGCCATTCGTGCGCACCTTTTTCTTTGCCTTGCATAAAAATAGGAGCAGCTGTATAATCAACAATTTCCGCTTTGGTTCTTTTGCATACCTTTTTTAAAGCATCTTCGGCATTTTCTATAATGAGTTCTTCGCCAAACGCATTCAAATGGTGTTTGGTTCTTCCAGAAACTTTAATCCTATAAGGATCTATAGAAGTAAATCTAACGGTATCCCCAATTTTATAACGCCAAAGCCCCGCATTTGTGGTAATGATTACCGCGTAATTTTTATCGATTTCCACTTCACTTAATGGAATGACTTTTTCGTTTTTTGTACCATAGCTGTCCATAGGAATAAATTCGTAGAAAATTCCATAATCCAACATAAGCAGTAATTCGCTTGAATTATTCTGATCTTGAATGGCGAAAAATCCTTCCGAAGCATTGTAAATTTCATAATATCTGAAATCTTTTTTGGGTAAAATGTTTTTGTATTGTTCTTTATAAGGCAGAAAACTCACGCCTCCATGAAAATAGACTTCTAGGTTGGGCCAAACATCAAATAAATTATTCTTTCCGGTAGTCTCTAAAACATTATTTAATAAAACCAACATCCATGATGGAACACCAGCCAAACTAGTCACATTTTCCTGAATGGTTTCGTCTACAATCGCCTGCATTTTTTCTTCCCAATTGCTCATTAAGGAAACTTTGCTGCTTGGCGTGCTGCTATATTCGGCCCAAAAAGGCATGTTGTCTATTAATATAGCCGAAAGATCGCCAAAAGAGGTTCCATTTTCCCTGTAAAGCTCTTTGCTGCCACCAAGGCGTAAACTTTTTCCGGTGAATAATTGCGAATTCTCATTGTTGTTTAAATACATGCAAAGCAAATCTTTACTGGCAGCATAGTGGCAATCTTCTAACGAGTCTTCACTAACAGGAATAAACTTACTTTTAGCATTTGTTGTTCCGCTCGATTTTGCAAACCATTTAATAGGCTGTGGCCAGAAAATATTATTTTCTCCTAAGCGAGAGCGTTCAATGTTGTTTTGGTATTCTTCATAAGTTGAAATAGGAACACGTTCAACAAATGTTTTATAATCCTTAATGGATTCAAAACCATATTGTTTCCCTATTTCCGTGTCTTTTGCTTTATTGGTAAGTTGTAAAAGCAATTCCTGTTGTACTTCATTTGGGTATTTTAAAAACAAATCTATTTGATGAAATCGTTTTTTTAAAAACCAGGAAGCAATAGAATTTACTATAGGAATTGACATATTTGCGTTATATTTAAAGAATAAAAATAATCTTTTTTTTTTGAAATGTGTGCCAAAATTTAGCAATTAGACGTTTCCCAAGAAATGCTTTAGGTGTTGCTTCAAAATCATACAATCGAAGGTTCTCGAATTCAAAGAATTAATAGATAATAATACAGACAAGTATAAAATTTTAAACAAATGACTTACCAAGGTGTTTTAAGAAAAATGACTACGGAGCTTTCCGATCCCATTCAATATTATCTTTTATTTGAAACGGATTTTATTCATATGAATCAGTTGTTGGAGAAGACCATTAACATCAAATTTGTAGGATATGAATGTTTAAATTGTGGGTTGAATAAAACAATTTTTAGACAAGGGTTTTGTAAGAGCTGTTTTTTCGATATTCCCCAGGCAGCCGACTGGATTATGAAACCAGAGTTAAGTACAGCACATTTGGACAAGGAGGATCGGGATTTGGAATATGAAAAACGCGTGCAATTACAACCACATATTGTGTATTTGGCCAATTCCAGTAATGTCAAGGTTGGAGTTACCAGAAAAAGTCAGGTGCCAACACGTTGGATTGATCAAGGTGCGCATGAAGCTATAGAGATTGTTGAAGTGCCAAACAGATATTTAGCAGGAATTACCGAAGTTGCTTTAAAAGAACACGTAGCCGATAAAACCAATTGGAGAACCATGTTGAAAAATGATATTGCAGATGAAGATTTGGTGACTTGGAGAGAAAAGTTAAAACAATACATTCCAGACGAAGCCAAAGAATATTATATTGCTTCTAATTCTGAAACAAATATTCACTTTCCTGTGTTGCATTATCCAACAAAACCTAAAAGTCTAAATTTAGATAAAACGCCAAATTATACTGGAAAATTAGTGGGAATAAAAGGGCAGTATCTTATTTTTGAAGACGATACCGTTTTTAATGTTCGTAGTAATGAAGGGTATGTCGTGGCTATTTCTATAGCCTAAAGGGAGTTTTTTTTAAGGCGCATTTCCAAATATTTATTGGTAAACCCTAGTTTTTCGTAGAGTTTTATAGCTGGATTGTTGGGTTCAACATGAAGGGCGATATCGCCTTCCGCTAAGGAAATGGCTTCCTGAACAAGTTTTTTGCCAATGCCTTTTCCTCTGGCATTTTCATGCACAGCAATATAAACCAGAATATTTTCAGGAATATAATCGGTCATTCCGGTTTTATTGATAATGGTAATGCCTTGAACAAGATTTTGTTCTTTTAAAACCAAAACAAAACCTCCAAAAGAAGAAACAGTATTTCTTACGGCATAATCCAAACATTTAGTGATAGCTTCTTTGGTATCGCTAAATTCCTGTAAGTGCGTATGTAAAAAATTTACAATGTTTTGTTTCTCTTCTTCTGAAGGTTTTGATTTATAGTTATATACTTTAAATGAAAGCATACAATTTTAGATATCTTCTTGGTCTCTTAAATTTTGAATATATGCAGCTTTTTGTAGTTGTCTTCTCTTCTTTACTGAGGGTTTTGTAAAGAACTGATTTTCTCTAATATTCTGCATGATTTTTACATTACGATGTTTCTTTTTGTAACGTTTTAGAGCTCTATCAATCTTTTCTCCGTCTTTTATTTCAATTCTTATCATCTGCTTATTTTAGTAGGGTTAAAGATAAATGTTTATTTAAGGCTATCCTAAATAAGTCCTTAGTATTTTGTTTTTGGACGTATGTCTAAGCCTTCTAATTCCTTTTTCTTTTATCTGTCTGACGCGCTCTCTGGTTAATCCAAAAGTTTCTCCAATCTCCTCAAGACTCATAGGTTGTTCGTTGTTAATTCCGTAGTACAATCTTACCACATCTGCTTCTCTTTGAGATAACGTATCTAAGGCACGATTTACTTCCAAGTTTAACGAAGCACTCATTAGGTCTTGATCTGGATTAGGCGATTCGCCATATGAAACTACATCATATAAATTAGAATCTTCACCCTCTTTTAAAGGTGCATCCATGGATAAGTGTCGGCCAGAAATTTTTAAAGACTGCTTCACGTCACTAATGGTCATTTCTAATTCGTTTGCAATTTCTTCAGGGCTTGGTGCGCGTTGATGGGCTTGCTCTAAATATGAATAGGCTTTATTGATTTTGTTAATAGAACCAATTTTGTTTAATGGTAAGCGCACAATTCTAGATTGCTCGGCCAAAGCCTGTAAGATAGCTTGTCTAATCCACCAAACAGCATAGGAAATAAATTTAAAACCTCTGGTTTCATCAAAACGTTTGGCAGCTTTTACCAAACCCGCATTTCCTTCGTTTATTAAATCTGGCAATGTCAACCCTTGATTTTGGTATTGTTTCGCTACAGAAACCACAAATCTTAGGTTGGAAGTGGTTAACTTATCTAAAGCAAGTTGGTCCCCTTCTCGAATACGCTGTGCTAATTCTACCTCTTCATCCGCCGTAATTAAAGGAATTTTACTAATGTCTTGCAAATATTTGTCTAAGGATTTAGACTCTCTATTTGTAACTTGCTTTGTAATTTTTAATTGCCTCATTCAGATTGTTTTATAAAGTGTTAATCTATCAATCTAACCTTTTTGTTGACAAATCCAAACAAATGCCAGTTTCTTTTTCAAATCAAGCATCTAAGTCATTGATAATCAGTAAAGTTTAACAAATTATTATGATTTGGAAGAACTTTATTGAATGGTATCTGTTTTTTTGGTTTTATCGGTTTTTGGATAATTAAATAGATCCTTAATAGATTTTGGTTTGGTAGTATTTGTGGAATCTTTTGGCTTGGTGCTGCCTCCCTTAATAATATCATCCAAGACGTTTTTTATTGGGCTCGTGGTTGGTTTCGTTGTGTCTGTCGAATCTTTTGGTTTGCTAGGTGTTTGATTGTTAGTCAGGCCACCAATTAAGTCTATAAGTTGATCCTTACCCTTATTTATTAATTTCTGTTTTTCAATTTCAATTAATTGTGTGGTTAAACTGGTAATGCCACTTGTTAAGTCGGTTTTAACATTAGGGTTGTTAAAGGTTCCTGTAATGTTTGCTGTTACAGGAATGGAAATATTGTTCACGGCTTTGTCGTCAATTTTTCCTATCAATCTATTAATGTCGCTGCCCAAGTATTTTGCTGGAACCTGAAAAACAGCACTGTAATTCATGTTATTTGTAAAACTATGAGAGCCGTCAATATTTATTGTTATGTCTTTATAATGTAAGTCGAAAGGCTTAATATTCACCATGCCATTTTCAAAAGTTAAGTTGGTTTTTAGATCTTTTAAATCCAATTTGCTAAAATCCACAAAACTTAAGGCGCCGCTTAAAGCGTTCATTAAGGCTTCGTTTTTTGGCTTGATTTCTGTGGTTTGAAGTTCGGCAAAAGCGGTTCCGTTTATGCTGTTTAAATCTGGGGTAAAATCATTTCCTAAATTACCAGAAAGTGCAATGGTGCTATTTAACTTTCCTTGAAGTGCGCTGGCAATAGGAGCTAGGCTTTGAAGCAGTTCCATGCCATTAAATGATTGTGCAATATCAAATTGGCTCATATCCAGATTCATTACAAAAGTTGGAGTTTTTGATGCCGTATCTACATAACCATCCATTAATAGTTTTCCATTAAAAATATTGGAACTCATATCTCTTAAAACAGCTTTTTCATCTTTTATGTACAGATTTCCTTTAACGTCTTTTAGAGTTAAATTATCATAATAAACGGTTTTGGCATCTGCTTGGATTTTACAATCCAAGAAAGCTGGTATTTTGAAAGCCTCAGTAGCACTTGCTGTTTTGTTTTTTGAATCTTCTGTGGTATCTTCAGTCATGAAGTCGCTTACATAAAACGCATTGGAGTTCACATTAAAATCACCTTCCAACTTTTTATTGCTGAACATAAAGCCAAGTAAATTATGTAAAGTTCCAGTGGCTTTAATATCACTTTTTCCAGTAGAGGCATTAAAAGTAGTTAGCCTAACAATTCCAGGATTAAACGCAATGGCAGCTTCCGAGATTTCTATAGGATTTACCAAATCTTCTGAAGCATATTTAAAGCCTTTAATATTTAAGGTTCCATCACTTTTAATACGTTCATAGGCATTGCTTTCTATAGCCTCCATATCAAAACTCGTATTTAGTTTTGCCATTAAAATTCCCGACAATCCACTATCTATATCTATAGGATAAGCCTGGCTTAAGTTTGCCAAGTTTAAAACGCCATCGACATGGGCATTTACTGTCATGTTTTTTGTGAGATTTCTAATAACTGCCGAAGATTTAAAAACATCTTGGTCAATTTTAAAATTCAAAGTTTGTAAGTCCACATAGGTGTCATCCATAAGTCCCGTTGTGTTTTTTACAGAAGCATTTATAGAAATATCATCCACACGTTTTGGTAACTCAGGATATTTAAACGACGCGTTATTGGAAACCATATTGATGTCTAAAGTGGGAATGGTTTCTTCGGTTAATTTCCCTTTAATAATTCCTTTGATTTTAAAATTCCCTGAAGTTTCTACCTTATCCAATTCTTTAGAATAGGCTTTCGGGATAACTGCTAAAAAGTCTTTGAAATCTGAACCTGGATTTTCAAAAGTAATATCTATTTCTTGGCCTTCTTCAAGCATTTGAACATAACCTTGAAATTCTAATGGCAATTGATTGATGTAGGCTTTGTTTTCTTTAAAAGTGTATTTGTCGTTGGTTAAATCCAAACCAATTAACGCATCTAATTTAATTTCGTTATTGCTTAGGTATTCTGTGCTATCAATTTTAAAACTCACTCTAGCACTTGTTTTTGTGTCCAATTCCGACACATCTCCAGAAAATGTTCCTTTTCCAGAATGGTTTAATTCGGTGATGTAAAATGTCATATTGGAACTTTCGTCCATATAAGTAAGCGCACTATTATCTATGGCATAATCCTTAATATCTAAAGTAAAACCGGTTGAAGCATCGTCCATATTGTTCGGTTTTTCTTCTTTTTCTTTGGTTATGTCGTAATTGGTTTGACCTCGTTTATTGGTTTTAAGACTAATAAGCGCTTCATTTAAATTTATTTCATTTATCACTATGGGACCTTCGTTTTCTTTTTTAAACAACTCCTTAATGGACATGCTTAAAGAAATAGATTTAGCAGTAGCTAAGGTTTCATCTTTAAAAGGTTCGAAATTTGTTATTACTAAATCGGAAACATTTACTTGAGCTTGAGGAAAACTTCTTATAAAACTTAAGCTAACATCGCTAAATTCTACATGTGCATTTAAGTTTTCGTTAATAGTTCGTTTTACAATCTCTTTTATTTTAGATTGAAATACAAAAGGAATGGCCAATAATAGTAACACTAAAACGAGCAAAGTGATTCCAGTAATCTTTAAAATTTTTTTCATGTGATGTAATAAGTTTGTGTAAGTATATACGTATATAATAAGTGCAAAGTTGCTATTTTCCAAAAGTTTAATAAAACTTTAATAATATAGCAAACTTAATTCTTCATTTGCTTTTAAGCTGAAACGATTTTTAAGTGAAAATTTCCTAAATAAAGTAAAGATGTATCTGAAAAGGAATTAAGGCGATAAAAAATAAGTAGCATCGTTCTCTCGCAAATTTTCTTTAAGCTCATAGTAAATTGTGAATAAATAGGTGCCACAAAGATAAACTATTAAACTTTCTTTTAGTTAATTTGTTTTTTCAATGGATACACGACAAAAAATTTATATTTCTTTAGGCAGCAATAAAGGCGACAGATTAAAACATCTGCAGGATGCCATTAATCTTATTTTTAAAAAAATAGGAAAAATAAACATCATCTCTAAAGTGTATAATACACCTGCTATTGGTTTTGAAGGTGACGATTTTTTGAATTGCTGTGTTATTTTGGAAACAGAAGTCTCTCCAGAAAAAGTTATGCAGCAATTGCTAGCTATTGAAACGTCTTTGGGAAGAATTAGAGGTGAGCAACTAGGCTATCAATCCAGAACCATCGATTTGGATATCTTGTTTGTGGATGAAGATATAATCAATACAGAAATTCTTCAGGTACCGCATCCAGAGCTTCATAAGCGAAAATTTGTATTAAAACCTTTGTTGGAGATTGCGCCTAAAATACACCATCCAAAGCTCCATAAATCTATAGCCGATTTATTGAACGAATGCGAAGATACAAGCGAGATAGAATCCATTAATATCTGGTTGAAAAACCCAAGTAAACAGTTCCAGTTTTCAAATTTTAACTACATAGCTATTGAAGGAAATATTGGCGCAGGAAAAACGAGTTTAGCAACTATAATTTCTAAAGATTTTAATGCAAAACTAATTTTAGAGCGTTTTGCGGAAAATCCGTTTTTGCCTAAATTCTATGAAGATGCCAAACGGTATGCCTTTACCTTGGAAATGTCATTTTTAGCAGATAGATATCAACAAATTAGTGACGATTTATCGCAACTCGATTTGTTTAAGGATTTTATTATTAGCGATTACGATATTTATAAGTCCTTGATATTTTCGAAGATAACTTTGCCCGAGGACGAGTTTAAACTCTATAGAAAATTGTTTTATTTAATGTATAAAGACATTGCAAAACCAGACTTATATGTGTATTTGTATCAAAACACAGAACGTTTGCAGGAAAACATTAAAAAAAGAGGACGGGATTACGAACAAAATATTGCCAACGACTATTTGGATAAAATAAATACTGGTTATTTGGAGTTTTTAAAAAATCAATCCGAATTGAATGTGAAAATTATAGACATTTCAGATCGGGATTTTGTAGAAAACCGAGAAGATTATTTGTGGATTTTAAGCGAAATATGTAAAGAGAAAAATCCAGATAAGTTCTAGCTTTTTAAAACCGATAATTTCGAAAACAGGTCCCAAATAACCACGCCTACACTTACCGAGATATTTAAGGAATGCTTGGTCCCAAATTGAGGGATTTCCAAAACCACATCGCTATTGCTAACAATATTTTGGGCCACGCCTTTTACTTCATTTCCAAAAACAAGGGCATATTTGGTTTTTGCTTGAGGCGCAAAGTTGTTGAGCATCGTGGCGTTTTCAGCTTGTTCGACCGCAATAATTTTAATGTTTTCTTTTTTTAGGGCTTCCACTAAATCCAAAGTGTTTTCAACATATTCCCAAGCTACGGTTTCGGTGCTTCCCAGAGCTGTTTTATGAATGTCTTTATGTGGAGGCGTTGCCGTAATGCCACAGAGGTAGATTTTTTCAATTAAAAAAGCATCGCTCGTTCTAAAAACGGAGCCAATATTGTTTAAGCTTCTAATATTATCAAGTATAATAATTAAGGGTGTTTTTTCAACTTCCTTGAAATCTTCAATACTTAATCTGTCTAATTCGCTGTTTTTTAATTTGCGCATATGTATCTTTCGTGAAAACGGAAGCCTTTTTTATTAAGTGGAAAATACTTTATTTTTTAACTGGGTATTCACGGATAGCTTTTAATAAAATTTTTCAAATACATTCGTGAATTCGTGGTAAGCCAAAACCATAATTATCAACAATTGTAAATAACTTCTATTGTTTAGGCTTTACAGCACATGAAATTATGGTTACTTTAGCAACTCTGCATTTAGCGCAAAAGTAATACATAAAAATCATTTATCCATTGGAGGAATTCCATCTTCGTGGAAATGGAAAAGACAAGATGACGAAAAAGATTAAAAAAGTAACGCCTTTAATGAAACAGTACAATGCAATTAAGGTTAAGTACCCGGATGCTTTGTTATTATTTCGCGTGGGAGATTTTTATGAGACTTTTGGCGAAGATGCTATCAAAACCGCTAGGATTTTAGATATTATTTTAACAAAACGAGGCGCAGGAAGCGACAGCGAAACGGAGTTGGCTGGATTTCCACATCATTCTTTAAATACCTATTTGCCCAAGTTGGTAAAAGCTGGGGAACGCGTTGCCATTTGCGATCAGCTGGAAGATCCTAAGCTTACCAAGGACATTGTAAAACGTGGTGTTACAGAATTGGTAACTCCTGGAGTGGCTTTTAATGATGAGGTTTTGAAATCTAAATCCAATAATTTTTTGTGCTCGGTTTACTTCGGAAAAATACATATAGGCATTTCATTTTTGGACATTACAACCGGAGAGTTTTTAACCTCTCAAGGCAATGAGGAATACATAGACAAGTTGCTTCAAAATTTTAAACCAAGTGAAGTGTTGGTCTCTAAACAAAAGCGCAACGATTTTAAGGCTGCTTTTGGAGACGATTTTTATACGTTCTATCTGGAAGATTGGGTGTATCAAATAGATTATTCTAACGAAACCTTAATTAAGCATTTCAATACAAAAACCTTAAAAGGGTTTGGAATTGAAGATTTACATGAGGGGATTATTGCATCTGGATCTATTTTGCATTATTTGGCAGAAACCCAACATAACAAACTTCAGCATATTACGGCTATTGGCAGAATTGCCGAGGACGATTATGTGTGGATGGACAAGTTTACCATTAGGAATTTGGAACTGTACTATTCTACCAATAACAATGCCGTTACGCTTATAAATGTTATCGACAAAACCATTTCTCCTATGGGAGGACGTTTATTAAAACGTTGGTTGGCGCTTCCTTTAAAAGATGTGAAGCAAATAAAACAACGTCATGAAGTTGTTGATTACTTGACTAAAAACACGCATGAGCTTCAAAAAATTCAAAACCACATCAAACATATTGGCGACATTGAACGCTTAATCTCGAAAGTAGCAACGGCTAAGGTGAGTCCGAGAGAGGTTATTCAACTTAAAAACTCCTTGGAGGCTATTGTTCCTATAAAAGCGTTGGCGTCCAACTGTAACAACGAATCTTTAAAAGTGATTGGAGACACCCTTCAAAGTTGCCAGGTACTTCGTGAAAAAATAAAAGAAACCTTAAATGAAGATGCGCCTGTAAACGTTTTAAAAGGATTTACTATTGCTGAAGGTTTTTCTTCAGAATTGGATGAGTTAAGAGGTTTGTCGCATTCCGGAAAAACCTATTTGGATCAAATGATCAAGCGTGAAAGTGAGCGCACAGGGATTTCATCTTTAAAAATAGGCTCAAACAATGTTTACGGTTATTATATTGAAGTTAGAAACACACATAAAGACAAGGTGCCTGACGAATGGATTAGAAAGCAAACCTTAGTAAATGCTGAACGTTATATTACTGAGGAACTTAAGGAATACGAATCTAAAATTCTTGGGGCCGAGGAACGTATTTTAGCAATCGAACAACAGTTGTTTTCTGAATTGATTGGCTGGATGATGCAATACATCAAGCCTGTACAACAAAACGCAAACCTTATTGGGCAATTGGATTGCTTGTGTGGCTTTGCGCAATTGGCAAACGACAATAATTATGTGTATCCAACTATTGATGAATCCACAGACTTGGATATTAAGGATGGAAGGCATCCTGTTATTGAAAAGCAATTGCCTGCAAGTGAAGCCTATATTGCCAATGATGTTTTCCTGAATCGGGAAAGTCAGCAAATCATCATGATTACCGGGCCAAATATGTCTGGTAAATCGGCTATTTTACGTCAAACAGCCTTAATTGTACTCTTGGCTCAAACAGGAAGTTTCGTGCCAGCACGAGAAGCGAGAATAGGCGTGGTTGACAAAATATTCACCAGAGTGGGAGCAAGTGATAATATTTCCATGGGAGAATCTACTTTTATGGTAGAAATGAACGAAACAGCTTCCATTCTAAATAATTTATCCGAAAGAAGTTTGGTTTTATTGGACGAAATTGGAAGAGGAACCAGTACTTATGATGGGATTTCGATAGCTTGGGCCATTAGCGAGTATTTACATGAACATCCCGCTAAATCGAAAACCTTGTTCGCCACACATTATCATGAATTAAATGAAATGACCGAAACCTTCGATCGGATTAAGAATTTTAATGTCTCGGTAAAAGAATTGAAGGATAATGTGCTTTTTCTAAGAAAGTTGGTTCCTGGAGGATCGGCCCATAGTTTTGGGATTCATGTGGCAAAAATGGCAGGAATGCCCCAACAGGTCTTACATCGTGCTAATAAAATATTAAAAAAATTAGAACAATCCCATTCCAGCGAAGAATTAACTGAAAAAGTTAAAACTCTGGATAACGACATGCAGTTAAGTTTTTTCAATTTAGACGATCCTTTGTTGGAAAACATTAAGGAAGAAATATTACATATTGATATTGATACACTTACGCCGGTAGAAGCACTTATGAAACTCAATGAAATTAAGCGCATGTTGGTGAAGAAAAAGATGGCTTAAAAATAAATTGCATAATTTTTCGAAAAAGGCTTTGCTATTCATATAAATATTATAAATTTGCAACCGCAATCGACAGATTGTTCACCCATTTTTGATGGGTACGTTCATTACAAACTGCGAAAGTAGCTCAGGGGTAGAGCATCACCTTGCCAAGGTGGAGGTCGCGGGTTCAAATCCCGTCTTTCGCTCTAATCTCTATTAAAAATATACCATGCTGAAGTGGTGGAATCGGTAGACACGTTGGACTTAAAATCCAATGTCCATTAGGACGTGCGGGTTCAAGTCCCGCCTTCAGTACTTAGACAATCCGTAACAACTTATTTATTAAGATGTTGCGGATTTCTTGTTTCTATGCTAGACCACATTTAGACAACATTTTTAAAATATGACGTTGAATTAAGATCGGGTATTGTGTTTTTTGGGAATCTTCCATACACTATCCATACACTGTCCATGGAGTATCTATGGAGTATCTATGGAGTATCTACGAGTGAACTATTTTGATTATACGTTGTAACCACGACATAAGCACGACATAAGCACGGCATAACCATGCTATATCTATTAATTAGTTAGCTAGTATTTATTGCTTTAGCTTTATGATGATATGGAAATAGAATCCCTAAAGAAGAGGCTGTCTGAAAAGTATGAGATTTTGTTGTTTTGAACACGATAGAAAGTTCCATGCTCTTGATTTTTAATGTATTTAGACTGCTCCTAATGTGACAGGTCCCTTTTAATTAAATGTTTTAGTTGGTATTAATAAATCAAGTGCCATTGTTGTGGTCGAATGGAAAAGGGACAGGTCGCGGCTTGTTCGCTTTGTAAAGTAATGAGGATTTTGTTGGGACAGGTCGCGACCTGTCCGTACTGTAAAGAAGGTTTCGTTAGGACAGGTCACGACCTGTCCGTACTAGAATAAGGGTTGGAGCTAAATATTGGTTTTTTTTGAATTATCCTTTGGTCTGGGTCATATTATCTGCCACAACAATAATATAATTAGCTATTTCAGCTTTTTCTTCTTTCGTCAATTCTTCCCATTCAGATTCCGTAACCGTAGTAATGGATTTAATGTTTAAACCTGGTTGGATTTTATTTATCCACCAAATAATGCCTTGGTTGTAATTGGAATGGTAGGAGCCTTCAAAATGAAACAGAAAATCTCCCGGATTAAAATTCTTAAGTGAAAAATGTGCCATCGTTGCATCTTTAGAAGCCTGCGAAATTTGAATATTTAACATGTTTGGAGGAATGTGTCCGCCCATATTATCGGCCATTTCTGCGTACGCTTTTTCTGTAGGATCGAAATAGGTTTCTAAATCTGGACCAATCATGGCACGTGCTTCTGGACTTAATTCCTTTAAAGCTTCCATGCCATTTTTATACAACATTGAAGCGTATCTTCTTGGGATGTTTGTGGCAATAAAACGCAAATTGTTTTCTTTTGCAAAATCCAATAAAGGCTTATAATCTGTTTTGTAATTGCTCCATAATTGTGTGATTTCTGGAAGCATTTTATCTTCCGGGTAAAAGTCTAGGAGATATTCGTTTAAAACCAATTGATTTCCATTTTCGAACATTTCCGACCCAAAAAACAATTTGTCACCTTTTACATCGAAGAAACTTTTGCTCATTTCCAATTGCAACCAATGCGAAATGGGATTGTTGTGATATTCTCCAAAAAACACCATATCACTTTGTGCCAAATCGGTGATCATTTTGTCGTAATTGGCGGCTTTACCATTGTTTTTAAAAAGCTGGTAAGCTGGTTTGTTTTGACCCATGGTTAAGCTTGCAAATGCGAAGCACATGAATGCTGTAAGTATGAATTGTTTCACGTAAGTTTGTTATTTTTTAGGCCTCTTTTTAGACTTCTCTTTGTTTTTCACATAAATTAATTTGTGTTTGCTTTTTGGAGTTTCTCTTTGTTCAATTTCAAAGCTTTCAGTGGATTTAATTAAAGGTGTTAGCTTTTCGAAACCGTAATTTCTAGAATCGAAATTGGGTTGTTTTTTCTGTAATAAACTTCCAACGTCTCCTAAAAATGCCCATCCATCTTCGTCTGATAAATCGTCAATAGTTGTAGAAATTAATTTAACAACTTGAGGCGTTATTTTATCGATACTGTCTTTGGCTTTATCTTTACCACTGCTGCTGCTTTCGTCTTTCTTTTCAGATTGTGTTCTTAATATTTCAACGTAAATAAATTTGTCGCAGGCTACAATAAAAGGGGTTGGTGTCTTTTTTTCGCCAATTCCAATTACCTGCATCCCAGCTTCTCTTAATCTGGTAGCTAATCGTGTAAAATCGCTATCGCTGGAAACCAAGCAAAAGCCGTTTACTTTATTGGAGTAAAGAATGTCCATGGCATCAATAATCATGGCAGAATCCGTAGCATTTTTTCCAGAAGTGTATGCGTATTGTTGAATGGGCGTAATGGCGTTTTGTAGTAAAAGATCTTTCCATTTAGAAAGGTGGGGTTTGGTCCAGTCGCCATAAATTCTTTTAATGGTTGGATTGCCATATTTTGCAATTTCCTCCATCATTTCCTTGACGTGTGCCGAAGGAATATTGTCGCCATCTATAAGAACTGCTAAGTTTGAATTCATATCATTTATTGTGTTTTTTAAGTTTTTTACAAGATATTGAATTATCTAGAAGTAATTTGTATTCTAGGTTATAAAATTAAAGCATCTTCTTAAAATACGTCTGAAGAGATACTCATTGATTTCTAGTATCAGTAACAGGATATCCTATCATGGAAAGGACATGTTTTGCTTTTTCAAAGTCTTTGGATGAATTATATTCAAAAGAAACTGTTTGACTTTCAATGTCTACAAAAACATTGGAAATATGGTTGATTTCGGAAAGTCTATTGGTTATGGTGGTTAAGCAGCCGCCACAATTAATATTTTGGATGTTTAATGTTGTTCTCATTTTAGATGATAATTTATCTAATTTAAGTGGTAATTATGGAATTAAAAATGACAACAATCAGTTCGAGATTTTATTTAAGTTTTTGGTTATATCAAAAGTTTTTAAAGCATCTATAGTTGTGTTGTATCCCGAGTCGAAAATATGTTTCAGGTTTTTTTTATCGAAAGTGCCATACTTATCTAAACCTTTTGGACAAACAAGTAGATCGCATTTTTTAAATTTCACATAATCCTCCTTTACGGATTTCAATTTAAATGCTCTTTCGGCTACATGATGAGAATGTTTTAATTCCTTGATGTCTATGGTGTCAAAGGCGTTTACATAAATACCAATAATTTTATCGCACTGTTTTTTTAAAAGCTCTACTGGAAAATTATTTAAGGTTCCACCATCTACATAATAGGAATTATTAATTTTTACAGGTGAAAATACGCCAGGAAAAGCAGCTGAGGCTAAAATGGGTTTAATAAGTTCTCCTTTATTAAAAACAACCAAATCGCCATTCAAAATATTGGTGGCCGTAATTTGAAGGTCCTTTTTTAGAATGCTAAAATTATCTTCAGGGAAATATTTTTTAAAACTATTATAAAACTTATCGGCATCTAAAAGGCCTGGCTTGCTAATAGCATATTTGGTAAAGTCTAAAACAGATGTCGATTTAAAAAACTTTAGGATATCATCCCATTTGTAACCAGATGCATAAAGGGCGCCAACAATTGCTCCGGCGCTTGTTCCAGCAACATGCGTTGGGTAAATACCATGTTCTTCAAGGGCTTTGATTGCTCCAATATGTGCAGCGCCTCTCATGCCACCTCCAGATAAAACCAAACCTATGTTCATTGTTTTGCTTTTGAGCATGCAAAAATACAATATTTTAAAATGACTTTAATTATTTTAGTTTCAAGGACTATCTTGTATCTTTGAGAGACTTACACAAGCAAGATATGCAGGAATCCAAGAGCGGTTTTAAATCTTTTTTTATAGAAGTTGGCGAGTTATCATACTTTGCCGGGCGGTTTTTTAAAGAGCTTTTTTCCAGACCTTTCGAGTTTAAAGAGCTTTTAAGGCAGTGTTATAGTATTGGAAATCGCTCAATTTTGTTAGTTGGGGTCACCGGATTTATTATTGGTTTGGTTTTAACCTTACAGACCCGACCTACTTTACAACAATTTGGCGCGGAATCCTGGATGCCTTCCATGGTTGGGATTTCCATAATTCGAGAAATTGGACCGGTTATTATTGCCCTAACATTTGCTGGAAGAATTGCCTCTGGTATTGGAGCCGAATTAGGTTCCATGCGTGTTACGGAACAGATTGATGCCATGGAAGTTTCTGGAACTAACCCCTTTAAATTTCTAGTGGTGACAAGAATTCTGGCTGCCACGCTTATGCTTCCTATTTTGGTTATTTTTGGAGATGCCGTTGCTCTTTTTGGATCTTATTTAATAGAAAATGCCAAGGGGAATGTGTCTTTTGTTTTGTATTTTAACAAGGTTTTTAGTGCTTTGGAATTTAGCGATCTTATTCCGGCAATCATTAAAACCTATTTCTTTGGATTTGCCATTGGGCTAGTGGGTTGCTTTAAAGGGTATACTTGTGAAAAGGGAACTGTTGGAGTTGGAAGGGCTGCTAATTCGGCTGTGGTATATGCTTCCATGCTTTTGTTTGTGCTGGATTTTATAGCTGTTTTTGTAACCGATATATTTTTTGAAATTTAAGAGATGAATCAAACCGAAAACCTAACAGGAAGTTCCAAAGAATTAGAATCCAGGAAGCTCATGCTTGAGATTGTGGATTTAAGAAAGTCCTTTGGTAAGAACCATGTATTAAACGGATTTAACCTAGAACTTTATGAAGGTGAAAACCTGGTCATCATGGGGAAATCTGGCTCTGGAAAATCGGTTATGATTAAATGCCTTGTGGGTTTACTACCGGCGGATTCTGGAAGTATTAAGGTTATGGGAAAAGATATTACCAAGTTGAGTCGTGTGGAGTTGGACGATATTCGTACAGAAATAGGTTTTCTGTTTCAAGGCAATGCCCTTTACGATTCCATGACTGTTAGGGAAAATCTGGAATTTCCATTGCGCAGACACAAAGAGAAATTTGGCGATCTAACGGATACCACAACTCTTGTTATGGAAGCCCTGGAAAGTGTAGGTCTTGCTCATACCATTAATTTAATGCCTTCTGAGCTTTCTGGAGGGATGCAAAAACGGATTGCTTTGGCAAGAGCACTTATTTTAAGGCCTAAAATTATTTTGTACGACGAGCCAACCAGTGGATTGGACCCAATTACGTCCAAAGAAATTATTGAATTGATGAGACGTGTACAAAAACAATATAAAACGTCGTCGTTAATCATTACACACGATGTAGATTGTGCTAGAGTGGTTAGCGAACGCATGATTTTATTGGTAGATGGCACTAATTATGCCGAAGGGACTTTTGCTGAACTGGCTTCATCGGAAGAAGAACAAGTAAAAGCGTTTTTTAAATAATTTAAAGATATTTCTATGAAAAAAACAAAAAAGGAGACATTTAATCTAGGGCTTTTTGTAGTTATTGGCATGGTTATTTTAATAACAGCCGTTTATTTTATTGGCGAGAAAAAAAATATGTTCGATAAAACCTTTACCATTAGCGCAAATTTTAATAATGTGAATGGTTTGATGCATGGAAATAACGTTCGTTACTCTGGAATTAATGTGGGAACGGTTAAAAATATTGATATGATAAACGACACGACCATTAATGTCGAGCTGCTTATCAACCAAAAAATGGTTCATCACATTAAAAAGGATGCCATTGCTACTATTGGCTCCGATGGTTTGGTTGGAAATATGATCGTAAATATTATTCCTGGGGTAGGATCTACAGAGTCTGTAAACCAGGGAGATATTATTTCAACTTATACGAAAATTGGAACAGGCGAAATGCTAAACACCTTGAACACTACCAATGAAAATGCTGCTTTATTAACTTCCAAGTTGTTGGATATTGTAAATAATATTACAAAAGGTAAAGGAACCTTAGGGATGCTAATTAACGATACCATTGCAGCAAACGACATCAAGAACACCTTGAATAATTTAAAACTTACCAGTCAAGAAGCCAACAAAACCATGTTGCAGCTTAACGCTCTAATAAACCAAATAGATTTAAAGGAAAGCGTTGCCGGGGTATTATTGAACGACACGGTTGAAGCAAATAAAGTAAGACGTATTATTTCCAACTTAGAAATTTCAAGTATAGAAATTCAATCCGTAATCACCAATTTAAACGAAACCATCACTAATTTAAAAGAGGGCGAAGGTGCTGTAAACTATTTATCCAACGATCCGGACTTTGTAAAACAAATTGAAGAATCCTTAAGGAATATTCATGAAGGCACAGAGAAGTTCGACGAGAATATGGAAGCTCTAAAACATAATTTCTTGACTCGAGGGTATTTTAGAAAGTTAGAAAAAGAAGAAAGAAAGGCTGAGAAGGAGAAGAACTAGTTTTAAACAGCTTGAATTTTAATTTAGTTTACGTTGATAATTTTGAGCTTTAGGAAATTTGAGATTCCAAACCTAAATTAGGTTAGTAATAAGAATTGGAAGCCTGCCAAAAAACTAGCTAGTTACAAAACAGCATCTTCCATAAATAGAAAGATGATATATTACCAATTTCCTTTTTCATATAAATCTAAAAATGAGGCAGCCGATAAATTAAAAAAGTCGACTAAAAAGTGAGCTAGTATCATCCATCTTAAACTATTTGTTTTCTTGAAAACGAGACCCCAAACGACACCCATTATAAACGTTGAAATAATTACTGTTAGGCCACTATTTAATTCTGAATTCACTCCAAAAACAGCGTGATTTAATGCGAATACGGAACTTGTAAAAAGTATTGCTGTCCAATTTGACCAGTTTTTCGTATAGTTTAGAAGTAGTCCACGCCAATAAAACTCCTCTAACCATGGATTTATAAGAGCCAATAAAATCCATGGCAACCAGACCTGCCAAACATCTAAAGTTTCATAATGCATTAAAAATAGCGGAAGTGGTAGGATGCCAATAATTAAGGCCAAAATGTTCCAACCTTTTGACCCTTTAGGTTTTTGCAGCCATTTTACCCTTGTCTCTTTATCTGTATATCTCAAAATGAAAAACAAAAAAAGGCACCATTCAATTAATATGATTGGTATAAAAGCCCATTTGCCAATAATATTTCCAAAAAAAAACGGCAATTCCGAAATTAATGGCAATAATCATAAATGGGGAAGCAAGAACAATTTTCTTATCGACTAATTTCATGATCTTTTATTTTTTGAATTGAAGGTGCTCCAACTGTTTCCCTGTCAATATTTTTTCTTCCATAACTTTAAATCCTAATTTTAAATATAGTTTTTTAGCATTTGGGTTGTCTTTGTCTACAAGTAAACCGATGGTTTTATTTCTTTTATAAACATATTCTTCAATTAAGAATTCAAATATTTTTGAACCAATTCCTTTGCCTTGTTGGTTTGGATTTACGCCAACGCAATCAATATAAAACTCTCCGTCTTGTGTTTCGTCTTCAGGGCTAAAATCTCTGTGAAACATGGATTTAATTATGGCCGCAACAGGAGTTCTAAGTTCCTGTAATTTGGCGCCGTCATAAATAGTTGCTGAAGCAATTATCTCATCTTCACTTTCCACTACCCAGCAATTTTCATAAGAATATTGATTGGCTTTTGTGCCAATTAGGGTTTCCAAAAAACAGATGGCTTTTTCTCTAGAATTATCTCCAATGAATTGAAAAACAATGTCTTCCATGGCTAACAACATAAATGGCGCAATTGCTTTTGCGTCTTCCGGTTTGGCTTTTCTAATGATCATATGTTCACTATTTGTTTTACGATTATGAAATTTCTACAGAACATGGTGTTCACCGTTTTTTAATGAAAAGTATGTGTATATGTCCTTAATTTCGTTGGACTATTACTCATCCTTTCCTAAATACATATCTAAATAATCCTTAATTTCTTGCTCTACGGCAAGTTCTAATAAACTTCTATTTACTTCGTAGGTAAGTGTTGAATTTAACGGAAAGGCAAAACCATAGTTCAATTTATAATATTCGGCTTTGGCCATGTGCAAATCTTCCTCGTTATGGCTATTTAAATAATATAAGAGTTGGGGCCTGTCGTACACAACAGCTTCTACTTCCTTCTTTTTTAATTTGGAAATGGCCTCTTCTAAGTGATTGACACGAACTATTTTGGTATTAAATTCTTTTAAAAACACTTCTGAAGGAGAGCCACCAACGGTTGCTACTTTTTTATTTTTTAGCTGTTCTATATTGGTTATTGTTGAGGTTCCAAGCGACTTGAGAGTTAAGGTGCTTGCTATTCCAGCCACCATGGATGTGGCGAAAATAATAGAAATAACCATCCAACTCCCTGCAATTATCCGACCCGCAACCGTTATGGGGGCTTTGTCTCCATATCCAGTCGTGCTCATAGTTACTATGGCTAACCACATGCCTGTGCCAATACCGTTTAACGGATCGCTAGGAAATTGGTCTGGAGACTCTTTGCGTTCAGCATACCAAAGTAACGTTCCAACAAATGCTAAAATGATTAAAAAAATTAGAACTGCCATTAATAATTTGGTACTAAAAAACGGCTTGATTTTTTGCCAAAGGTCAAGATTGTCATTTCGGGATGCTATGGTTAAACTGGAATTATAAAAGGGTTGTGAAAACTTGATCTTTTCTAAGCGTTTGGAAGTAATGCTAATGGGACCAACTACGAGATCCAATTCGTCTTTTTTTAAGGAAGTTAGAGCCTCATCTACCGTATTAAATGTTTTGTATTTGTAATTCCAATTTTCTCTGGAAGCTAAGTTTTCCCAAATATCATGAGCAATGCCTTTTCTGTCGGGATTGTTTTCAAAAACAAAAGGTTCGCTGCCTGCTACACCTACTATTAAGGTGTCTTTTATTGTTTGAGTTTGTGTTGGTTGTGCTTGTAATGGGAAGGTAAAACTTAGAATTGCATAAACTAAAAAGGCTAGTAGGTCTGGTTTGCATGTTTTTGCCATATAAATGTTTTTGTAATAATTGGAAATGGCACACATCACTTTAATGAAATTATCTGATAATAAAGCTGCTTTTTTTAGCTGTACCTGGTTGAACTTAATTTTGACATAAAATAAGAATTGTTTTTATTTTTTTTCATAAAAACGCAATTTATTATCGAGGTCTTTTATTTTTGCTTGTAAATGTTCCACTTTATCCAATAAGTTCGAAATGGCATGAATGCCTTCTATATTGATGTCCATTTCGTAATGAAACCTGATGAGTTTTTCGATGTTTTTTATTTGTGTCACGCGAACACACTGGGTGTTCTCTTGAGTTGTAATTTCAATTAATTCATATTCATATAAGGATGTGATAAATGTTTCAGGAACCTTATATAGCGAGCAAAACTCTTGAATCGATATTAAATTGTCTCTGTCCATAATCATCTTAATTTTGCTAATTCTGTAAATAATTCTTTTTCCTTATCTGTTAAATTTGTTGGTGTCTTTATGTTATAAGTAATATATAAATCGCCAAATTCGCCATCTTTTTTGTAAACAGGAAAACCTTTGCCTTTAAGTTTTACCTGAGTGCCATTTTGGGTTTCCGGCTTTACTTTTAACTTGACTTTTCCATCAAACGTGTTAACAGTAACATCTCCACCTAATAGTGCTTTATATAGGTCTAAATCGGCTGTTGTATATAAATTGCTTTTATCTCTTTTAAAGTTGGTGTTGTTTACAATTATAAATTTTATGTATAAGTCGCCGTTGGGACCTTTATTAACTCCTTTTCCACCATGACCTGCAATTTTTATTACTTGTCCATTTTCTATACCTGCAGGAATAGTAATTCGAATATTTTTATTATTGACAGTTAAGGTGCGTTTATTACTGGCATAGACATCTTTAAGTTCCAATTGCAGCTCGGCATTAAAATCCTGGCCACGAAACATGGTGCTGCTGCTTCTTTGTCTGGAGGCACCACCAAACATGGATTCGAAAAAATCGGAGAAATCACTTTCATCAAAACCACCGGAATACTGCTGTTGCCTGCCACCTTGATGCTGCTGTTGTTGCTGTCTGGCTTTTTCAAATTCTTCGGCGTGTTTCCAATCTTTTCCGTGTTCGTCGTATTTTTTACGATTTTCGGGATGACTTAAAACTTCATTTGCTTCGTTAATTTCCTTGAATTTTTTTTCAGCTTCTTTATCGTTGGGGTTTAAATCCGGATGGTATTTTCTAGCTAATTTTCTATAAGCCTTTTTGATATCTTTTTCCGAAGCACTTTTAGAAATCCCTAATATTTTATAATAATCTATATATGGCATGGTATATTTTTTATTGACTTCTTTTTTTACCTACCAGACTTTCAATTTTGATTAAAAAAATAAAAGCTGTTTCGTTGGTGTCTATTTTACTTGAAAATTCGCTAATAAAATTCACTTTTTGATATTCGGTGTCCGTAATTACATTTTTAACTCCCAAAGAAAACACATGGAGATAAGCTCTAGCTTCGTTACCAAAATACAGTTCGAAATTTCCATGGATTAATACAGATTTCCATTGATTTATAGAATGCACATCTGCTACTTGCAAGGATACTTTCTTGTTTTTTCGCATGGCCTGAATTTTGTGTCCTTCGGCAGAATAACAAATAATGTGATTCTCTTTTTTATCAAAAAAATAGGTGATGGGTACAACATATGGCTTGTTTTCTGAGATATATCCCAAATGTCCTATATAATTGTTTTCAAGGATAAACTGGCATTCTCTTTGGTCTAAATCTGTTATCATATTTCTGTTTTTGCTGTTTTCAATATGGTCTTTAATTTCTCGATAATTTGCTTGCTAACCTGGTCTATATCTTCCAAATTGGATTCTCCTGTTAGTGCATCTACATTTTTCATTTTATACGACCCGTCTCCAGAGGTTGTATATACAACGGTTTTCTTTCTAAGCTCCTTGTTGTTGTTTATAAATTTTTCAATTTCAGCAGGAGGCTTTGTGTTCTCCCAGGTATGAATTAAAAGTATGGAATTAAAGTCTTTAGCTTCCGTATTATTTAATTTTGAGACATCGATTACTTTTATAAAAATGGCTTCGTCCTTAAAGTAATTTACAATATTATTGGTTACTGCATTTTTAAAATCGCTTCCTTGTGTGGCAATTAATAGGCTAACGAGGTTTTCGGAAGAGTTCACTTCAAAAGATGGGGCCTCTTCCATAGAATGGGTGTATTTGTACCAGCCATAAAATAAAATAATAAGGACTATAAAGCTAATGAAAATATATGATATTTTTTTTGTGAGTGTCATAATATTAAAGTTATCAATGTCTACTAAATTACGCTGTTTTGTGTTTAACAGCTATGATATAGATCAGTTTGATAGAAGAAAGATGGTTTATAAGCTTAAATTTTAAATGTAAAAACTTGCATTATGATGTTTGTTTGGCTTTTTTATTTATAGAACTATCCGTTGTTTAAAATAATAAACCCAATAATTCCAGCTATGAAAACAAGCCCATAACCAAGTAATACATGCTTTTTGAGTTGTTTGCTGCCGAACCATAGAGTCAGGCCTATTTTAACCAAAGTATTGGTAAGTGTAGCCAAGAGAATGGCATTTTGAGCAGTAAGAAATTGCACACTGTTTCCGCCTAATTTAGACATGGAAATAGTTATGGCATTAATATCCGTTAAGGCACTAATGGCACTGGAAATATAAATTCCTCTATCGCCATAATTAGTACTTGCAAAACTAACTAGTACTAATATAGCCGTATAAATAAAACCAAAAAACACCGCGTCTCTAATATTTAAAGGTTCTCCTAAAGGAATTTTTTCAGTTTCAGATTGAATTAAATTATGTTTCTTATAAAAATAGAATGTGACGCCTATTGCCGTTAAAAGCATAATCAAAATGGGTAAAATCAAGCCATATAGCATTGAAGGATTGAAGATAAACACCCAAACCAAAACTCTACCAATCATAACCGTTGCAGAAGCAAAAATTGCAATGGCATAGCTGCTTGACAAATGGGGATGTTCTTTACTTCTTTTAGAAAAAACCCAAGAGACTATCGTGCTTGAAACCATACCTCCAAAGACTCCTGTTAACAGTAATCCTATTTTAGAGTCTAGAAATTTCATTAAAATATATCCAACAAACCCGATACCTGAAGTTAAAACAATGATCCAGCCTATTTCACTTGGATTAATTACGTTATAAGGTCCGAAATTTGTGTTTGGAAGAAAGGGTAGAATAAGAAGTGCAATAATCACGAAACGAATAAATGCAGAAAGCTCGGTTTGTGTTATTTGTCCAACTATAGATTTGAATCTTAATTTTAATGATAATAAAACAACTATAATTACTGTAAACGCTAGACTTAATTCAATATATCCCCAAAAAGTTAAACCTCCTAAGAGATACGTGAAAATAGAGGTGAACTCTGTTGTACTACCAATTTCTCCTTTATTGGCACTTACCCAATAAGATATTGAAACAAGTACAATAACGCTTAAAAACCCAAGACTAAAGAACCAGGGATTAATTATATGGTTTAATAAGGCACAAACAAAACCTAAAAGTGAAACAATGGAAAGTGTGCGTAATCCTGCAAAGATTTCATCTTTTTTTAAGCTTGAAAACTCTCTTTCCAACCCTAAAACCAGGCCAATGCCCAAGGCAACTAAAACCCGTTTTATAAAATCTAATTGTGTTAATTCAAAATTAGTGGTTTGTATGAGCAGTACGTCTTCCATGGATAAATATTAAAAGTTGAAAACACACGGTTTTTTTATTAAGTTACATAGTTCATACTCTTATATAGAGTTGTAAGATGTAATTTTTTGTTTTAAAATTAAAGGCTAACTTAAATTATTTTTGTTGGAATGGTTATGATGTATATCAGTTTCATGCTTTTTTAAACTCTATAAGCGTAATCTCGGGCCTCATGCCCAATCTTCCAGGAAAACCAAGCCAACCCAAACCTCTGTTTACATATAAATATTGCTGGTTATGATTGTATAAGCCGGCCCACTGTTTGTATTTATATTTTATTGGGCTCCATTCTTTGTTTTTTAATTTAAAGGCAGCTTGCATGCCATGCGTGTGCCCAGAAAGGGTTAGCGCAATATTGGTTTGGTCTGTTACTTGCGCGTTCCAATGGGACGGATCGTGGGAAAGTAGTATTTTAAACGGAATATCTTCGGTGTTTTGTAAAGCTTTTTGTAAATCGCCATATTGTTTAAAAGGAGGATGACCCCAATTTTCCACGCCAATTATGGCTATTTTTTGATTTTCTTTTTCGATGTTTTCAGACTCATTAAGTAGCAATTTGAAATTATTTTCTGCGTAAAATTGTTTAATGGCATTAAAGTTTTCTTGTTTATCTTTTTTGGACTTCCATTGGCTATAATCGCCATAATCGTGATTGCCCAAAATGGCATATTTTTTTATTTCGGGTGAAAAGTGTCTAAAAGCCTTTCGCCAACCCCGTAATTCCCAGGCATAATTATTAACAAGATCTCCCGTAAAGAAGAGCAAATCGGGTTCTAGTTGATTAATTCTTTTTATTGCACGTTCTAGAATATGAAAACGATGATTGAAACTTCCTAAGTGCAAATCGGAAATCTGAACCACTTTCAACCCATTAAAGGCTTCTGGCAAATGTGGAAAAGTAAGCTTAACCTCGTGCACTTTAAAATTATATCTGGCTTTAAAAATCCCGTAAACAATTACGAAAAAGGGTAGAAAGCCAGCGAACAAACCAATAAAAGAAATTATTACTAGCATGTCTTTTTTAGGAAACACAAAATTGGTAAAAATGGAAATAGCCATAACAACCACAAAAATAATCTTAGGAATAAAAGATGAAATGGTTAAGCCATACAAGGAAGAAATAAGCAACTGTTTTCTTTTGGGTTGAATGTCGTCCAATGTTATTTTTAAAGAGATAATAGCTCCAATAAGTCCTAAAGTAAAGAACCAAAATAAAATGTGGATGCTATTTCGTAAAATATTTGAAGGAATTAGACTTGTTATAGATTTTAACCCATAAAAGGCCAATAAATCGACTACAAAAATAGCCAAGCATAAAAGTATGATAGTAAATAGGGAGTAGCTTTTCATGAGTTGGAATAGGTTCTTTTACGTATTAATATCAACTTTAATTTCTGGGATTTTAATAAGCTCTATAGTTGCTGAAGCTAAGGTAACTTTACCATTTGTGGCTTCAAAAGCTTTTCTTATACTATTGTTTAATTCGCTTTTTGTAAACCTTCGTTTTTTATAATCTACTATATATCTTAAATTAAATTGGACCCAATTATCGGTCAAGCTAATGGCTAAAGTTGGTTCAACCTGCGCATCTTCAATTTAATATTTATTTACTACTTCTTTCCATTGAGCTTTAGAACTCACGGTATGTTCGGTTAATGCTTTGGAGGCAATTTCAATTACTAGAGACTTAGCTAATTCTATATCTGAACCATATTTTATGGGCAAATTAAATTCGTCCCAAATAAATGGAAAGTCTTGTGAGTAGTTGTAAATAGGGCCTTTAAATACAAAGGCATTGCTTAGTTTTACAATTCTTCCACTGTAATTATCGCTAGAAACCCACTGTCCAATTTCCATCATTGTGGTGTACATGCTATCAACATCTATAACGTCTCCCTTTATACCGTTGATTTCAATTCTATCTCCTGGTTTATACACATTAACAACATAAATATAGATGGAGCCCACAATGCTTAAAATTAATTCTTGGAGGGTAAAGGCAATACCTGCAGAAAACAAACCGATGGCTAAAGTAAGGTCTTTAATATTTCCTGTAAAATATGAAAAAGACAAAATAACCAACAATACATATCCAATAAATTCTACCGTTTTTTGAGACTTATAACGTGCAGTCGTGTTAGTGATATTGTTTTTTAAAAATCGTCGTAAAAATTGGATAAGCAGGATTAAAAAAGTAACAATCAAAGCAAATTTTGCAATGCTGTAAATAGTAGGGTTTTCAATAATCCAGTCTTTAAATTGGTCCATTTTTGTTTAGTGAATTATATGCTTTTTAATTCTATATCCAATCTTGCAAGTATTATTAGTTCTGATTTGTTTTTTCCTGAAAAACTAGCTGCAATGGCATGTGCTGTTTTTATTATCAATTTTTTAATGGCTGGTGTAAAAAAATGGCTTTGTTCGTTTTTGTAATTAACAAATTCCTTGTATAAGCTGTCGCTTTTCAAGTTGTTTTGAGCATCCAACCAATCGAAAACTACTTCAATTTGGTAGGCGGCGTCTGTTTGAAAATCATCTTCGGTCTCATCCACGGGCAACCATTCTTTTCTTACAATTTTTTTTAATTTGTTTACTTCGGAAAGCTCTACAACCCCATCTGCTGCAGCGACGGCGTAAAATAGTTTTCCTAAAACTTCATAAAATTTTACGTTTAGGTTCTTTTTGTTTTTCATAATACAGTGATATTGATTATTAAAACAATTTAAAGATAGATAAATAGATAGCAAATGATATTGCTCAGCCTTGTGTTTTAACTAAAATCTAACATTTGTTTCGGTTTAAATCCCTGCCATTTCTATAAAAATTAAGTAACTTTAAATTTTAATTCTTATTTCAAAACCCAATATGCTAAAAAGCAATCAAGATGTTTTTGAAATTCTTTCCGAAGCCATTTCCGAAGGAATTGTTATCGTCGATAAAAATCAAGATATAGTAGCGTTAAATTCCACAGCAGAAGGGGTTTTTGGATACCTAAAAGACGAGCTTTTAAACCGTCCATTAAACAGTTTGGTTCCAGTGCATTTTCATGAAAACCACTCAAAATATTCCAAGACATTTTTCAAGCATGGCGAAAAACGCTATATGGGTGGAGATCGGGTTCTGTATGGTCTTAAAAAGGATGGCAGCACGTTTCCTATAGAGGTGGGGCTCAATCCGTTTACAATTGAAGGTGAGGCTTATGTTATGGCTTTGATAATAGATATTTCTAACCGGATGGATATAGAAAAATCTTTACATATAAAAAGTCAGGCTTTACAGTTTGCAAGCAATGGGATTATAATTACGGATGCTTTGCAAAAAGACCATCCCATTATATACGCCAATGCAGCTTTCGAGAAACTTTCCGGCTATACCCAAGAGGAAATTTTAAACCAGAATAGCAGGTTTCTACAAGCTCATGATACCGATCAAAAAAGTATAGATAAAATAAGTGCTGCCTTAAAAAACGGAACTAATTGCCATGTTATTTTGCGCAATTACCGAAAGGATGGCACGTTGTTTTGGAATGAATTGCATATTACACCTATAAAAAATAAACTAGGAGTTGTAACACATTATGTTGGGATTCAGAACGATATTACCGAACGTAAGCTAGCGAAGGAAAATCAGGCGCATCTGGCAACTATTTTAGACGAATCTTTAAACGAGATTTATGTTTTCGACTCAAAAACCTTAAAGTTTTTAAATGCCAATTATGGTGCTTTGAAAAACTTGGATTATTCTTTGCAAGAATTAAAATCCATGACTCCGGTTGATATAAAACCGAACATTACTTTAAGTCAGTTTAAAAAACAAATAGCTGTTTTATTGAAACGAAAAGTTGAAAAACTTGAGTTTGAAACCACACATATTAGAAAAAATGGATCTATTTATCCAGTAGAAGTCCATTTGCAAATGTCCAATTTCGAAGATAAAGAGGTTTTTGTTGCAGTTATTTTGGATATCACTGAAAGGAAAAAACAAGAAGGTTTCAAATTGAAGCAGAATCATATTTTGGAATCTATAGTTTTGGATGTGCCTTTAGAAACCATTTTAAAAGATGTTGTTTGTTTAATTGAAGAACAATCCAAAGATGTTTTTATTTCATTATTGATCCTAAATCCAGACAAACAAAACTTACGGACTTTGATAGCCCCCAATTTGCCGGACAGTTATGTTAAAAGCATTAAAGCCATGTTGAATAGTGACTATGTAGATGCTGGTGAAGCCGTAAATTTTTTAAAAGAAGAAATTGTTGTTTCAGATATAGAGACCCATGATTTCTGGAAAAACTACAAACATATCGTTTTGCCCTTGGGTTTAAAATCGTGTTGGACCATCCCTATCGTATCTTCTAAAAACACTATTTTAGGTGTTTTTGCCATTTACCGAAAAGAGAAACAAGATTTTAGCGACTTAAACAAACAGGTTTTGGACGTAGGAAATAAGTTGGCTGGAATTGCCATAGAAAAACACCTAACCAACAGATATATTGAGAATACTCAAATACAGTTGGAAAACCATGCCAGAAACTTAAAAGAACAAGTAGAAGAACAAACCCAGGAATTACAAGAAGCACTTAAAAACGAAAAAGAACTTAACGAGTTGAAAACAAAGTTTTTATCTTTGGTTTCGCATGAGTTTAAAACCCCTTTAAGTGGCATATTAACATCGGCCATGTTATTGCAAAAATACACTTTGGTCGATCAACAAGACAAACGCGACAAACACATTAATACCATTACCAATATTGTAAATAATTTAAATAATATTTTAAACGATTTCCTTTCGGTTGAAAAACTGGAGGCCGGAAGAGTTCGGTATCATTTCAAAACCTTTAAGCTGAGTAAGGTATTAAACGAGGTGGTGTATAACGCGAACATGTTGCTAAAAGATGGTCAGAAAATAAAATACCCTGAAAATATAGACGAGATGTCTATGCATCAAGACGAGCGAGTTTTAGATCTTAGCTTGTCTAATATTATCCATAATGCCATTAAGTACTCTTCAGAAAATTCGAATATCTCAATAGAAATAACCCAAGATGACGATATAACCATTTTTAAAATTACAGATGAAGGTGTAGGAATTCCAGAAAACGATCAGAAAAATATTTTTAATCGTTATTTTAGAGCAGAAAATGTATTAACAATTCAAGGCACCGGAATTGGACTCAACATTGTAAAAAGCCATATTGAGAATTTGGGAGGAAACCTTTCGTTTATAAGTAAAGAACACGTAGGCAGCACATTTACCCTTAGCTTACCAAATAGAGCAAATGATGAAATCCTTATCAAGGATTTCTAAATAAATTTAAAAGAATAAAATCCTTAAATCGTAGTACAAACACTAAATAAAAATTCATGAAAACCATATTATTAATCGAAGACGATATTGTTTTAAGAGAAAACACTGCCGAGTTATTGGAGTTGTCTAATTACAAGGTTCTGGCGGCCCCAAATGGACATATTGGAGTAGTTGTTGCAAAGCAAAGTTTGCCCGATATTATTATTTGCGATATTATGATGCCGGAATTGGATGGATATGGTGTCTTGGAGGCGCTGTCCAAAGATCAAGAAACAAAAAACATTCCTTTTATTTATTTATCGGCAAAAACCGAACAACAAGATGTTAGGAAAGGTATGAATTTAGGTGCGGACGACTATTTGACCAAGCCGTACCATGAAACCGATTTAATAAGTGCTATTGAAAGCAGATTGGCAAAAGCTTCTATTTTAAGCGACATCGGCCAAAGCAACAAAATTCCAGAAACTCAAGAAGATGAATTAAAAACCTTAAACGATCTTAAAAATTTTCTGGACGATAATGGGGAAACCATTCATTTTTCTGAAGGAGAAAATATTTATAAGGAAGGAGCGCATTCCAATGCTGTTTATTTAATTAGTAAAGGCATTGTAAAATGTCATAAACTGGACGAAAAGGGCAAGGAACTTATTACCGCTCTTTATAAGGAAGACGATTTATTTGGTTACACCTCCTTTATTCAAAACAAGCCGTATCAAGAATCTGCTACAGCCCTAAAAGACACCACTTTGGTAAGTATTTCCAAAGTTGTTTTAAAGGAAGTTCTAATAAACAACCACCAAGTAACTTTAGAGCTTATTCAATTGCTTACCGACAATCTTTTTAATGTGAAGGAACAATTGCTGCAAATGGCTTATGGTTCTGTAAATCAAAAAACCGCCCAGACCATTATTAAATTTGCTGAAAAATTGAACAGAAACCCTGCCGACGCCATACGGATTTCCAGAAGCGACCTAGCTAGTGTTGCAGGCATTGCTACCGAAACTTTAATTAGAACCATGACTCATTTTAGAAAACAGGGACTTATTGAAATTGAAGGTAGAAACATAAGGATTTTGGATTTAGAACGATTAAAAGAAATTTACTAAAACAGTAATTTTTCGGCAATATGATGGATATCATTTTGTTTGGAGCTTCCTAGGCGTACATTTGAGTTTTAAGTAACTGTGAAATGAAGAATGTATTATTGCCAACAGATTTTTCTGAAAACTCGTGGAATGCTATTAAATATGCGATAGATTTCCACGAGGAAACTGCTTGTAATTTTTTTTTACTTCACGTCAATAGATTGAGCCACCTACTTTTAAACGAGGTACCTTATTTGCCTACCCAGGATGTTGTAGAAAGTGTTTACACCAAACCGTCTAAAACCGAACTGCTTAAACTGCAAAAACGAATTGCCAAACAAATTCCTTCCAGTAGTAAACATAGGTTCTATACCATTGCCGATCATAATTTTTTAGTGCAATCTGTTCGCGACCATGTTGAGAAGAAAAACATCGAACTTATTGTATTAGGTACCAAAGGAGCTTCTGGACTTAAAAAAGCCATTGTTGGCAGTAATACTGGAGATATTATAACTAAGGTGGCCTGTACTACTTTAATAGTGCCAGAAAATGCCACGTATAAAAAAATTAGGGAATTAGCCTTCCCAACAGATTTTGCGTTGCAGTACAACCTCAATACTTTAGAGCCTATTTTAAAGGTAATTCAGAAAAACGATGCCGCTCTAAGAGTGGTTCATATTAGTAAAAAAGCGGCTGAATTAAACAGCGATCAAATAAAAAACAAGGAATTATTAGAAGACTATTTTCAAGCGCATGCCCATAGCTTTCATTTTTTAACCAATAAAAATATAGAAGCAGCAGTGCAGTGTTTTGTGGATAGCAGAGACGTGGATATGATTACCATGGTTGCTAAAAACTTAAATTATTTTCAGCAAATTTTATTTCATTCAAAAGTAGAGGAAATAAGTTATCACATAAACATTCCATTTTTGGTCCTGCACAATTAGTGGAAACTAGATTTAACAATGGATTCCTTATCCTAAAATCTTGATTTTTAGCGATAAATTGCTCACTTCCTTGATAATTAGAAACTTAAGGTTTAAGTTCGATAAAATAAATAGTTTAAAAAATCATTCATTCATCTAAAAATAAATAATTTATGGATATGTCTATTTTCTTGGCCAAATTTTGGGGCTGGTACTTACTTGTGTTTTTTATAATACTAAGTTTTAATCCCAAACGCATCAAACAAATATTTGCACATTTACGAGACGAAAAGTTTTTAATTGTCACCTCGTTTATTGCCATAATTATTGGTTTACTCAATATTTTGGTTCATAATATTTGGGAACCCAATTGGAAATTGATTATTACCCTCATTGGTTATTTTGCCTTATTTATAGGTTTAGCGCTGTTTACCTTTCCAAAACAAACAGTTAAAAGAATTAATTTTATAAATGTAAAGTTTGTTCAGGTAATTTATATGTTGCTGTTTTTAATTGGAATTTTTCTATTGAACATTGCCTACAATGTGGTGCCGTATTAATATTTTGAAAATCAAAGACCTAAACTGATGGATATCATTTCAATACCCAATGAAACATAGTAAATTAGCAATAATAATAGTATGATAGTTTTTTGTTCATGATGTGTCAAAAGGTTGAAAGTTCATTCTTTTAAAGATGGCTTCAATAAGTTTAAAAATGAAAGAGGAATTATTTTTAAACAACATACTATTAATAAAGAAAAGCCAGGAAGTTTAACTTTTTGGCTTTTTTTAACTGATAAATATCATTTTATATACGTCATTAGTTGTGTAAGTTTGTAGTATAAATTTAGTGTTTATATAGTTAAAGGTTTAAGTGGTTATTTGTGTGGTAACAAATAACCGAAAGAAAGAATTCCTGGGTTGTAATTAATCGAATTTATAGGTCTTTTAGATTTAAAAGTCGGGTTAATATTTATAGAAGAGGTTAATTAAAGCTAGGGAGCTCTAAAAAAAGCGAGAAAGAAGATACTTTCTCGCTTTTGTTTTTTATAGGCTTGTTAATCTCTTGTTAATGTGATATATGTCATAGTTTAAATCTTGATAAATCTCTAAATTTAAATATTGAATCCAATACTGTAACTATGAGAAAGATATTGATCCCTACAGACTTTTCAGTCAATTCCATGAATGCTATAAAATATGCCTTAGAACTTTTTAAGTATGAGATTAGTCAGTTTTATATCATGCATACGTATCAAGAAGAAATTTATGCAACTCCGGTTATAGCCAATCGAGAAGAATTGGATGCGATAACTGAAATGATTCAAAAAAAATCTCTTGAAAATCTAGAGAAAATCCTTCAGGAAATACAGGAAATATCACCCAATCCAAGGCATGAATATCATATAGTTTCTTCGAAGAATTTGCTGGTTGAAGGTGCCGATGAAATTGTCGACAAAGAGAATATTGATATTATTGTTATGGGTACCCGAGGCGAAACAAACGACAAGAAATCAACCTTTGGAAGTCATACCTTACAGGTGTTGAAATATGTACAGTGTCCTGTTTTGGCCATTCCGGAAAATTATAGTTACACCCAGCCCAAGCACATTCTTTTTCCAACTAATTTTATGATTCCGTACAAACGACGTGAATTAAAGTTGCTTTGCGATATCGCTTCGCCTTACAGAGCAATAATAGACGTGTTATATGTTTCCAGAAGCGAGAAACTATCCTTGCGCCAAGAAGATAATTTAGCTTTTTTAAAAGGGACAGTTTGTAAAAACCAAATAGAATTAGTTGTAAAAAAGGAAATCGATATTTTAGAAACCATTAATAATTATGTAGAAACACAGGATGTGGATATGTTGGTTATGGTTAATTCCAGACATTCATTTTTGGAAAACATTTTATATCCGTCTACCATTTCGAAACTTAGTTTAAAACTTCATATCCCATTTTTAGCCTTACAAAATATAAAGCGAATTTAATTAACTTGTAACCACAACTGCATAGGCAGAAAACTATAAAACCTTTATACTATGAAAAAGATACTCTTACCAACAGATTTTTCGGAAAATTCGTGGAATGCCATTTCTTATGCGCTCCAATTGTTTAAAGACGAAGTGTGCACGTTCTATTTGCTAAACACCTATACACCCATTGTTTATCATGTGGAATACGTTATGCTAAGTCCTTCGCAAATAGGTTTGGAGGATGTTGTAAAACAACAGGCTTTAAAAGGTCTTGAGGATTTTGAAAAGAGGATCAAGAAACAGCATGATAATCCAAATCATACCATTAAGAGTCAGGCCGTATTTAATACCTTGACTTTAGAAATTTCAGAACAAGTAAAAGAACACCAAATAGACTATGTGGTTATGGGTACCAAAGGTGCCACGGGAGCAAAGGAAGTTTTATTTGGATCGAATACGGTTCATATTTTTAAACAGGCAAAATGCCCTGTTTTAGCGGTGCCAGATAGTTTTAATTTTGAAAAACCAAGTCAAATCTTGTTCCCAACCGACTACGAAATTGATTACAATAATCAACAGGTTAAACCGCTCGTAGAATTATCTAAAGATAATGAAGCCAAGATTCATATCTTAAACGTGTCTTATGGAAGGGAATTAACTGCAGATCAGAAAAAGAACAAAGCTACCTTGTCAACACTTTTTAAAGATTTAAAACATGAATTCTTTAGTGTTAGGAATCAAGAAATAACTCAGGCAATTAGCGATTTCCAAATGAAAGCCCAAACCGATTTATTAGTTATGATTAACAATAAACACTCGTTTTTTGAAAATTTATTTTTTAAATCTACCATAAATCAAATAGGGTTTCATTTAAATATTCCTTTTTTGGTTATTCCTGCAAAAACGAAAAAATAACCAAATAGAAATCGGAAACTTTTAATTTTTCTGATTAGTTTTAACTACAAGCTTATGGATCCTAACATAGAAATTATTAAGTCTTCGGGAGAAAAGGTCAGGTTTTCGTTAGAAAAATTACGTGCCTCTTTAAACCATTCTGGTGCAGATAAAGAATTGGTCGACCAGATAATTGATAGGGTTCGCGACGAATTATATCAAGGTATTTCAACCAAAGAAATTTACAATAGAGCTTTTGCTTTATTAAAAAAGAAGAGCAGTTTCTTTGCTTCTAAATACAAGTTGAAAAAGGCTATTTACGAACTTGGTCCAACTGGCTTCCCGTTTGAAAATTTTATAGCTGCTATTTTTAAATATTCTGGTTATCAAGTTCAGGTTGGAAAAATATTACAAGGCCATTGTGTTAGTCATGAAATTGATGTGGTAGCCATTAAAAATAATGAAATGTCTGTGGTTGAATGTAAATTTCATAGTGAAGAAGGCAGAAATTGCAACGTAAAAGTTCCTCTTTATATAGCTGCTAGATTTAAGGACGTTAAAACCCATTGGGATACCAAATCGCATAAAAATGATTTAAATGAAGGTTATGTTGTGACGAATACACGTTTTACAGAAGATGCTTTGCAATATGGAAATTGTATTGGTTTAAAATTGTTGAGTTGGGATTATCCAAAAGAAGATGGTTTAAAAGATAAAATAGACAGATTGGGTTTGTATCCAATTACGGTTTCAACCTTATTGACAAAAAGAGAAAAACAATTTCTATTAAGTAGAGATGTCGTTTTATGTAGAGATTTAATAGGCGATTCCTTTTTTCTGGATCATTTAGGTATTTCGGAAATTAGAAAAGAAAAAATCCTAAACGAGATTAATCAACTTTGTAATAATTAAGCCATGGAAAATTCTGTTAAAATTCATTTTTTAGGTGCAGCAGGTGTTGTAACAGGTTCTAAATATCTCTTGGAGACCGCTCAAAAAAACATTTTGATAGACTGTGGTATGTTTCAAGGTATCAAAGAATTGAGAGAGTTAAATTGGAATAATTTATCTGTTCATGTAGAGGATATCGATCTGGTTTTGTTAACCCATGGGCATTTAGATCATGTAGGTTATTTGCCAAGACTTGTAAAACAAGGGTTTCACGGTAAAATTATTGGAACGGCGCCAACCTTGGCCATTGCCGAGATTATCTTGGAAGATAGCGCTAAAATTCACGAAGAAGAGGCCAAAAAAGCCAACGAAGAAAAATATACAAAACACGCCCCAGCCTTGCCTTTTTACACCACTCGCGAAGCTGAAAGAACCATAGAAATGTTTCAAATGAAACCTGAAGGGAAATGGATAGAACTTACAGAAAACATCTCTTATAGATTTCAATACAATGGCCATATTATTGGCGCCACATTTATAGAACTTGATATTCATGGAAAACGCTTTGTATTCTCTGGAGACATAGGTCGAAACAATGATTATTTACTAGAAAATCCTAAAAAACCAGAATGGGCGGATGTTTTATTTATAGAAAGTACCTATGGAAATAAATTGCATCCAAAAGAAGACTTAGACGACATGTTATCTGAAATGATTACAGATATCATCCATAAAAAAGGCAATTTAATTATTCCAAGTTTTGCTGTAGAAAGACTTCAAACCTTAATGTATATTCTTTGGAAATTATATCAAAAAAACAAAATCCCAAACATTCCTATTTTTGTAGATAGTCCAATGGGAAACAATGTTTTGGAGGTGTTTAAGCACTTCCCAGAATGGCATAAACTTTCAATAGAGGAGTATCAAGCCATGTGCAACCATTTCAACATCATTCAATCTTATAAGGAAACCTGGGAAACCATAGACGATAAACGCGCAAAAATAGTTATTGCAGGAAGTGGTATGGTAACAGGAGGCCGGGTTTTAACCTATTTGCAACAACTTATAGACGAGCCATCTACAACTGTTTTGCTGGTTGGCTATCAGGCAGAAGGTACTCGTGGCAGACAGCTCTTGGAAGGTGCTCACGAAATTAGATTCTTCGGAAAATATTATCCTGTAAAGGCCACTGTAAAACATCTAGAGAGTTTATCGGCTCATGCAGACCAAAATGATTTATTGGATTGGATGGGCGATATAAAAAACATTCCAGAAAAGGTGTATTTAATTCATGGAGAACCTACAGCACTTGATGCATTTAGAGTTAAAATTAAAGATAGATATAACTGGAATGCTTGTATTCCAAAACTTTTGGATACAGAAACAATCGTACTATAATTTATAAGTATTTTATTATGAAAACACAACAAGAATATAAAACCTTTAATAACGAAAAAACCATAGCAGAGTTGCAATATAACATGCAGCGTTTTGGAGCTAACCTTCAATTTTTAAAAAAAGATCTAGACTTTTTGGGTTATTTGGTAAATTCCACTATTTATAAGGTAAATATGATGGATCTTTTTGAAAATCTAGAGCGTTTTAAAAAGGAAATCCTAAAAACCTCCAATAAATGCGATTTATTGATTATCGAAGCCAATTTTCAAGCCAATCAAATTACCCAAAAAATAGAATGTGACGAGCTAGCTTGCGATAATTATTTTATTTCAACCCAAAATAATCTTGAAAAGAACATTTACGACTTTAGTATCCAAAGTGCTTTATT
>NZ_DATGNO010000047.1:0-63212 GCF_035306705.1 Xanthomarina sp.
TTGACTTTCGTTTGGCAAATATGAAGTGAATTATTCAGGCTTACACACAAGTAAAGCCCAAGTTGGGTGATTTTATCTACTCATTTTTAATGACTTACATTCATTTCATTTGATTTCGTAATAACATAATTTATCACATAAATAAGAGCAAAATATATGACATAAAGTTTCTTTCAAAAACACTCAACTTGGGCTTTACTCGTCTGCATAATCCATTCTAGAAATTATAGAATCTTTCATTTTGTCTAAAAACTTCGTTCGACTTGTCTTTCTAGAACGAATTTCTAAATAGGCTCTATAATAATCCCCTAAATCGATATTGAATAATTGTTCACAAGCCGTTGCAATTTCCTTAATGTCGGCTGTACCACTATTTACTGCACTACTACTGTGCAAGGCGTAAATAAGCTCTATCAAATCCGTCTTATTTGCTGTCCAAAACAGTCTTGATTGCTCCACACTTGTTTGGCATGATGTTTCCATATAGCTTTTGTTTTCGAGTCTATCTATCTCTTGTTTTAAATATACTATCAACATATCATAAGCTACAATGATTGCTACTGTAGAATCGTGGCTTGTAGAGAATTTTTCGTCAATAAAAAAATGGAAGTTGTCTGGATGCAACCTGATATCATCTTTTCCCCTTATAAAATATAAGGCATCCAATGATGTTCCTCCCCTTCTAAAGTATTGGTAAAACTCAAGGTTATCGTTAAAGTAATTTTGGAGTTTACATATATGATAATCTAAATACTTTTTTTGAGGTTTTGAACTGCCTCTAGGGCGTTTACTCTCAATATTAAATAGTATTACATAGTAGATTAACCGGCTATAGATTTGAGGTTTGATGTTTTTAAAAAACTGAATCTCATTTTTGGCGTTTTTAAACCCATTTTCAATAATTAGAATACGTAATCCTATCAATGCTTGCTTTGACAACTTAATACCTTTCTCTGCTTTGAATAAAACATCCTCTATATCTTTTTCAAGATTTTCTATCTCTTTATCAAAGTCTTTTAATATTTTATCGATTTTTATCAATTTTTAAAAAAACATAACATACGTTTCATCTTTAAATGCCCTGATCTATAGCATCCATAAAATGGTTGTGCTTAATTTTTGTCATAACTAATAATTTACTAATTATACAAATTTTTATTCCAACCACAGAATTCTGTTAAAAGCTATAAAAAAAATGAAAGCTCATAAAATGGTAAGAGACCTTTTCCTGTAATAAATCCCTAAGAGTGAAAAAGTTATCCCTATAAACAAAAACACACTAACAAAATGTCCAAATAAAGCCTAAAACAAATGACCTTCAATTAAATAAAAGCACTAATGATTATATTTTGTATAAATTAGATTGTCCTACCAACGCATTTGAGTTATGAAAGAAACTGCATACGCTAAGTTTTGGGTATCTGATGACATTTTGTTTTTCATTTATAAACCTATGATCTACTTAGACTATCCAACAGCAAAAAAAGTTGTTGACGACAGATTAAAATTTCAACAAGAGATCTGCTACCCCATTCTTTGTAATACTCAGGGTATTAAGAATACTGTAAAATCAGCTCGTGATTACCTTGCAAATGAAGGATCTGCGTTAACCAATGCTGTAGCTATAGTGGATAATAGACACATTTCAACAGTCATGCTTAGATTTTATCTCATGAAAAATAAACCTATTGTGCCTTCACAAATATTTAATTTACAAGAAGACGCCATAACATTTTTAAAATCATTGAAATAATGTTAAGACCTATTGACAAAAATAGATTGGAACACATTTATGAGCTATTACTTAAAATAGCAGACGGTGATTTCGCTTTCGAAATAGAACGAACGGATGAAGATGATGAAATTGAATCCATTTTAATACTGGTCAATCTATTAGCTGAAGAAATGAAAGAAACCTTACGATACTACAATTTCTTGAAAATCTCCGAATCTTCCAAAGAATATGTGACTATGTTAATTATCTTGGATAGCTCTTTCCAAATACAGTTTAGTAACCAACAAGTCCAAAAAAACTTGGGATGGTCAACCCTTGAAATAAGGCATAAATCTTTTGCTTCTCTTTTGAGTAATGACTCTCACCAAAACTGGACCAACATCGCTGAAAATGTCTTATTCCAACCAGAGTATCACATCATAACCAAATTGACATTTATATGCCCAAAACAACTCGCAAAAACCTTTACCACAGCCATCAATGTCATCCCAGGACATATTCATGGTTCACCTTTTATTATCATTTCTACTTTTGAAACACTTCTTAAAAGCCAGCTGATAGAAGAGGGCCTGAAACAAGCCTTAAAAACTGTGCATAACAAAGACCCTAATAAAACGAAAAGACCTAATGTCCTAGTCAAGAAACAAGACATTTACATCATGCAACAAATTAGGGAGCATATCTTACAAAACCTCGAACATCCCTTACCTAATTTGAGAACATTAGCCAACCAATTTGGAACTAATGAATACAAATTAAAATCCGGCTTCAAACAACTATATGGTATTACCGTCTTTCGATTTTTAACCCAGGAACGACTCAAACGAGCTAGTTTATTAATACAAAACACCTCCCTATCAATAAAGTCCATTGCTCAAATGACAGGCTTTAAAAATGTATCTCACTTCTCCAAAACCTTTAAAGACCGCTTCGGTGTTAAACCTATAGATCTTAAAAAAAGACAGGACTCCCTATAAACACAACCTGTAATTCTTTGATAAGATTTGGTCGATTTTAGTTATTAATCCCCTCCTCTAAAAAATTAAATCCCTCCAAGAAAACCACTTCTCCCTAAAAAACAAATAGAATCCCCGAATTTTATAGAGTATTAAAATAAGGAGATGCCATTCAAAAAACACATATCAAAAAAAGGAATAGTGGAAATCATTTCCATGCTGTTTATATTACTATTTGTATATGCCAGTATCAGCAAACTCTTAGAGTTTAAAGATTTTCAAACTCAATTAGGACAGTCGCCTTTATTAGGTGCCTTTGCTATTCCTATCTCATACGGTGTTATTTGTATTGAACTAGTCACCTCGATACTATTAGCCTTCAAGAAAACAAGAATACAAGGATTATATATAGCCTTTATGCTTATGGTTATGTTTACAACCTACATTATCATTATTCTAAACTTCACCTCCTTTACCCCTTGTTCTTGCGGTGGCGTTTTGGAAACTTTAGGATGGACTGAACATCTCATATTTAACACCGTTTTTATTGTATTGGCGCTTTGGGCACTTTATTTAATTGAACAAGTAACAACGAAACAAATAGCCTTAAAATCAATTTCTTTGGCCATAATCGGTTTTGCATTTGTATTAGGACTTTTTGTATCCTCTGAAAAGGAGATTAAGCGTAATAATGCTTTTCAAAGAAAATATATGCCACATCCTATTGAGAAAATAGGTGAGTTTGATTTAAAGTACAACTCATATTATATCGCAGGAATTGATGATAATACTATTTACCTTGGAAATTACACGACTCCCCTTTCTGTCACAGAACTTAATATTTCTCACAAACTATTCAAAGAATATAAAATTTCAATAGATAGTATGCATTTACCTTATAAAAGGGTAAGAATATCTATAAAATCACCACATATATTTTTAGGAGATGGTACGATACCAATAATGTTCCGAGGTAATATTAATGATAAAAATGCTAGTGTGTTTTCATATAATGATGCTTACTTTATGGAGTTTATTGTCATTGATTCTACAAATATTGGCATTACAACTAAAAGTAGTAAAAACTTATCCGATGTTGTAGGACGACTCTATAAAACAATTGAATCAAACAGTATTACATTAAATCATGATGTACTTACTCAACAAGGAAACTATGGTACATTTGACACTAATGGGATGCTACTTTGGAATGCGAAACATCAAATGTTTATTTATACATATTATTACCGAAACAGTTATGCCATAACTGACAAGAACTTTTCATATCAATTAACAAGTAAAACCATAGACACCATAAGTAGAGCCGTATTAGATATTGCCCATTATGCTAAAACAGATATATATAAATTGGGCGGAAAGTCTATAATGGTAAACCGAAAAAGTACTACCTATGATGATTTTCTGTATATAAATAGCGACCGGTTAGGAAAATTTGAAGATGATAAAGTATTACGTTCTGCTGGGATTATCGATGTGTATAATATTACAAATAACACCTATGAATTTAGTTTTTATCTCTACCACCAACCTGACAAAGATCTAAATCATATTCAAGTGTACAAAGATTTATTAGTGGCCATAGTAGATAATAAGTTATGGCTCTATCATTTAAAACCGAAGTATTTCAACAATGGTTTTAAAACAAAACATACTGTGCAGTATCAGGAATAAGACCGAACACCTGTAGAAAAAAGTAGGTCAAAAAACTCACTTTATAATTAAATATTATGAAAACTAAAATTTTAAAAATCGGAATGCCAATTATGGCATTTATGTTGGCAATAGTGTTTGCTTTTGCCACTGAAAAACCCATTACAGAGAATGAGTCCATGTTAATAACAGGATACATTTATAAGGATGGTAAATGTGAAAACTCTACAAGAAATTGTAGCAATTCAGGCCAATATCCTTGTACAGACGGGATCAATCAAGTCTATATGCACAAGCTTAGTGAAACTGTTTGTTCACAAGAGTTGTTTAATTGGACTCCTTAATTTCTAAATGAGTAGGGTGATTAAATTTACCCTACTCATTTTTATTCGCAATATTGGTTAAACCAATTAAAAACCTCTTTTGACAGTTGTTTTTGATTATCTCTCTTCATTATTACATGTGTTTCATTTTCAAACAACAATAATTTACTCTTTTTACCCTGTCTTTTCAATGCTAAAAACATTTCAACACTTTGTGTCCAATGTACTTGGTAATCCTTTTTACCCGTCCAAAGTAATAAGGGAGTCCTAACATTTTCTATATGTTGTAAAGGAGAATTTCTTAAATATGCATCCTTAATATTATAGTAAGAATCTCCCATACGCCACTGTTGACTTTCATAACGCCACATCTCAGGTTGTTTCCAATTCCATCCCACACTATGATAATGACTCGTGAAATTGGTTACGGAAGCGCCTGCAACAATCGCTGCAAACATATCTGTCTGTGTAGCTATAAAAGCACTTTCATAACCTCCAAACGAATGCCCTATGAGTCCAATTTTATTCTTATCAATAAATCCAGAATCCAAAACTTTATTTACAGCCGAAATAACACAATTCAATGCTGAAATTCCTGGGTCTTGAATAGTATAGGATATATCTGCATATAACACAAAATAATCATTGGTTGTATATTTTAGAGTATTAAACCCCATAAAATCATTATAAGTCGGCGGATTAAAAATATTTATTTTTCCAGATAATTTTTCATAAATAAAAACTATCATCGGATACTTTTTTTGAGGGTTAAAATTTGCGGGATATATTAAGGCTCCTGATAATATCTCTTCACCTACTTGATACTTTATAAGTTCAGCTCTCCCAAGATCATAATCCAACAGCTGTTCATTACTTTGATATATAAGGTATTCCTCATTTGTATTTAGATTTAATCCATAGATACCAGGTGGTTCATCAAATTTTTGTTTTCGTAAAACCATATAACTATAGTCTCTTGAAGTCAGTATACCATCCAAATTTCTTTGTTCAAAAATCATCTTTTTAATATTTTTATTCTTTTCCCATAGTGCATAACCTGTTTTATGAATTCTACTATCATACAATTCCAAAATTAATCCTTTGTTCATATTTAAAGGAGAGCTCGAAAAGTTCACATTTATTGTCAAAAAATAATATTCATTTCTGCGATAATCTTTGTTAATCCTATACTTGATTTTTTCCTCTCGTCCTTTCGTAATTCTTTTTTTATAATTACCGCTAGGGGATAACAACCAAATATCATGCTGGTCATAGATAATAATATACTCATCATTTTCTGCCCATCCTGGGTTTCCCGAAGGGAAAATATCGCCTGCTTTATCCCTTTCTAAATTTTCAAATGAACTCCCAATCTCTTTGGTTATGTTTAAAGTTTGTTTTTTCTTAATATCATATACCCACCAATGTTTGTTTTTAAAGTAAGAAACATACTTTCCATTCGGAGAAATAGTAACAAAGCCAGGACCTGTATACTGGTTTTCAACAACCAAATACTCATCCCCTGTTTCCATATTCTTTATGTATATATCCGTATTTGGAAATTCTTTATACAGTGGTTCGTATTTTATTTTATTAAATACTATCGCATAATCATGATTAACGTCTAAGGCAGAAGTAGACTTTTCTTTTGTCTCTATTTCTACAATTTTATTTGTTTTAGGATACCAAGCGGTCAATAAATAGTCTACCTCTCTTTCTTCAAAATCCTTCATTCTAGGATAAATCCAAGGGTCTTCTGTATTCCAGATTTCAATCGAATTAATATCTTCTTTATTACCCTTCTTAATTTGCCTATAAAAAAGAATCTTTTCACCATCTTTACTAATATAAGGAGCCTTATTGCTTATCTTAAACGCTGAGTTTTCTTGCTCTATTGTTGCATCATCTAAAGTTTTTAAAACACCATTGTTTGAATAATAATGAATGTAGTTCTCCTGGTTTATTTGTTCTGTAAACACTACATCATGCCCAGCATCACTCCAAAGTAAATGACTAAAGCTCCCATTTAAACTTTCCTTTAAAGCTTTAAACTTTAAATTTTCAACATGATAGAGTTCAATTTTGTTTAAATTCCCATCTTGATTGGTTATTAATAAACAGTTTTGTTTTGGATGCCACTCATATTTCTTTACATCTTTGATGGTAGTGGTAATATGGCTATTTAAGTTTACTACTAATAGAGTTCCCATCGCTTGGTTATTTTTCTGTAATGCAACCAAATAATCTCCTGTTTTTGAAAAACTATAAGATTCGATGTCTTGATAAATATCTTTAGTATATTTTTCTAAATCAATAATATGCAATTCCTTATTCGAAGTAATGCACCCAAACCATCGATTGTTATCCGAAATCCGGATCCATTCACCTCCATGAAACTTGAAGGTAATGGAATCCATGGTGTGTTTTAAAAATAACATATTTTCCTTGGTATCAAAATGTTCCGTAAAGACCAGCCATTTACCATCTGTAGTTAATTTATTTATATAAGTACTTCTACTCCATAAGGAGTCCAAATCTGAAGTGTATATTTTCTTTTTTTGTATTTGAGCAAAAACTTCGAATGAAGTAAGTAGAAGTACAAATATCCAAAAGACTTGTTGACACTTTATCAAGTTTGTTTTCATGTAAATCAATTTAATTAACTACTAATACCCAGGATTCTGTGGATTTAAATTTGGGTTCATCAAAAGTTCGGTCTCTGGAATAGGTAAAAGAGTGTCAGCAGCATCCCATCCTGGTTTAATAGGTGATAATATATCTTCGGCTAAACCAAGTCTTCGCAAATCAAACCAACGATGTCCGTGTTCTGTAAACAACTCAAAACGTCTTTCCTTAAGGATTTCTTCTAAAAACCCTTCTAATGTTGTAGCCACTGTATCTATCAATCCAGCACGTCCACGTATAATATTTAAATCCTGTTGAGCCCCCATTAAATTGTTTTGTCTAGCACGTGCTTCGGCACGAATCAAATACTGTTCTTCCAAACGGAAAACGACGGAGTATTGTGAACTACTGCCTTGTTTATATTTATTAGGATAATACCAAAAATTCGTACCATCAGTTACTACCCCCACCCAATGCAATCTTCTTAGATCATTACTTTCCATCTCTTCTACTAAATCTTCATTTAATGATCCAAATGGAGGGGGACTCGATGCGAATACAAAAGTCATCGCTTCTGTTGTACTAATGCCTTCCATCTTTGTTTTTAGCTGGAGAATTGCAGATGGGCTAGTGTTTAAAAACGTTTCATCTAGACTCGTAGGTAGATTATATAAACTAGTTGTATTAATAAGCAAACTACTCTCATTTTCAGCATGTTCCCATTGGCCTAGGTATAAATAAACCCTGGCAAGTAATGCAGATACCACATATTTATTTGCTCGTACACGTTCCCCAGTAACATAATCAGCGTCCAAAAGGTTTTTTGCTTCGTCTAAATCTGTCAAAATTTGACTGTAAACAAGTGTTTCTGACATTCTTAAAACCTCTCTGTTTATTTCATAATCTGTAGTTTTTATGTATGGAACATCTCCAAATAAATTAACCAAATAGAAATGCGTCAAAGCTCTTATAAAAAGAGCTTCTCCAAGAAGTTGATTTTTTATATTTTCAGATAATGTTTGTGAGGCTTCTAAACCTTCAATAGCAGTATTTGCTAAATAAATCAGATTATAACAGCTATTCCATGTATTTAAAACTAAAATATCACTTGCTATTATTTGATGATTAAAAAAATTTTCTAAAGATTCCCCAGGAATACCATAATAATCTAATTCATCGGCATAAAAACCCATCAAAACTCCAACCCCAAATGTTGTTCCTGTTACTAATACCTCATCTCGGAGCTTGGCATACATGGTTGTTACAGCGGCTGTGGCTGTAGCCTCATCTTCAAAAACATCTTCAGCTGGTATTTGTCCTGTAGGGTTATCTGTTTCTAGAAAGTTTTCACATCCTGACATCAGGAATAAACAAATCAACAAACTAAAAGTGTGTTTTATTTTTAAAAATCGAAGGTATATACTTATTGTATTCATAATATTGTTTTTTTAGTTTATAAATCAAATTGCACCCCAAGACTAATCCTTCTAAGAGGTGGCAAAAAACCAGTTATTTGCTCAGGATCTCCTCCATTAAATTTTGTAAAAGTTAATAGGTTTTGTCCTTGTAGGGATATCCTACAAGAGCTATCTCCGCCCTGCCCAAAAAAGAGTGAATAAGAAAGTGCCAGAGTCTTTAAACGAATGAAAGAAGCATCTGAAATAATTCCATTACTTTGAGTGAATTGTGAATAAGCCAATGTTGCACTCGGATTAGCCCCAGCGGTATACTGTTGCATCATTGTTTGATCTCCAGGTACCTGCCAATGTTCTAATACAGAAACTGGTTGATTAAACATAGTCCCTGGCGGTTGACTACCATAAAATTCATTAAACCCTTTTTGCTTTACAAATTGAAATAGAAAATCAAGACCCCAGTTTTTATAACTTAGGCTGTTAGAAATACCTCCATAAAATTTCGGATTTAAGTCGGCAACATATTGCTTATCTTCAGCACTTGTTATTAAGCCATCTCCATTGTAATCTTCAACCTCAAAAAGACCAGTATCCGGATTTACACCTTGCAAATGATACAACTTAAAAATGGACAAAGGTTTTCCTATAACATACTGATTGGCATACGAAGAATCTTCTAATCCCGGGAACTCTAATAATTTATTTTGAGGTAAAGACAAATTTATGGAGGTATTCAATTTAAAATTTGTGCTTCGAAAAACGGCTCCACTTAACTCAAATTCCCAACCTGAATTTTCTACTTTGGCATCTAAGTTTGCTTGAATGGAATTAAACCCTGTAGTACCAGGTAGGGCGTAATTTATCAACTGATTTGTAGAACGGTTATTGTAATAAGCAACAGATAAAGATAAACCCTGTTCAAAGAAACCTAGTTCCATGGCAACTTCTTTCTTAACATTCTCTTCCCATTTAAAATTCGGGTTGTATAAACGAGCAGGTACCAAGCCAATATTCCCATCATAAGGATAATCCCCAATGATATATGTTTGCAAATATTGATAATCCCCAATTTGGTCATTACCTGTAAGCCCATAACTTCCTCTTAGTTTACCAAGGTTTAACCATGGTAACTTCAATTCTTCTGAGAAAAGCCAAGCGACTCCAATAGCTCCAAAATTTCCAAACCTATTCCCAGGACCGAAACGACTGGAACCATCACGCCTCCCTGTAGCATTTATAAATATTTTATTCTTATATGCATAATTTATCCTAGCAAAAACAGATTGATAGTTGTATTCCTGTTCTGTCTCATTTAATATGATCAGATTTTTTGCTGCATTTAAATTCCCTAAAAAACTATTGTTGGCATAACCTATTCCTAAAAGAGTAAGCATATCCTGTTCTTGACTTTGAAAAGTAGCTCCCAATAAGAAGTTCCAGGTATGTTTCTCACCTTTTCTTGTCCAGTTTAATTGGGGTTCTACAATGAAAGAATGTCTATTTCCACTATGAGAATAAGATTGAGATACACTACTGTCCAACCCATAAGCAGGATTGTAAATTGTATGAGGAATGATTCTATGATCTTCAAGTTTAGTATTTGTATACCCCGCACTTAATTTTACTTGAAAATTTTCAAATAAGTTATAGCTGACTACCGTATTTGCAATTAAATTATTAGACTGATTTGTGTATTTCCCTTCTAATTGAGCTAAGGGATTTGTCCATGTACTATTCTCCCAATTTAAACTTCCATCATCATTGTACAAATTTGGAGCATTTGGTGACAACCTGTAAGCATCAGATGTTAAATCTTTTCCAGGGAGTAAATTGTCCTCTACAGTATACCCTGCGCTAAAATCCAATTGGATTTTTTTGTCTGTACTACTGTGACGGATGTTAGAATTAAACGTAATGCGATCATAATTAAAATCCCCAGGAAACACGGTCGTTTCATTTTGATACATCCCACTTAATAAAAACTGTGTGTTTTCACTACCGCCAGAAACAGAAGCCATGAATTGTCGTGTACTAGCAGTCCCACCTATCAGCTCCTCCTGCCAGTCTGTATATCGGTTTGGATCCCAAGTCCCATTCACATCATAAGCGTTTGCTGGGTATGCTGTAATCCCATCATTCTCAAAGGCTTCACGACGCATATCCAAGTATTGCTCGGTATTCATCAAATCTCTTTTTTGAGTAATATTGGCAATTCCTGTACTACTATTAATAGTAAATTTAGTTTTACTTTGTTGACCTTTTTTTGTGGTAATTAGAACCACTCCATTAGCCCCTCGCGAGCCATAAATAGCGGTAGCATCAGCATCCTTCAACACCTCTATACTTTCAATGAATGAAGGATTTATAGCGTTTAAAGGACTGATGTTTCCTCCGGGAATTATTGTACCAGATGAATTTCTTGACCCTAATGTTTGTTCATTAAAAGGCACCCCATCCACAATATAAAGAGGTGCATTACCAGCCATAATACTGTTCTGCCCGCGTATGCGTACCTCAAAACCACTTCCTGGTACGCCCGAAGTTTGGACGATGTCCACGCCTGTCATACGTCCTTCCATAGCTGCTAGTGGGTTGGTAACAGGCTGTGTTTCTATTTCTTTAGTCGTCATTCTAGCTATGCTTCCAGTTTTTGCTCTTTCAGTAGTGTTATAATACCCTGCATTAATAGTCACCTCCCCCAAAGCAGTGGCATCCTCCTGCAAAACCACAGCAATGGTCCGTCGGTTGCCAACAGCCAACTCCATAGGCTTGTACCCCAAATAAGAAATAAGTAAAGTGTCAGTTTTTTCGGCATATAACTCAAACCGTCCATCAAAATCCGAAACGGTTCCCTGCACCGTGTTTTTAACAAGAATACTAGCCCCAGATATGGCTGTTTGCCCATCTGTAATCTGCCCTGAAACTTGAATCTGCTGGGCATCTGCAGAAAAATAAAAAATAAAGAACATGAGGCAAGAGCTAAAAACCTGCCGTGGCTTAAACAAATAATAAAATTTTGTCATAACTTTGTAATGGTTAAATGGTTTATATAGTTTTAACTATCGACCTGCTCCTTCGTCGTCCAAAACTCAAGAGTGGGTCTTTTTTTTATTATAAATGGAGATAGATTTTTCTATCAGTACTTGCTAGACCAAGCCTGTACAGAGCGTACCAAAGCAGCTAGTAACAAGTAAACATCCATAATGCACACCCCTAAAAGGTTAGTGCTGTATATCGTAATTTTAAATCACATCATAGGCATCCAAGGGTTTTAATTAAATGGGGACAGGCCGTTTACTAGAGTCAAGTGTCCAACCAACCCAAACGGCCAGTAACTCCCCAAAAAAACTAATTCATTAAGGTTTAAATTGCAAGACTTTTTTAGAAGTATGGAAGTATCGCGAAGAATCAAAAGCCAGTATCAAGAACGCATAAAAAAGGCGTGGAACTCAACTTACCGAACTGGGGTACTGGTATACCTTGCAACGATAAGAGAGCCCACGCCCGGGTCGTGAGCATCTTACTTATCCTCTCGTTGCACAAAAATTACCAGTTTTCAGTTCGAGATTCAAAGCGAATGCTTCAATATTTTATTTGAAGAATCGCAAATTTATGTTATTGGGGTCTAATATAATAATTATTTTTTAATGTGGGCTATAACACCCACATTATTTTTTGAGAATTTAACCAATTTGCAGTTATATGATTAAAGATACTAATAAGGTTAATTTTCAACTTTTATTTGGAAAACGAATAAAAGAACTAAGAAAAATTAGAAACTTGAGTTTAAGAGAGCTTTCGCAAAGGTGTAATTTAGACTATAGTGATATTGCTAAATATGAAAAGGGTGAAGTAAATGTTCAATTATCTACAATTTATGAATTAGCTAAAGGTTTACAAATTTCCCCAAAAGAATTTTTCGATTTTGAATTTGATTCTCAAACTGACTATGTTTAAAATATTTTTATTTAATAAGTTTGACATCCATAACAATACTTTCAGGTAAGTAGTAGAAAAAAAAGCTAAATACAAACCAATTTAATCCTGTAGCAATTGACAATGATACTGAACCTATTATTGTAGAACATTACCGTTAACTAAATATGATTAAACTTTAGTTGTCTTTTGTAAAACACATTTAACTTCCTTAATAATAGAAATTATCTGACTAATTCACAGAAATAAGACATGAGCAATACAGAAACCCATAGCATCATAGTCTTACTTTTTAATTGACTTGTCTAATATTTGATTTATTATCTTTACTTATTAAAACACTTCTTAAATTGAGCATATCCTCACTCACTTTTCTTTCAATTACCTTTGCATAAATTTGAGTTGTGGCAATTTTTGAGATAGTCAACTACTATCAGCTTTATATTTTCTGGATTCTAAAGAGTCGCGAATTAAATTTTACCATATATCAATTTACACTTAAAGTCAGTGATTTTGACTGGTGGGATAGTTTGGAAAACTTTTACACTTGGATAATGTTGCTTTACAGTTTCTATTATTTGCTCTAAAAAGTCATTTTCTGCTTGGTCACCAATAATAATGCTTTGTAAGGCTTCTCTTTTAAATGGCATTCTTCCAATCTGGTCTTTCAAAAGTCTTAATTCCTTTTCGTAACTCCAAGCCTTTGTTTTCTTATAGAATAAATCAATGATATGGTTTGGTTTAGATATTGAATTATATTCTCGCTCAAAGATTTCTGGCACATAGTGAATAGGAAGCACATTGTGAAAAAATGTCTTGTCTTTGGTAATATCGAATTGCAAGCATAACCCACTATTATTTTTAGCATAGATTCCCCAAAGCTCTTCATTCATCGGATACATAGTAAAACAGGCTATGCCAAAACTATTGACAAATTGTTCCTGGTTTCTTCATTCTTAGGTCTTCTATAAAATTGAAAAGTTAAAAGATAAAAATATTTATTCGTTACCAGCTCGATTAGTACTAGAATTTTTATTTAGCTTAATTCTTAAATTAGACATATCATCACTTACTTTTTTCTCAATCACTTTAGCATAAATTTGTGTGGTTGAAATTCTAGAATGACCCAATAGTTTTGAAACTGTTTCAATAGGCACTCCGTTTGATAGTGTTATTGTGGTTGCAAACGTATGACGTGCTAAATGAAAAGTTAAGTTCTTTCTAATTTTACATAAATCTGCAATTTCCTTGAGATAGGAGTTTAATTTTTGATTGGACATTTTTGGGAAAATCGTCCCATTGGCTATGGATTTCGGGGTTTCTTTATATTTATTAATTAAATCCAATGCTTTAGGCAAAATTGGGATTCGTAAAGCATTATTTGTTTTCTCTCTTTTCATGATGAGCCATAGTTCACCATCTATTCCGTAATTGATGTCGTTAGTAGTCAAGTTAACAACATCTATATAGCTTAACCCCGTATAACAAGCGAATATGAATAGATCTTTGACTAATTGTAATCTTTCAATGGAATAATCTTTCTCTTCAATATTCAACAATTCAAGTTCTGTTAAAAACCCTCTTTCTACTTTTTCAAATTTGGATTGGAAATTAATAAATGGGTCTCTATCACTCCATTCTAACTTATAGGCAAGCGTTATTATTTTTCTAAAACGCTCGATATGTTTCATCACCGTATTATTGCCCATCGGCTTTTGATGGTCTGTTGGTATGTGGTTTCTTAAATAGGTTTCAAACTTTAAAATGAAGTTATAATCAAGTTGCTTTAAGTACATATCAGTTACTTTAAACTTAGTAAGTAAAAAATCTGTTATATAACCTTGAGTCGTGTAGTAATTTTTTTGAGTGCCCCACTTTAATTTCCCTACCATATCTTCATTATGATATTTTGTAATATCATTTAAAGAGTAGTTCTGCTCATCTTCCTTTAAATAGCGTGCCTTGATCATTAGAGCTGAAATAATTTTACCCTCTGATTTTAATTCGTTCTTGGATTTGTGAAGTTCTGCAGAAACCTGGTCCAAAAATTCATTAATAATTCGTGCATCTTGGTTGGTGCCTTTGACCTTATTCTTGGTCGAGCTCCAGCATTCAATAATGATTTTTCTTTTAAGGCTTATTTCTGCTCTTTTTCCATTTACTGTAATGCGAGCATAAAGGGGTGCTTTTCCATTATTGGCTTTCGAAAGTTTTAGCCAAAACAGAATACTAAACGTGGTTGAAGTTTTCATGTCTTTCGTCTTTTAGTTAAACATTTGTTTACTGACGAAAGTCAAATCAATTATTCGGTTACCTTTTCAATTAGTATTAAATGGTAACCGAATAGGTCACTTATTTAACCAAATAATATCAATTCTTATGATTGCCTAAAAACCATAAAACCTCGATAATCTTACGATTAACAAGGTTTTGATATTAATTGATTATTAATTTTGTCGGGGTGGCAGGATTCGAACCTGCGACCTCCGCGTCCCAAACGCGGCGCGATAACCGGGCTACGCTACACCCCGAAACAGTTATCTGTTATTAAAAAAAAGCGGAGAGACAGGGACTCGAACCCTGGCGACAGTTACCCGTCGACAGATTAGCAATCTGCTCCATTACCACTCTGGCACCTCTCCGAAATTAAATATGAACTTAGCAACAAAATTGCGGTTGCAAATGTAACACAACATCTTCAAGAACGCAACTATTTAATTCAATATTTTTAATAATTATTCAGGATATTCAATTCGTAAATGATAAATGTTTGCAAGCTTGCGCTTTAGCACTTTTTTTATTGTTTGAATTTCTTTAAAAGTTATGTCCGCATTTAAGAATTGTTCGTCAACCATTTGCTTATTTATAATATTTTCAACAAAAGCATCAATTTTGGTCGATGTTGGTTCTTTTAAACTTTTTGATGCCGCTTCTACACTGTCGCACATCATCAATATAGCAGTTTCTTTACTAAATGGCTTAGGTCCTGGATATTTAAAGAGACGTTTGTCTATTAAAGGATCTATATCTTTTTCCTTTTTATAAAAATAATAAACCAAACTGGTTCCATGATGGGTTCTAATAAAATCAATGACACGATCTGGCAAATTATATTTCTTACCTATTTCAATGCCATTAATAACGTGGTCTATAATAATTTTAGCACTTTCTTTAGAAGATAACTCGTCGTGAGGATTGATACCTGTAGACTGATTTTCCGTAAAATACGTAGGATTCAGCATTTTTCCAATATCGTGATACAAAGCCCCTACTCTAACCAACATGGCATTTGCTCCAATTTCGTTTGCAGAGGCTTCGGCCAAATTAGCCACATTTAAGGAGTGATGAAAAGTTCCTGGGGCTTTATTGGACAATTCCTTCAGCAGCTTTGTATTGGTGTCTGAAAGCTCCAAGAGGGACACGTCTGAAACCAATCCGAAGATTTTTTCGTAAGCATAAATTAAAGGCTGCACAAATAGGGTTGCCAAACCACAAAGTACAAACATTCCAAAGGTTTCCCATTTTAAGGTATCGACACTTCCTTCGTGAATTACAAAAAATGCAAAATATGCAATGATATAAATTAAAGTGATTTGACCCACCGAAATAAACAAATTCGCACGTTTATACAGCTCTGAAACCGTTAAAATAGTTACAATTCCCGCTATTATTTGAAGAAACATATATTCGTAACTATTGGGAACAATGGAGCCCAGTAATAGCACTGTTATTACGTGAGTGAACAATCCTAGCCTTGCATCAAAGAAAGCCTTTAAAACCAACGGCAAAATACACAGGGGAACAACATAAATATATTGTGAATTATAGTTGATAACCAAAGTGGTTAAAAAGACCATTAAAAATACATTGAAAAATATAAAAGTGACCTTCGTGTTGTTCTCAAAAATATCATTTCGATATTTTCTTAAAAATAAAAGCAACATCAATAATGCCAAGGAAACCAATAAGGTATAAGCGAAGACAATCCAATAATAATTGGATTTCGTCCAAATCTGGGATTCATATTCAGATTCCAGGGATTTTAATTTTTGATATTTATCGCCTTCTACAACTTCGCCTTTAGATATAATCAAGGTTTCCTTTTCCACACTGCCTCTTGTGAATGAGATTTTCTCCAAATCGTTTTGAACAGCTTTTTCTGTAAATGTTTTATCGAAAGTAAGGCTCGGCTCTACAATATCAAAAAACAGAGAGGTAATGGGAATTTGAAATTCACTTAAACCTTCATTGGTTAGTGCTTTTTCAACGATATCCTTAACATGGTTTTGCTTTATTAATTCGGAGTATTTTACAGTTTGTTTTTCAATTCTTCCTTCCAATAAAACAACTTTCTTATCGTCCGGAAAAATGTAATCTTCATCCAAAACACCATTGGCATAAAGTGTATTTATAAGGTTTAAACCAAATTTAAATAGTTTATTTTTATTTGAAGCAATTATAGAATCTGGTAATTCAATTTTAAATTTAGAATTAAATCCCGAGACAACTCTTTCTTTTGTTGTGGTATCCACATTAAAATAGAGAAGTGAATTATCTGTAATATTTTTCTTTTCTGCATTAATTTCTTCATCGGTTTTTTTTATGGCAAAATCGAAAGGCGCGTATAAATTTTCGGATTGCCAAGGCTTTCCTCTTTCAAAATTATATTTAAACTTACCGCTCTTAGGAAACAAATAAACAATTAAAAATGTGGCACTTATAAAGAGAATCACTTTATAAGCCAGGGAATGATTTCTATAAAAATAATTGATAAAGTCTTTCATTGATTAGGTTCAAGTATTCAAATGTAATAAAAATAACAGCGAAATTGATTACTTATATTGCTCTAAACATTCTAAATTCTCTGAAAAAATGATTAATTTTGCAAGAATAAAATTTAAACCCATAGAAAATGAGCAAAGAAGTTGTAATTGTATCTGCAGCAAGAACACCAATAGGAAGTTTTTTAGGAGCTTTATCTAGCATTCCTGCACCAAGACTAGGCGCAGTAGCTATAAAAGGCGCATTGGATAAAATAAACCTAGATCCCAGTTTAGTTCAAGAAGTTATCATGGGGAACGTGGTACAAGCTGGAACGGGTCAAGCACCTGCAAGACAAGCAGCTATTTATGCTGGGATTCCAAATACCGTACCTTGTACTACAGTTAATAAAGTATGTGCTTCTGGAATGAAAAGTGTGATGCTAGCTGCTCAAGCCATTGCTTTGGGTGAAGCTGATATTATTGTGGCCGGAGGTATGGAAAACATGAGTTTAATTCCACATTACTACCATGCACGAACAGGAACAAAATTTGGGCCTGCCCAAATGGAAGATGGGATGCAAAAAGATGGCTTAGTAGATGCTTACGATAATAATGCCATGGGTGTTTGTGCCGATACATGTGCTACAGAATACAAGTTTTCTAGAGAAGATCAAGATAATTTTGCCATTCAATCTTATAAACGATCTGCTGCTGCTTGGGAAGCTGGAAAATTCGACAACGAAGTAGTTCCAGTTGAAGTGCCTCAACGTCGTGGAGATGCTATTATCCTTTCTAAAGATGAAGAATTCAGCAATGTTAGAATAGATAAAATACCTGATTTACGTCCAGCCTTCACAAAAGATGGCACGGTAACTGCCGCCAATTCTTCAACCATAAATGATGGTGCTGGAGCTATGGTTTTAATGAGCAAGGAAAAAGCTTTGGAACTAGGTTTAAAACCCTTGGCAACAATTAAAGGATATGCCGATGCTGCCCATGAACCTGAATGGTTTACTACAGCGCCTGCAAAGGCTTTACCAAAAGCCTTGGATAGAGCTGGAATATCCTTGAGCGATGTGGAGTATTTTGAGTTCAACGAAGCTTTTGCTGTTGTTGGTTTAGCCAATATGAAAATTTTAGGTCTTAACGATCACAATGTAAATGTTAACGGTGGCGCTGTATCTTTAGGCCATCCACTTGGATGCTCAGGAGTTAGAATTTTAATTACTTTATTAAATGTATTAGAGCAAAACAATGCTAAAATTGGTGCAGCTGCTATTTGTAATGGTGGTGGTGGTGCTTCGGCCGTTATTATTGAAAGAAACTAATTAGTATTATTTTTTTATTGTTATTATTTATTGATTATGAGATTTCAATTAAATTATTTTTTTTGTTTTTATTTGTCTTACAAACTAAATAATTAATAGTAATAGCAAATAAAGAATCATTTTATGCAATACGGAATTTGTAATTTAAGCATTGTTCCTTTAAGATTAGAACCAACTGATACGAGTGAACTTGTTTCGCAAGTGTTGTATGGCGATTATTTTAAAGTATTGGAGCATCGTAAAAATTGGAGCAAAATTCGTCTAGGTTTCGATACTTACGAGGGTTGGGTTGACAATAAACAGTATTTCGAAATTACCGAAGAGCAATACAATGTTATTCATCAGGAAACTCCTATTCTTTCAACAGATTTAGTTGAATTTGTTGAGGATAAAGACCAACAACTCTATGCGATTCCTCTGGGCGCTTCGCTAAACGGACTTTCATTGCTAGGACATATACATGATGGTCAGGTTGTTAAAGCTCAAAAACCTAAGTCACACATCTTGGAGACAGCTTTTATGTATATAAACTCACCTTATCTATGGGGAGGAAAAACGCCTTTTGGGATAGATTGTTCTGGATTTACCCAAATGGTTTACAAATTGAATGGCTATAAGCTGTTACGTGATGCGTCACAACAAGCAACCCAAGGGGAAGCTTTAAGTTTTATAGAAGAAAGCGAACCTGGAGATTTAGCCTTTTTTGATAATAGCGAAGGACAAATTGTTCATGTCGGCATTATTATGGAAGACAATTATATTATTCATGCGCATGGCAAAGTACGAATTGATAGGTTGGACCATTCGGGAATCTACAATCACGACAAGCGAATGCACACACATAAATTACGAGTTATTAAAAAAGTGATATAATAAAAAAAGCTGCAAATTGCAGCTTTTTTTATTACGTTTATTTTTGAAATAAATTAATTACCTCCAAGAGATTCTACAGTAGCTTTCATAGCTTTAAACTTCACAGTATCGCCAGTTGCACTATAAATATTCATAAGGGTTATAGCGGCATCTATTTGGGCTGGATCTGTTTTCATTACAGCCTCCAAATATGGAATAGCGCTTTTATAAATTTCTGTACGTTGAGATTTTAGTTGGTCGTAACGCTTATTATCAGCTGCAGATCCACCAAGGTTATTCATTTCTTCAATTAAAGTTTTCTCTTTTTCCAATAACATGGCAGCCATGTTAATTTGAGCACTTACATAAGTTGGATCCAATTCTATGGCTTTGTCATAATATTTTTTGGCCATATCGAAATCTCCAGATTCCTGAGATAAAACTCCTAAATTAAATTGTAATTCCGGATTCTTAGGATCTTTTGCTGTAGCAACTTTTAATAACTCTTTAAATTTATCATTATCTCCTAATTCAAAATATAAATTAGCTTCAGAAATCAACAAACTTAAATCTTCAGGATTTTCTTTTCTTGCTTTAGATATCGCATTCAAAGCTTTTTCGTTTTCACCTTTACTTTTATAAATAGATGCTATAGCTTTTACTATTTCCTCTCTTTTAGATTCTGTAGTACGTTGTCCTGGCTTAATTACAGCGCCTCCTTTAACGGATAAGTCTCTAATAGTTTTACTTGAAAAAAGCTCCTCTACTCCAGTTGTTTTGTCTATTGCAAAATATTCTGTTTCAATACCAGTATAGCCTACGTCGTCCAATTCTTCATATAGAACCAATGCTCTATCGAATTCTTGTACTCCAGAAGCTGTTATTGCAGCATAATATAAATACAAAGTATCTTTAGGAGATACTCTGTAAGCATTTTCGAAATTCTTTGATGATAAGCTATAATCCTGACTCTCGTATGCTGCGTTTGCATTTGTAACGAAAGATTCGATCATGGTCTTCTTCAATGCGGCCGATTCTGCATCTAAGCTTCCTTGTACCAAGCCCAAACTTTTTAAGGCTTTTGATACATCGTCGTTATTTGCAGATCCATTGGCATATAAAGCTTCGGCATTTAGATAATAGAAATTGGCTTTATATTTATCTTCCATTGAATTAGGATCTAACTGACGCAAAATAATTTTAGCTTCTGCAAAATTATTTTTCTTAATGGCTTTCTCTGCATCTTTTAATTCCTTTTTTTGAGCAAACGAGAAAGTAGTGATTAGGATTGCAAAAGCAGCTATAAATTTTGTTTTCATAATTATTAAAAGTGTTAAATTATATGTTATTCTTCTTCTGAATTACCGATATTATCAAGAGTTGTGCCATCTTCATTCTGATTAGATTCCTCTGTAGACTCCGAAATAATGATATCGCCATTTTCATCTAATTCTACCTCATCTTCATCATGCATGACTTTAGCTACAGCTGCTATGGAATCGTTTCCTTTTAGGTTGATAAGTTTCACCCCTTGAGTAGCTCTTCCCATAACTCTTAAATCTTGAACAGCCATTCTAATTGCGATTCCAGATTTGTTTATAATCATTAAATCATCGCTATCTGTTACGTTCTTAATAGCTACTAAATTACCGGTTTTTTCTGTAATTGAAATGGTTTTCACTCCTTTTCCTCCACGGTTGGTAATTCTGTAATCTTCTAAACTAGAACGTTTTCCATAGCCATTTTCTGAAACCACTAGAATGTCGTTTTCCATATCGTCCACGGCAATCATCCCGATTACTTCGTCTGTTTTCTCATCAGCTAAACGAATACCTCTAACTCCAGAAGCATTTCTTCCCATTGGGCGAGTTTTAGCTTCTTCAAAACGGATGGCTTTACCAGATTTTAACGCCAACATTACTTGACTTTCGCCAGTTGTTAACTTCGCTTCTAATAATTCATCATCTTCTCTAATGGTAATGGCGTTAATTCCGTTGGCTCGTGGTCTTGAATACTGCTCTAAAGAGGTTTTCTTAACCTGGCCTTTTTTGGTTGCCATGATTACATAGTGACTATTGATATATTCTTCATCTTTTAAATCTTGTGTCGAAATAAAAGCTTTAACAGAATCGTCTTGCTCTATATTGATCAAGTTTTGAATAGCACGTCCTTTAGACGTTTTACTTCCTTCAGGGATTTCGTAAACGCGCATCCAGAAACATTTTCCTTTTTGAGTGAAGAACAACATATATTGGTGGTTTGTACCCACAAATAAATATTCTAAGAAGTCTTCGTTCCTAGTAGTCGAACCTTTTTGCCCAACTCCTCCTCTATTTTGAGTTTTATATTCTGTAAGCGAGGTACGTTTAATATATCCAGCATGCGAAATAGTAATAACTACTTTTTCGTCTGGAATCATATCTTCAATACTTAAATCACCTCCAGCATATTCAATTATAGATCGACGTTCGTCTCCATACTTGCTTTTTACTTCTTCAAGCTCTGTTTTAATGATTTCCATACGACGATCTTTTTTCTCAAGAATGTCTTTTAAATCTTCAATGGTCAACATTAACTCATCATATTCAGAACGCAATTTATCTTGTTCTAAACCGGTAAGCTGACGTAAACGCATTTCTACAATGGCTTTGGCCTGAATTTCTGAAAGCTTAAAGCGTTCTATTAATTTCTCGCGAGCTTCATCAGCATTTGAAGATGCACGAATGATTTTGATTACTTCATCTATATTATCTGATGCAATAATTAAACCTTCAAGGATGTGCGCACGCTCTTCAGCTTTACGCAATTCGTAAGTAGTTCTTCTAACAACCACCTCGTGTCTATGCTCAACGAAGTAATGGATTAGCTCTTTTAAATTTAATAACTGAGGTCTTCCGTTTACTAAAGCAATATTGTTTACACTAAAAGAAGACTGTAAAGCTGTAAATTTAAATAACCTATTTAATACGATATTAGGAATAGCATCTCGTTTTAAAACATAAACAATACGCATTCCGTTTCTATCGGATTCATCACGAATGGTAGCAATACCATCCATTTTCTTTTCGTTAACTAAATCGGCAGTCTTTTTAATCATATCTGCCTTGTTCACTAAATAAGGAATCTCTGTAACAATAATACACTCACGTCCTTGAACCTCTTCAATAACAGCTTTTCCACGCATCATAACACGTCCACGGCCAGTATGAAAAGCTTCTTTCACACCATCATACCCGTAAATGGTTCCTCCTGTAGGAAAATCTGGGGCTTTTATGTGCGTAATCAACTCATCGATGTCAATATCGCGATTGTTGATATAAGCAATGGTACCATCTACAACCTCACTTAAGTTATGAGGAGGCATATTAGTAGCCATACCAACGGCAATACCAGAAGCTCCATTAACTAAAAGTCCAGGGATTCTTGTTGGCAATACGGTAGGTTCTTGTAAAGTATCATCGAAATTCAACTTATGATCTACGGTTTCTTTATCAATATCTGCCAACATGTCTTCAGATATTTTTCGCATACGTGCTTCTGTATAACGCATAGCTGCCGGACTATCTCCGTCCACAGATCCAAAGTTACCTTGTCCGTCTACAAGCATATAACGCAAACTCCATTCTTGGGCCATACGTACCATCGCATCGTAAACCGAGGTGTCTCCATGTGGGTGATACTTACCTAAAACTTCCCCAACAATTCTCGCAGATTTTTTATGTGCTCCAGTCGCTCTAATTCCTAGTTCGTGCATTCCGAAAAGCACACGTCTGTGAACAGGTTTTAAACCATCTCTTACATCTGGTAAGGCACGTGACACAATGACTGACATTGAATAATCAATGTAAGCCGATTTCATCTCATCTTCAATATTAATTGGAATGAGTTTTTCTCCTTCTGTCATATATAAATTAAATTAGTTTTTCAAGTTTTTCAAATCGTGCTAATATAACCATTTCAGTAGTTATAGTAAGTCTTTCTTGCGCTTTTTTTGAAGTTTTTTATTAACAATACAAAGATAATTTATTTAATAAGTAAGCTGTTAAATATTTTGATATTGTAAAGAATTTTTTGTCTATTAGCACAAAACCTATATATTAAGGTACGGTTTTTGTCTTTAGTTAGTAGAATTTAGTATTTTTAATGAAGAAAGGAATAAAATATGGATGATAATTTTTCCCCAAGAGTAAAAGATGTGATTGCCTATAGCAAAGAAGAAGCCTTGCGCTTAGGTCATGACTTTATTGGTACTGAACATTTGATGCTTGGTTTACTAAGAGACGGAAATGGCAAAGCCATAAACATTTTAAATGCTTTGGACATCGATCTAAATCATTTAAGACGTAAAGTTGAAATATTAAGTCCTGCAAACCCTAATGTAGCAGTAATCTCTAATGAGAAAAAAAACCTACACTTAACCAGGCAAGCAGAACGCGCTTTAAAGACCACCTTTTTAGAAGCGAAATTATTTCAAAGTACTTCTATAAATACAGCACATTTACTGCTTTGTATTTTAAGAAATGAAAACGATCCTACCACGAAGCTTTTAAATAAGCTGAAAGTAGATTATGATAACGCAAAAGAACAATTTAAGTTTATGATAACTAACGAAGAAGATTATATAGAGCCAAAAGCAGAATCATTTCAAGATGATGATTCTAATATGGACGACGATACCTCTAAAGACAATTTATTTAATACCCCAACCTCTAAAGCCAATAAAAAATCCAAAACTCCTGTTTTAGATAATTTTGGACGCGATTTAACCGTCATGGCCGAAGAAGGCAAACTAGATCCAGTTGTTGGGCGTGAAAAAGAAATAGAGCGTGTATCTCAAATTTTAAGTAGAAGAAAGAAAAACAACCCGCTTTTAATTGGAGAGCCTGGAGTTGGTAAATCGGCTATTGCCGAAGGTTTGGCCATTAGAATTATAAAACGAAAAGTATCTAGAATTCTATTTAACAAACGTGTTGTTACTTTAGATTTGGCCAGTTTAGTCGCTGGAACAAAATATAGAGGCCAGTTTGAAGAGCGTATGAAAGCCGTAATGAACGAACTGGAAAAGAATGACGATATCATTCTATTTATAGACGAAATCCACACCATAGTTGGTGCGGGTGGAGCAACAGGAAGTTTAGACGCTTCAAACATGTTCAAACCTGCTTTAGCACGTGGAGAAATTCAATGTATAGGCGCTACAACTTTGGATGAATATAGACAATACATCGAAAAAGATGGCGCTTTGGAACGTCGTTTTCAAAAGGTAATTATTGAACCTACTACTGTTGAAGAAACCATAGAGATATTAAACAACATTAAAGACAAATACGAAGCTCACCATAATGTAGAGTACACTCCGGAAGCTATTGAAGCTTGTGTGAAGTTAACAAATAGATACATGACGGAACGCTTTTTACCAGACAAGGCCATTGACGCTTTAGACGAAGCTGGATCGCGTGTTCATATTAAAAACATCAATGTTCCTAAACAAATTTTAGAACTTGAAAAACAATTGGAAGCTGTTAAAGAATCCAAGACTTCGGTTGTTAAAAAGCAGAAATACGAAGAAGCAGCTAAGCTTCGAGACGACGAAAAACGTTTAGAAAAAGATTTGGCCATAGCCCAAGAAAAATGGGATGAGGAAACCAAATTGCATCGCGAAATCGTTACCGAAGAAAGTGTGGCCGACGTGGTATCCATGATGACCGGAATTCCTGTTAACAGAATTGCTCAAGCCGAAAGCTCGAAATTAGCGCAGCTACCAGAATTAATTAAAGGTAAAGTAATTGGGCAAGATGAAGCAGTAGCTAAAGTGGTAAAAGCCATTCAAAGAAATAGAGCTGGACTTAAAGACCCTAATAAACCTATTGGATCATTTATCTTTTTAGGACAAACTGGGGTTGGTAAAACCCAATTAGCTAAAGTACTATCTAAACAATTATTCGATAGCGAAGATTCTCTTATTAGAATAGATATGAGTGAATATATGGAGAAATTTGCTATCTCAAGATTGGTTGGAGCACCTCCAGGATATGTAGGATATGAAGAAGGCGGACAATTAACCGAAAAAATAAGACGCAAACCTTATGCGGTTGTTTTATTGGATGAAATTGAAAAAGCCCATCCAGACGTTTTTAATATGCTTTTACAAGTATTAGACGATGGTTACTTAACTGATAGTTTAGGAAGAAAAATTGATTTTAGAAATACCATCATTATAATGACTTCCAATATTGGATCTAGAAAACTAAAAGATTTTGGTGTTGGAGTTGGGTTTGGAACTGCTTCGCAAAAAGCACAGGAAGATTCCAATGCAAGAAGTGTTATTGAAAATGCACTTAAAAAAGCCTTTGCACCAGAATTCTTGAACAGAATAGATGACGTAATTGTTTTCAACGCTTTAGAGAAAGAAGATATCAATAAAATTATCGACATTGAATTAGATAAATTGATAGATCGTTTAAAATCTCTTGACTATACTTTAAAACTAAGTAAAAGTGCCAAAGATTATATTGCCGACAAAGGTTTTGATAAGCAATATGGCGCTAGACCTTTAAAGAGAGCCATACAAAAATATGTGGAAGACAAATTAGCCGAAGAAATAATAAGCTCTAATATTCAAGAAGGAGATACTATTATTATGGATTTGGACAAAAAGTCCCAAGAGTTAACAGTAAAAATTGAAAAGGCTAAAAAACCTACGGAATCGTAACCAAGATTTTTATACTAATTATAAAAACGCCATTGAAAATAATTAATGGCGTTTTTAATTTTATAATTTGTTTATTTACTAATTTTACTAGAGTTAACAAGCTAATTGTTACTAAAACGCTATGCCTAAAAAATTAATTTTACCATTTGGAAATGTCACTCTTTATTCTCAATATATGGTTGTGATTATGAATGAAGGCATTACCGTTACACCCAAATACAATTCCGTTTTGGAGGGTTTGGTGGAGAAATATTACAAGAATAAAAAACTGGTTTATATTACCTATAGGCTGAATTCATATTCCGTAGATCCAAATGTATATTTTAAAACCTCACAAATTTCAAATATATTAGGTTTTGCCGTTGTTACAGGAAACGAAATCCGACTAGACAATACCGCCATAGAAAAAATGTTTTACACAAAACCTTATCAAATCTTCGAGTCTATTGAGGACGCTATTGTATGGGCAAAAGAATTATGTGCTGAAAACAAGTAAGTTTTAAAACAACTCGTTACTATCAACACTTAAAGTATCTAAAAAAGCAATGGAATTTTCTATATCTTTATATAATTCTCTATCTACAGAAACAAAATCTACTTCAGCTCTATAGAAACTTAAAAAACTCTCTATAAATTCAGAAGATTTTAAATACGTTCTTAAGCTCAAAGCTTGAGACGCATTAAATAATTCTATGGCCAATACCCGTTTTACGTTAGTTACCAATCTATAAGCTTGAGTAGCTGCATTTGCTCCCATACTTACATGATCTTCTTGTCCGTTACTAGAAACTATGCTATCAATACTTGCTGGAGAAGCTAATTGCTTGTTAGCACTAACAATACTAGCAGCAGTATATTGAGGTATCATAAACCCGGAATTTAATCCAGGACTGTCTACCAAGAATGCCGGTAAGCCTCTTAAACCTGATACCAATTGAAAGACACGTCTTTCTGAAATATTTCCTAATTCTGCCATGGAAATTTTAAGGTAATCTAAAGCAAGAGCTAAGGGCTGTCCGTGAAAATTTCCTCCAGAAATAATTTTATCTTCCTTATAGAAAATATTGGGATTATCCGTCACCGAATTAATTTCAGTAATAAAAGTTTTTTCAACAAAAGCCAAAGTATCTTTAGTTGCACCATGCACTTGAGGGATACATCTAAACGAATACGGATCTTGAACATGAACTTTTTCCTGCTTGATCAATTCGCTTCCTTCTAAGAACTCACGAACACGTTCGGCAGTTTTTAACTGTCCGTTATGTGGTCTCACCAAATGTACCAATTCATTAAAAGGTTCTATTCTACCATCGAAAGCATCTAAGGAAATACTTCCTATTAAATCGGCAAAATAAGAAAGTTTATAAGACTCAAATAACAAATGAATGCCATACGCGCTCATAAATTGGGTGCCATTTAAAAGTGCCAAACCTTCTTTGGACTGCAATGTTATAGGTTCCCAGCCTAGTTTTTTTAGGATGGCATCTCCTGAATAACTTGTGCCTTTATAAGAAACCTCTCCTTTTCCAATTAAAGGCAACGCCAAATGTGCCAAAGGTGCTAAATCGCCCGAAGCTCCTAAAGACCCTTGGGTATATATTTTTGGATATACGTCCTGATTATAAAAATCTACAAGACGTTCCACCGTTTGTAATTGCACACCACTATGTCCATAACTTAAAGATTGAATTTTAAGCAACAGCATCAATTTTACAATAGCTTCTGGCACCTGGTCTCCTGTTCCACAAGCATGGGACATCATTAAATTTTCCTGAAGTTTTGTTAAATTATCTTTCGTAATCTTCACATCGTACAACGAACCAAAACCAGTGTTTATTCCATAAATTGGATCATCTTGATTCTTTAATTTTTCATTTAAATAGATTCTACAAGCAGTAATTTTCTCTTTGACTTCATCTGAAAGCAGCAATTGTTTATTTTCAGAAACAATGCTATAAAGTGTTTTTAAATCGAGTGTCTTTGTAGAAATATAATGAATGTTGTCCATGGTGTTTTTAAATTGATTTCAAAAATCAAAATTACAAATCTTTTATGCAAACATTTGTTAATAATTAACTGTAATGCTGAAAAATATAATTAATCTATTATTTTTGATAAAAATAAATAACTAACAATGAAAAAAATATTATTTCTATTAAGTGCCATTGCCATTTTCTCTTGTAAAGAAGAACCTAAAGATTATGTGACATTTTCGGGAAAAATAACAAACAAAAGTAGCGATTCGGTTGTTGTAAGATCACAAGACTACACAAAAACCATTAAACTTAATGAGGATGGTAGCTTTAGCGATACTTTAAAAGTTGAAACAGGCGTGTATAACTTTTTTGATGGAAACGAAAGCACCAATTTATTCTTGAAAAATGGTTTTGACCTTCATCTAACTTTAGATACTAAAGAATTTGACGAAACTATTATTTATACCGGAACTGGATCGGAGAACAGTAACTTTTTAGCTGAAAGATCCTTAAAGGAAGAAAAATTATTAAACCTGGACGAATTAGCCTCCATTACAGAAATGGAGGAACTAGACAAAGCCATGGACCATATTAAAACTGAATTAAATGAGTTTTATACGTCTAAAACCGGAATAGATTCATCATTAACTAAAGGTGGACTTAAAGACATTGAGCCTATGCTTAAGTTTTATAAAGGCTATTTGGCTGATGGTATTTCCTTGAAAAAAGATTTACCGGAAGGTGCTCCTTCTCCAACTTTTGTTGATTACGAGAATGTGGATGGAACAACTACTTCTTTAGAAGATTTAAAAGGAAAATATACCTATATCGATGTTTGGGCAACTTGGTGTGGACCATGTAAAGCTGAAATTCCTTCGTTAAAAGCTTTGGAAAAAGAATATCATGGAAAAAACATACATTTTGTAAGTCTTTCTATTGATGACGATAAGTCGCATGGAGGTTCATGGGATAAAGCCCGTGAAGATTGGAAAGCCATGATTGCTGATAAAGAATTAAGTGGCATTCAATTATTTGCTCCTGAAGGTTGGAAAACACCTTTTATTCGAGATTATAAAATCAACGGAATTCCAAGATTTATTTTAATTGATCCTAGTGGAAACATTGTAACTCCTGATGCTCCAAGACCTTCAAGTGAAAAACTTAAAGAGTTGTTTAACACCTTAAACATCTAAAAGTAAGTTATTATAAAACTGAAAAGCCACTTGAAATAAGTGGCTTTTTTTAATTTTCTTCTTGAACTGACTCTTCCCCTTCAACTAATTCTGGCTGCCTAAATAAATCTAAATAGGCCTCTCCTAAAGTTTCAATAACATGACTGGCAATTAAACTTTGGTAACCTGTAAGTTCCACAGCGATATCTGCCGATTTTCCATGTAAATAAACCCCAAAAATAGAAGCAATCAACGGATTATAACCTTGCGCTATCAAACCTGTAATGATTCCTGTTAGAACATCTCCTGTTCCTCCTGTTGCCAAACCTGGATTTCCAGTTGTATTTACATACAACTTATCTTCTAAAACAGTAATGGTATTAGCTCCTTTAATAACCACTATTATTTTATGTTTTTTTGAAAAGGCCTTTACTTTTTTAAGCTTATCGAAATCATCTTTCCACTTACCAATCAGGCGTTCCAATTCTTTTGGGTGTGGAGTTAAAACGGTACCTTCTGGTAGCAATTTAATAAGCGCTTTTTTCTTAGATAAAATATTTATGGCATCCGCATCTATAACTAATGGCGATTTGTTGGTTTTTAGAAAATCTTCAAATGCTTTTAAGGTTTTGTCGTCTGTTCCCATACCAACTCCTACTCCTACAACTGAAGGCGTAAAATCGATTTTGATATGAGTTATTAATTTTTCATCTTCGTCTGTCAAAACCATAGCTTCTGGAAAAGCAGCTTGAATGGCACAATACCCACATTTAGGAATATTAACGGTTACCAAACCTGCTCCTGTAGCTAAAGCCGCTCTACTAGCCAATGTAACAGCACCAATTTTCCCATAACTTCCACCAATTATTAACGCATGTCCGTAATGACCTTTATTGGAATATTTTTCTCTTGGTTGATAAAGCGCCAAAACTTCATTTTTACCTATTAATTCGGCCTCGGTTTCTGTTGCAATTAAAAACTCCCGATCAATTCCTATATCCAAAACTTCCCATTCTATTGTGTATTTTGCTGTATCCGGCAAAAAGAAAACCAATTTTGGAGACTGAAAACTCAAGGTATAATTTGCCCAAACAACGTCATTCTCATCTTTAGGAGCTTGATCTGTATGCAAACCCGATGGAATATCTATAGCCAAAGTAAAAGCCTTAGAGGCTCTAAAATGCTGAAACAGTTGCTTTATCCAGACACCTACTTCCCTATTCAATCCAATACCAAAAACAGCATCAATAATAATATCGTCTGTAGAAATAGGTGGAAAATCTTCTTTACAACTTAATAAAGTTGGCCATTCTTTTGTAACATGTTTTATTTGATCGTAATTATATAAAAACTCCTTCGATCGTTTGGTACTACAATTAATAACATAGGTATGTACATTATATCCATAAATTATTAAATGCCTAGCAACCACCAGTCCATCTCCACCATTATTGCCAATGCCACAAAACACATGAATAGGAACTTGCGCACCTTGCAACCTAACATGCAACCAGTTAAATATCTGGATACCTGCGCGTTCCATTAATTCTATGGAAGAGATGCTTTGCTTTTCAGCTGTTAATTTATCGCCTTCGTAAACTTGCTCTTTAGATAATATCTTCATGAGTAATTCTTGCTATTACAATTATGTATATAAACCTCTAGGTCTTTCAAAAATACAGTTAATTTTATAGGAAGTAAAATTATACTTTTGAAATTCTTAAAACCCATCAACTACAATTTTGAAATGATTACAATAGTAAAAGCAAGTATTAACGATTCTGAAACACTTTCAATCCTTGGAAAACAAACTTTTATAGAATCTCATGGCTTGAGTGCACCTAAAAAAGATGTTGCAAATTATGTGTCATCTAAATTGACTACAAAGGTCTTTGAGGTAGAATTATGTGATATCAATAACATTTTTCACATCGCTTATTTCAACAATAAACCGATTGGTTATTCTAAAATAATCTATAATAATTTACAAGAAAATATTCCTCTTAAAAGCATTACAAAGCTAGAGAGGTTATATGTTTTACAGGAATTTCATCATTTAAAATTGGGTTTGGAGCTTTTTAAGTTTAATATAAAATTATCTAAAGAAAACCATCAAATTGGGATGTGGTTATTTGTGTGGGTAGAAAACCAGAAGGCCATTAATTTTTATAGAAAAGCAGGTTTTGAAATTGTAGGTAAATACGATTTTAAAATTTCTGAAACACATTCCAACCCAAACCATCAGATGCTTTTACTCTATTAATTTTAACTGATTTTCGGAAAAAAAGTTTAATTTCGTTATAAATCAATCTTTTACATTCTGTTATCCTCATTTATTTAAAATCTGAAAAATGAAACATTTCGTACAACTGGTATTGCTATCTCTTTTTTTAGCCAACTGTTCTAATAAACCACAGTACAACGATCCGATTCCAAAACATGATAGTTTTAATATGGAATCCAGAGAAGTTGGAGAAACTAGAACGATTAATATTTGGACTCCTGAAGATTATAAAGAAAGTAATGTCTCATATCCTGTTTTATATATGCCAGATGGCGGTATTGAGGGAGAAGACTTTCCTCATATTGCAAATACGATTGCAGAATTGGTTAAAAACAAAAGTATTCCTCCTATTATTCTTGTAGGTATTGCAAACACAGATCGACGTAGAGATTTAACTGGGTTTTCTGAAACGGAATACGATAAACAATATGCGCCACAAACCGATGGCGCAAAAAACTATAGAGCTTTTATTTCTAATGAGTTATTTGCGGAAATAGAAAAACGTTATAGAGTAACTGATAAAAAAGGACTTATAGGCGAATCGTTGGCAGGACTTTTTGTGGTGGAAACCTTGTTTTTAAAACCTGAGTTATTTGATTTTTATATTGCGATGGACCCATCTTTATGGTGGAATAATAAACACTTAACACATACAGCTAAGGACGATTTAGTCAATTTTCCTGATAAGAACATCAGGTTTTGGTTTGCTGGTTCTAGTGCCGTGGATATTTCTGACAGTACAAACAAACTAGCTGAAATATTAAAAGCTCATGCTCCAGAAACTTTAATTTGGAAGTACTCCAATGAACCAAATGAAAAGCATAATACTATTTTTAGAGCCACCAAAGAGAAAGCTTTTATTTGGGCTTTGGGAAATAATAAAAACGAGTAAATACACGTATATTATAAAGATGACTGATTTTGGTTTATTTAACCCATTAATTTTAGTTAATACATCCAAAATCCCCTGTTATCTAATCCAAATTAGGCAACTTAAAACCATCTAAAACACTTTTTTCTTTCATAAGTTTTTCAATGTCTTCAGATTTTCTAGGTGCTTCAGCAGAAAGGTTTATTGGACCATTTTCAGTAATTAAAATATCGTCTTCAATTCTTACGCCAATTCCCCACCATTTTTCATCACAATCACTTCCTTTAGGAATATAGATTCCAGGCTCTACAGTAATTACCATATTTGCTTCAAAAGGACCGTAAAGTCCAGCATCATGAACATCCAAACCGATATAATGAGAAGTTCCATGTGGGAAATATTTTCTGGATTCTGCTTCAGATTTTATTATACCTAATTCCATCAAACCTTTGGTTATTATATCTCTCCCAACGGTATCCGTAATGTTATGGGGATTACCAACTACTGCTGCTGCAATTCCTGCTTCTTGAGCTTCGTAAACTAAATCGTAGATAATTTTTTGTTCTTTGGTAAATTTCCCATTTGCCGGAATGGTTCGGGTTACATCGGCCGTGTAGCCGCGGTATTCTGCACCTAAATCCATCAAAACCAACTCGTTTTCAACCTGCATTTTACTATTGTCTATATAATGTAACACACAGGCATTGTTTCCTGCGCCAACGATGCTTGGATAGCCTTCAAATTCGCTTCCGTATTTTTTATATACAAATTCGTGAATGCCCTGAATTTCTGTTTCAGACATTTTTGGATGTATCGCTTTCATAACTTCACGTTGTCCCATAGCCGAAATTCTAACGGCTTTTGTCAATAGCACCATTTCCTCAGGCGTTTTAATCTGTCTTAATTCCCCCATAATGGTGGTAAGGGTTTTAATATCTAAATTGCTTTTAGGCGTTTCGGCTTCTATTTTAATAACTTGTTGCTTTAGTTCAATTCTTGTGTTGTTATCTGTTGTGTTTACATATTCAGAAATAATTTTGTCTTCTTTTAACTCTGGATAATATTGTAAAGCACGATTTAAATCCTGGGCAACATTATTGCTGTTTTCAACACCACTTTCTTTAATCATTTCGTAAGCTCTCTCTTTCATAGGGTTTGAAAAGGCTTCTTCGCTATAATTTGCTTGCTCTTTAAACGTTTCAACCAAACTGTATAAATCGCCTTTTTCTCTTTTGGATTTTCTATAATCGTTTTCAAAATTAAAAAACATCACTTTATCAAAAGAGGCATAATTTATTCCTGAATTCTCAAAATCTACTCCAAAATAAGCCACATCGAAACCCAATTTGTTTTTCGCACCATCCACACCTAAACGGGCTCCATCAAAAAGTTCCATTCGAGCGTTTTTTCCTCTAACATATAGAATTTCATTATAACTTTTTCCTTCAGCATTGGTTTGATTTTCAGAAAATATAACTAGCACAGAATGTGGCTCTTTATAACCTGTTAAATAATAAAAATTTGGGTCTTGGTGATAGATATAATCCACATCGTTTGCACGATTTCTAATAGGATTTGCAAATAAAACAGCCACACTGTTCTCTGGCATTTTATTTCTAAAAGCGTCTCTTCTACTTTTATGAAATTCTGGAGTTAAATAATCGGTTGGGTTGCCATCTTGAGCAAAAAGCAACATGGAAAACAAAAAAACACTTAGGGTGGTTAATAGAAATTTCATAAGGAACTATTTTTAGATGTATCTAAAATAATACTTTATCTATTGTTTAGAAGAAACCCATCAAAAATTAACAAATTTTTAATGATATAATATCGCTCTCTTGCTTGAACAAAATAGATTTAATTCAATACTTTTGTGTTTTAATCAAAATTTAATTAATTACATACCTAACATACTCTCTAACCCTAGTCAGTTGTGGGAACAAAATAATATTTTCAATGAAAGACATAGCTTTAAAATCAACCCACGAAGCTCTTGGAGCAAAAATGGTTCCTTTTGCAGGATTCAACATGCCAGTTCAATATGAAGGCGTTAATATAGAACACGAAACCGTTAGAAAAGGTGTTGGCGTTTTTGATGTCTCACATATGGGTGAGTTTTTTATTGAAGGCCCTCATGCCTTAGAACTTATTCAAAAAGTATGTAGTAACGATGCCAGTAAATTAGAGATTGGAAAAGCACAATACAGTTATTTACCAAATGAAGATGGCGGAATTGTGGACGATTTAATTATTTATCGTTTAAAAGAAGAAAGCTATTTATTGGTTGTTAATGCTGGAAATATCGAAAAAGATTGGAAATGGATTTCTTCTAAAAATGATGTTGGCGCCACTTTACGCGATTTAAGTGATGAATATGCTTTACTTGCCATTCAAGGTCCTAAAGCTATTGAAGCCATGCAAAGCTTAACCAGTAAAAATTTATCTGAAATCAACTTTTACAATTTTGTAGTAGGTGATTTTGCAGGAATAGAAAATGTCATTATTTCGGCAACCGGTTATACTGGTAGTGGCGGATTTGAAATCTATTGTAAAAACAACGAAGTAAAACAAGTTTGGGATAAAGTGTTTGAAGCTGGAGCTGCTTATGGTATTAAACCTATTGGCTTAGCTGCAAGAGACACACTAAGACTTGAAATGGGATACTGCTTATACGGAAACGATATAGATGATACCACATCTCCTTTTGAAGCTGGTTTAGGTTGGGTAACTAAATTCACCAAGGAATTCACAAATTCTAAAGCTTTAGAAGCTGAGAAAGCCCGTGGTTTAGAAAATAAATTAATCGCTTTTAAAATAGACGACCGTGGTATTCCTAGACAAGGTTACGATATCGTGGATGGACAAGGCAATAAAATTGGTCATGTAACTTCTGGAACCATGTCTCCATCTTTAGGAATAGGTATTGGTTTAGGTTATGTACCAAAAGTATTTGCCGATGTGGATACAAAAATCCATATTCAAATTAGAAAAAACGCTGTTGCTGCAACAGTTGTAAAACTACCTTTTTATAAGGTTTAACATATGATTGATTACCAAGCTGTTTTAAATACCATCTATCAAGACATTGTTCAGGAAACGGATAAAGGCGAAATAGCCAGCTACATTCCCGAATTGGCCAACGTAGATAAAAACATCTTTGGAATCCATTTACTGTTAAAATCTGGAGAAACATTTTCCGTAGGGGATTCTGATAAAAAATTCTCCATTCAAAGTATTTCCAAAGTATTAAGCTTGGCTCTGGCTATGTCTAAGGTCGGTACAGATATTTGGAAGCGAATGGATGTAGAACCTTCTGGAAACCCGTTTAACTACTTGTCTTTATTGGAATTGGAAAAAGGAATTCCAAGAAATCCGTTTATTAATTCCGGAGCCATTGTTATTGCAGATATGTTAGTTTCTCTTTTAAAACATCCTAAGGAAGATTTTCTAGCTTTTGTAAGAGATTTAACGGAAGACACTTCCATTGATTACAATTCTAAAGTTGCCGAATCTGAAATGCAAACGGGTTTTAATAATTTTGCTGCTGCAAACTTGTTAAAATCTTTTAACAATCTGGAAAATGATGTTTCTGAGGTTCTGGATTTCTACTTTCATCAATGTTCCTTAGAAATGACTTGTGCCCAATTAACAAAAGCATTTTATTTGCTCGCAAATAAAGGTAAGTGTTTAGCCAATAAAAACAGACTCACTAAAAGTCAATCCAAACGTATTAACGCCATTATGTTAACTTGTGGTTTTTACGATGAAGCTGGAGAATTTGCTTTCGAAGTAGGTCTTCCAGGGAAAAGTGGTGTTGGTGGTGGCATTGTAGCACTTCTACCAAACGAATTTATCATATCGGTGTTGGCTCCTGGTTTAAATGAAAGAGGAAATTCCAAACTTGGAATGCAAGCTTTGGAAAAATTCACCACTTTAACCAAGCAATCCATATTTTAATTAGAAATCTTCCGTTTTAGAGTGATATGAAAGAAAGAGAAGATAAACATCGTATATTAATATTAGGTGCAAGTGGATTTTTAGGAAATGCCCTTTACAGGGAACTCTGCTCCTATTTTAAAACCTTTGGTACCTTTAATAGATCAAATACGTTTTTTGAAAAAAACAGGCATTTTTTTCAATATAATGTGGAAGAAGACGACGTGTTTGAAATTTTGGAAGCCGTTAAACCAACGATAATTATTTCGGCATTACGAGGCGATTTTTCAGCTCAAGTAATTGCTCATACACATATTTGCGAGTATTTAAAATCGCATCGTACAAGTAAAATTATTTTTCTGTCATCCGCCAATGTATTTGATGGTTATAGTAAATATCCCAGCTACGAGCAAGACAAAACCTTAAGTCATAGTGTTTATGGGCATTTCAAAATTAAAATTGAAAACATGCTCATGCGCTTGCCAAAAAGACAAGTAGCTCTTGTTAGATTGCCCATGGTATTTGGAGCACAATCTCCCCGAATTCAAGAAATAAAGGATTTATTAAATGTACACGAAGCTATTGAAGTGTTTCCAAATTTAGTCATGAATGTCACCTCAGATTATAAATTAACACAACAAATCCACTACATTATTAATCGAAATAAAACAGGAATTTTTCATTTAGGAAGTACCGATTTAGTGCATCATGACGAGTTTATAGAGGATATTATTAAAACCATAGGGAACTTTGGAAACTTCCAGCCAATTATAAAACGAGTTTATACGACTAACGACGAACGTTATTTGGCCGTGTTACCACAAAGCAACTTATTGCCAAAACATCTACAAGTAAAAAGCGAGGATATTTTAACAGAATTAGCTGTTTAGTTGACGGTCTCCTTCAAATTGATTAAATTTAGAACTAATTAAAATCAAAAAAACATGAGCAAATTATCAGAACAAGACATAGAAAAAAAATTATTGCGTTTTCCAGATTGGGAATATTTTGACAATGCCATTCATGCAGAATTCGAATTCGATAACTTTAAAGATTGCTTTAGCGCCATGAGCCGAATTGCTTTTGAATGTGAAGCATTAAACCATCATCCAGATTGGTCGAATACCTATAATATTTTGTCTATTTCGTTATCCACTCACGATGCAGATGGCGTAACTGAAAAAGATTTTAAATTGGCTGAAGCTATTGAATTGATTGTAGAAGTACAGGAGTAAATCCAGTATTCAGTTTGCAGTCGCAATTGGCAATAATAATATATGTAAGAATTGAGATTTTTCTACAAACAATCTCATGGAATTATCATATTTTTTTAAATTTGCCCAATAACTTTCAATATTAAATTTTAAACTTTAAATTAAGAAATGGGAAGAGCTTTTGAATTTCGTAAAGCACGTAAAATGAAACGTTGGTCTGCCATGAGTAAAGCCTTTACTCGTATTGGTAAAGACATTGTAATGGCTGTAAAAGAAGGTGGCCCAGATCCTGATAGCAACTCGAGATTACGAGCGGTTATCCAGAACGCCAAGGCTGTTAACATGCCAAAGGACAATGTGGAACGTGCCATAAAAAAAGCAAGCGATAAAAGCCAAGGCGATTATAAAGAAGTTGTTTTTGAAGGTTATGCCCCTCATGGAATTGCCATTTTAGTTGAAACCGCAACAGACAACAATACAAGAACCGTTGCCAACGTTCGAAGTTATTTCAATAAATGCGATGGTAGTCTAGGAACATCTGGATCTGTAGTGTTTATGTTTGACCATACTTGTAATTTTAGAATTCCAAACGAAGGATTGGATCCAGAAGAATTAGAACTGGAATTTATAGATTTTGGAGCTGAAGAAGTTTTTGCTGATGATGACGGTATCTTAATTTATGCTCCTTTTGAAAGCTTTGGAGCCATTCAAGCCGAATTAGAGTCTCGGGACATAGAAATTTTATCCTCAGGTTTTGAGCGCATTCCACAAGTTACAAAAACCCTATCTGCAGAAGATATGGAAGATGTAGAAAAACTTCTTGAAAAACTGGAGGAAGACGACGATGTTCAACATGTCTATCATACCATGGAAGAAAGCACCGAATAACTGGCTTTTTAAATTAAATTCATAAATATTTCTAAAAATCCTGAACAAATCGTTTGGGATTTTTCATCTTTATAGGTAACATTATAAACAATTTGTCGTCTTAAAAATAAAATCTATGTGTAAAAATTATTTATTACTACTCTTAACTCTAGGGTTTATGTCTATCACTTTTGCACAGCAAGTCTCTGGGAAAGTTCTTACAAAAACCAATGAGCCTATACCTTTTGCTGCTGTTGTTATTGGCGAAAGTCATGGTGTTATTACAAACGAAGAAGGTGGTTTTTCCATTGAAACGGTAGGTTTTAAACCTACAGATTCTGTTCATATTTCTTGTTTAGGTTTTGAAAAACTAGGCCTTGAACTCCAAGATTTTTCTTCTAAAACATACAAATTGGACGAACAAGTAAACGAGCTTCGTGAAGTTTATTTAACCAACAAGCCTTTAACCATAGATTCTATTATGTACTATGTAAATAGAAACTTAAAAAGCAATTATAAAACAGACTTGGTGTCCTATGATATTTTTAGTAGAAGAACCGAATATATAGAAGGAAAAGATGCCGATTTTAAAATAGATAAATCCTCGGGCTTTAAAAAGAAACAGTTGGAAGCTTTTAATGATGATTTAGATGAACTAAGTAGTTCTCTATTAAAAAACAAAGCAAAACAATACACCGAATTTGTTGGGAATTTAAAGATTAAAAATGAAGAAAATTCCAAATTAGAAGTTACAAAAGCCATTAGATTATTGGATGAACGCAATGATCAATCTGTTGAAAAACTAACTGAAAAAGCCAAGGATATTGTACTAAAACACCTAGATAAAGACAAGGTATATACCGTTAAATCTGGATGGTTTAAAATGTCGGACTCAGTGTCTTTAAAGGAGAATAAAAACAACATGGAAGACACCATCAATTCTTTAAAGTTTATTAGAAAAATGGTTCATAACAAAATAAACGACAACAGCTTTTCTTCTAAAACCATTTTAAATTTCATTACAGATACTAAAAAGTATAAATACGAAATCAAGGATATTACTTTTATAGGTCCTGAAATGGTTTATGTTATAGAATATGAACCAAGAAGAGGTTCGGCAGATTTTGAAGGCACCTTTTACGTATCGCATGAAACCTTTGCTGTTTTAAGAGCAGATTATAAGTTTGCCAAAGGACGTAAGGGAGAAAAATTAAATTTAAAATTTCTTTTAGGTGTTAAATATGTAGAGCAAAACAAAAGAGGTTCTGTTATTTATAAAAAATATGAAGATGGTCATTACTATCCAAATTACATGATTGATCAATTGGACAGATATTTCTATGTAGACAGACCAATAAAATTTAAAGATAATGACAGTCGTGATAAAGTAGCCTTCAATTTTAAAGTAGAGGGGATTTTTAAAGAAAAGAACGAGATTTTAATTATGAATGAAGAATCCATTTCAACTGCAGAATATAATGCCACTACAGAAAAACGAAAAATAGATTATGAAACCCTTAAGGCTTTCGATGCCAATTATTGGAAAGATTATAATGTATTGGAACCTTTAAAAGAAATGAAGGAGTTTAAAGTGGTAGATTAAAGTATATAAATGGGTGTTCTACTAAGATCGGTAACTACCATTTCCAAACCAATATAGAACACGATTAAAATCGAGTTATTCATTATTTAAAAAACAAAAGCTACTTAAAAAATAAGTAGCTTTTTTGTTATTAGTAAATGTTTCTTTTTAGGGACAAAAGTTTACTTTATGTTTCATTTACTAAGTTGTTTTAACATTAGCAATATGTGTGCCGTTATTCTACGAGTTTTCTGACACTTTACCAACCACACCTTCAAAAAACTGTTTCATAAACTCAAAATCTGCTTCCATATCATCTGTTGGATAAAAGGGTTCTGAAACCTTATTTTGTTTATTCTTAAAATCAAGGGTAAACATAATAATAGGCACATTTGCAGCTTTGGCGATGTAATAAAAACCCGTTCGCCACTCAGACACCTTTTTTCTGGTGCCTTCGGGGGCTATATTTAAACGAAATTCATCATGACTTTCAAAAAGCTTAGCTATAGCTTCTACTTTGTTTTGTCCAGATGTTCTATCTATGGCTCTACCACCAATAGACCGCATATAATAACCTAGAGGCCAAGTGAATAATTCTTTTTTAGCAATAAAATTTGCCTTTATTCCAAGAACAGTTCGCAAGAGCAAACCGATATAGAAGTCGTGCCAACTGGTATGTGGTACAGCTATTAAAACTGCTTTTTTAACAGTGTCTTTAGACATGTTGGTGTTACCAACCACTTTCCATCCTAAAACCTTATAGTAAATAAAATTAGCGAATTTTTGCATCTTACATTTTCAAGTAGAGTTCTTTTAACTTATCACGAGTAATGGTTTTTTGCCAATGTTTTCCTAAGGCATTTTCCCATAAAGGTTCTAAACCTAAAGCAACATCAATCATAACATCAAACTCTTTGTCTGACAAATTGGCGCAAACTCCTTGCGGTAATTCGATTCCATGTTTTGCTTTCATTTTTTTAAAGATCCTCACTCCTTCTGGATAAAACTCTTCTAAATGATCAAAAACAATACAATTTCCAATACCATGTCTTGTGCCTAACAAATAACTTAGCCCGTAACTCATAGCATGTGCTACTCCTACTTGAGAATAAGCAATACTCATCCCACCATGCCAAGAAGCCATCATAAGTTTGTCTTGCGCCTCTTCTTCGGTTAAATTGTTGTCTAAAAACAGTTCCACACAAAGTTCGTAAGCCTTCTCACCATAACTTTGGCTAAAAGCATTTAAAAAAGTACCTTTTAAGGATTCGACACAATGAATATAACAATCCATTCCGGTATAAAACCATTGATCTACTGGTACATCTTTAGTTAGTTCTGGATCTAAAACCACTTGATCGAAAGGTGTATAATCTGAATTGATACCTAGTTTTTTATCTGGTCCAGTTAAAACCGTGGTTCTTGATACTTCGGCACCAGTTCCAGAAATTGTTGGAATTCCAACATGATAGATAGCTGGTTTTTTAACCAAATCCCAACCCTGATAATCTTTAGATTCTCCTTTATTGGTTAGCATGATTGCAACAGCTTTGGCTAAATCTAATACGGTACCTCCTCCAATTCCAATTATACCCGAAGGCAAGGCTTTGAATTTTAAAATAATTTCTTCTACCATCTCATCAACCTGAGAGGTTTTAGGCTCTTCATTGGCAGATATGAAATATATCTTATCATCGTAAGACAATGGAATTCTTGAAGTTATCCAAGAGTTACCTTGAAAAACATCGTCCACAATATAAATAAATGGCGCTTTTACATTTAATCGTTTTGGAGAAAGAATCTCTTCTAATTGATTAAAGCTACCTCGTCCGAAAACTACTTTGGACACCATTGGAAAATTTTTATAACTCATGAATATGTAATAACAATAATTATCTAATTAGTTTAACAAAGGTAAAATATCCAACAAGCTAACAGTTGTTCTATATTTTTTACCGTTGGTTTCTTTTTGATCCACTTGCTCATGGATCCAAGTTGTATGAAATGGCACATGAATGGCATGTGCTTTAATATTTATTAATGGTAACACATCTGATTTTAATGAGTTTCCTATCATTAAAAATTCGGAAGGTTTGATTTCCAAATGATTTAAAAGCTTGGAGTAATTAGCTTCTTGTTTATCTATTAATACTTCAATATGATGAAAATAATCTGTTAATCCAGATTTTTCCAATTTTCGTTGTTGATCCAACAAATCGCCTTTGGTTGCTAAAATAAGTTTGTACTTTCCAGAAAGGGTTTGTAAAACTTCTTCCACGCCGTCCATTAATTCCACAGGTTTGTTTAACATATCCTTTCCTATATCCAAAATAGCCTGAATGGTTTTGTTAGGCACACTGTTATTGGATAATTCTAAAGCCATTTCCACCATAGATAATACAAATCCTTTAACACCATACCCATAAAGTGGTAAATTATCTATTTCTCTTTTAAATAGTTCTTGGTCTATTTTATTTAAGGTTTCGTATTTAGATAAAAGAATAGCAAATTGTTTTTCTGCATCGCGAAAATAAGTTTCGTTTACCCAAAGGGTATCGTCTGCATCAAAACCAATGACTTTTATGTTTTTATATTCTTTTATCAATTTTCTTTAATTCTTAATATCACATTAAATAATTTCCTTTTCTATGGGTTAATAGATCATTCATAAGGAATGACTTTGTTATTTCCAAAGTTTTTTAGCACGTTCCAAATCTTCTGGGGTATCTATTTCCACACCTTGAACATCTGTTTCCACCATTTTAATTTTCTTTCCGTATTCTAAATATCGAATGCATTCTATTTTTTCTGATGCCTCTAAAGTCATCATAGGAAGTCTGTAAAAATCCAATAAGGCTTCTTTTCTAAACGCATAAACCCCTTTATGTTTATGGTAAACCACTTGAACGGTTTCGTCTCTTGGGTATGGAATCGGGCTGCGCGAAAAATAAAGCGCAAAATTGTTGTTGTCTACGATGACCTTGACAGTATTTGGATTCTTAATTTCATCCCAATCCGTGATTTTCACCATTAATGAAGCTAAATCAATTTCCTGTTGATCATCGTTTTTAAACACATCGATGAGTTTTCGTAATGCAGAAACTTCTGTAAAAGGTTCATCTCCTTGCACATTTACAACAATATCTATATCCATAAACTCGATGGCTTCGGCAATTCTATCGCTTCCACATTCGTGTTCTTTTTTACTCATTATGGCTTTTCCTCCATGATTTGTAATTTCATCAAAAATAACCTGGCTATCGGTAACTACGTAAACGTCGTCAAATAAATTAGTGTTTACTGTAGCTTCGTAAGTCCTTCGAATAACAGATTTGCCTCCCAAATCTTGCATAAGCTTGCCTGGAAAACGAGATGCACTATAGCGTGCAGGTATCATGGAGATTATTTTCATATATGTTTAATATGTGTTTTCAAAAATAGGGTTTTTAAAAGATATTAACCACTTCCAGCTTGAAACTTTTTCTGTTTTTAACTTGTCGCAAATAGATGGTTTTAACTCGGCTATTCTTCAGTGAAGAATTCATCTTTAAAACCAATAAGATACAGTTTTTCCTTAGCTCGGGTAACAGCTGTATACAACCAGCGCAAATAATCTTTTGTAATGCCTTCTGGTAAATATGGCTGTTCTACAAACACGGTGTTCCATTGACCTCCTTGGGATTTATGACAGGTTATGGCATAAGAAAATTTAACTTGTAACGCATTAAAATACTTGTTATTCTTTACGCTTAAAAACTTTTTATAATTGCTGGATTCATTTTCATAATCCTTCATTACTTCTTGATAGAGCCTATTGGAATCTTCGTAGGTAAGCGAAGGTGTTTCAGCAGAAATAGTATCTAAAAGCAAAACAGTTTCAAAAGGACTCATTTTAGGATAATCGACCATTCGGATTTTCACTTCAGCAAAACGAAATCCATATAAATCTAAAATATTAAATATTTCTAAAACTTCAACAATATCTCCGTTGGCAATAAATCCTGCTTCGGTGGTTGGCTTGATCCAGAAATAATTATTTTTAACTACCATTAAAAAATCGCCGGTAGTCAACTCGTTTTCATTAAATAAGATTCTACTTCTTATTTGTTCATTATACATATTGGCACGTTTGTTACTTCTAACAATAATCGTTGTTTCTTCGTTACCCAATTGGCTATATGCATCGTTTATGGCATCCATAATGTCATGGCCATCAATAAGCCTAACAATGTCGGTATAGTTGTTTAAATTGAATTTAAAGTTCTCGAAAAAAGTATCTGTTAAGCTTTCCCGTAAGTTAGTAGCATTCGCCAAAATGCCAGAGTCTTGCTCTTGTCTTACAACTTCGTCCAATTCCATTTTAGTAACCTGCTTGTTATAATTAAGCTCTAAAGTATTGGCATCTAAAGCTGGGCTTAAATCCAATTTTACTGGAGGTAATTGTGCCGTATCTCCAATCAATAGCAATTTACATTTAAATCCAGAATATACATATTGCATTAAATCGTCGAGTAGGGAACCATTTTCAGAAAATTTCGATTCGCTAGGAGTATCAGGAATCATGGACGCTTCATCTACGATAAAAATGGTGTTTTTATGTTTGTTTGGCTGCATAACGAACTTTACACCTCCTCCTTTTTCCTTTTTAGGAAAGTATATTTTTTTATGGATGGTAAAAGCTTCTTTTCCTGAATAATTTGATATCACTTTTGCAGCTCGACCTGTTGGCGCCATTAGTACAGCGCTCTTTTTTATCTTCCATAAATTTGAAACCAAAGTACCAACAATAGTTGTTTTTCCAGTTCCAGCGTACCCTTTTAGTAAATAAAGAGCATTTGGATCATCAGATAAAATAAACTCCGAAAGTTGCAATAACACGATTTCTTGTTTTGAGGTTGGTTTAAAGGGAAATTGCTGTCTTATAAGAGAATAAAATTCTGAAGATGTCATGAAAGTGGGCTGTTTTTGAAATTTCATCAAAGATAAGAATGATTTTTCCTTGCTTTGGTTTTTACGATTAAAAAAAAATTGTAGATTTGCGTGGTACCTTAAATAAATTTAATAACTGACACTATGTTTAAAATAATTCTTATAGCTGTTGCTGTAATAGTACTTACCATTGGTTTAGTATGGCTAATTGACAAGTTTATCCCTGCTAAAGTTAAACCAGTATTGTCCATTGCCCTTTGGGCGTTGATTTTCTATTTGGGATATCTAACCTTTATGTCTGTTTACGAACCTATTCAATTTAACAAAGTAAAGAACAAACGTTACGCACAGGTTATTGAAAGGCTTATAGATATTAGAGATGCTCAATTGGCACACCAACAAGTAACAGGAGTATTTGCCCCAAATTTCGATGATTTGGTTAAGTTTATAGATACTGCCCATTACACCATTACACAACGTAGAGATTCTACCGTAGTTGATCAGGAACTTACAAAACGTTATGGAGGTGTTGAAATGACTAAAGAAATTAGAATTATTGATACTTTAGGAACTAAATCGGTTAAAGATTCGTTATTTAAGAGTTCTGACAGATATAGAACCATGATGAATGTGCCTGATACAGACCAACAATTTAAAATGGAATCTGGATTTTTAGATCAAAACGATATAAAGATCCCTGTTTTTGAAGCTAGCGTCAAGAAAAGAGTTATTTTACACGATCAAGACAATGATCTAATTGTTCAAGAAAACCAAGTTGTTTCTGTGGATGGTGTGAATGGAGATGCATTAAAAGTAGGATCTATGACTGAGGTTAAAACCAATGGAAATTGGCCAAAAACTTATGGAGATAGCGAATAAAACTCAAAATAAACAAACTAATCTAGAGTTGTCCATTCAAATAAGTTTGAATGGACTTTCTTTTTGTATCCTAAACAAGGAAACAAATACCATTTCTTATTTAAAGCATTTTGAGACGGATAAAAAGCTCTCTCCTTTTGATGCTTTAGATTTTTTAAAACATCTTTTTAATACTGAAAAAGAACTCCAGGAAATCTTCGACAAAGTACATGTTATTTATATAAACGAGTTGGCAACCATAGTTCCAAAAGCGTTATTTAATGAAGATTATTTGGCCGATTATTTAAAGTTCAATTCAAAAATCCTTAAGTCGGATTTTATAGCTTACGATAATTTGGACATTAACGACAGCGTTAGTGTTTACGTGCCTTACGTAAACGTAAATAATTACATTTATGAAACGTTTGGAAGCTTTACTTACAGCCATTTCTCCACTATTTTGGTTGATAAAGTTTTACAACTTGAAAAGCATGCAGAAGCTGTTATGTTTTACGTAAATGTAAATAAAGACCATTTTGAAATTGTAATTACCAACCAAGGAAAGCTCAAGCTTTATAATACCTTCGATTATTCCAGTAAAGAAGATTTTCTTTATTATATCTTGTTTACCATGGAACAATTAAAACTAAATCCCGAAAAAATAAATGTCGTACTTTTGGGAGATATCGAAAAGGAATCCGATTTATATACCATCTTATATAAATACATAAGACATATAAGTTTTGGAAAACGTACAGATACTTATACATACCTTAACAAACCAAAATCAGATTATTCCGATTTTGTACTAATACAAAGTTTTTAATGCGCATTGTTTCTGGACAATTTAAAGGCAGACGAATTACTGCTCCAAAAAAATTACCTGTTCGCCCAACTACAGATATGGCTAAGGAAGCCCTATTCAACATTCTTAACAATCAATTTTATTTTGATGATGTCTCGGTATTGGATCTGTTTGCTGGTACAGGAAATATCAGTTACGAATTTGCGTCCAGAGGAACTACAAATATTACATGTGTAGATGCAGATTATGGATGTATTAAGTTTATAAACGAAACAGCTCAAGCTTTCGAAATGCCCATAAAAACCATTAAAAGCGATGTGTTTTTGTTTTTGGAAAAAACCACTCAGAAATCGGATATTATATTTGCCGATCCGCCATACGAGTTTACTGTTGAAGATTTTATACGAATCCCAGAACTCATTTTTAAAAATAATTTATTGGAAAAAGCCGGCGTTTTAGTTGTTGAACACTCCAAGCATACCAACTTATCGAACATAGAGCATTTTAGTTATTCTAAAAATTACGGAGGAAATATGTTTAGCTTTTTTGAGATAAAAAACGATGACGAAGAAGAATAAACTATAAAACAAATCCCAAATAGCATACACTAATTGGGATTGTTTATTTGAGCAAATCTATAAGCCGAATTCTGTACTTTTATATTTTTAGAAAATAAATTCTAAAAAAAAGCCCTTATCATTTATCTGAGTGTCCTGTTACCAGAACACTTTAGCTGTCTACCCTCCAACATCAAGCGTGCCGCCTTCAAACGTTGGTTTACATGACATTGCACCACATAGAGTTTACCTGGTTTCACTACAGCATGACCTGTACATACTTTCTGTTGCACTTTTCCTAGCCTCACGACTGGTGGTTATTAGCCACTATGTTGCACTTTGGTGTTCGGACTTTCCTCCACCCCGAAAAATCGGGGCAGCGATAAGGCGATTTACTAGATACAAAAGTACGTAAATAAGTTATAAGTGTCTAAAGTTGTGAATTATTTATATTTCTAAATTAGCCCAACTTTAGGCACTTTAAGTACTTTCGACACTCTAAGTACTAATAAGATTTTGTTAATAACTCCTATTAAATTTAGACAGGAATAGCTTAAATTACAAACCTTATTTTTAACTTTGTTACTTAACCGTTTGGCATTAATAAAATGCTAAAATAAACTTAGTAAAATTGGAGCACTTTGTAGTATCTGCGCGTAAATATAGACCTCAAACATTTAAGGATGTTGTAGGTCAGCAGGCTATTACAAATACGTTATTGAATGCCATTGAAAGTAATCATTTAGCACAAGCACTTCTCTTTACTGGACCTCGTGGTGTTGGTAAAACAACTTGTGCCAGGATTTTGGCCAAAATGATTAATAGCGATGGCACTGAAAAAGAAGACGAAGATTTTGCCTTTAATATATTTGAACTGGATGCAGCCTCTAACAACTCGGTAGACGATATTAGAAACCTGACGGATCAAGTTCGTATTCCACCTCAAGTTGGAAAATATAAAGTCTATATTATCGACGAGGTCCATATGCTTTCCCAAGCGGCTTTCAATGCTTTTTTAAAGACTTTAGAAGAACCACCAAAACATTGCATTTTTATTCTTGCTACTACTGAAAAACATAAGATTATCCCAACCATCTTGTCACGGTGCCAGATTTTCGATTTTAAACGAATCACCGTAAAAGATGCTAAGGATTATTTAAAATTTATTGCTAAAGAACAAGGAATAGAAGCTGAAGATGATGCTCTGCACATTATAGCACAAAAAGCTGATGGTGCCATGCGTGACGCGCTTTCTATATTTGATCGTGTGGTAAGTTTCTCTGGGAAAAATTTGACTAGACAAGCGGTTACGGAAAATTTAAATGTACTAGATTACGAAACGTATTTTACCAGTACAGATTACATTCTCGAAAACAATATTCCAGGACTATTAATTCAGTTTAATAGCATTTTGGCCAAAGGTTTCGATGGCCACCATTATATTGCTGGTCTGGCTTCGCACTTTAGGGATTTAATGGTTTGTAAGAATTCTGAAACTATAGAATTATTGGAAGTTGGAGAAGAAACCCAAGAAAAATATCTTATTCAATCTAAAAAAGCTTCACAACCTTTCTTATTGCAAGGAATTGAATTGGCAAACGATTGCGATCTCAAATTTAAATCCAGCAAAAATCAACGGTTACTCGTCGAATTATGCCTTATGCAGCTTGCCTCTATCACTTTTGATGGAGAAAAAAAAAATAGTAAAAACTTCATAATTCCTGCCAGTTACTTTATTAAAAAAGGAATTAAGCCAGTTCCGGTAACTATACCGGAAAAACAACAAACTTCAATCCAAGAACCAAAACAAGAAACTTATAACAAGCCTGTTCCAAGCCATGCCACAACTCAAGTTAAAGTTGAAAAAACAGTTTCTGAAACTAAAGCCGAAACTCCAAAAATTTCTTTAAACAGCGGCAAAAAAGCTACTTCAGGTTTATCTTTAAAAAGTATTCAAGCAAAAAAGGAACATCTAATTAAGCAGATGGAAGTAGTTATTGATGAAGATAATTTACCAACTGATGCCTTTACGGAAAATGAATTTATGTTATTTTGGAACGCCTTTATAAAACAATTGGAAGAAAAGGGACAATATAATTTGGCTTCTATTCTCTCCATCGACACTCCAAAATTAAAAGGAACATCTATTTGTCTAGAACTTCCAAATTCTACAAATAAAGTAGAGCTTGAGCGTCAGCAATACGATTTAATGATGTTCTTAAAAAAATCCCTGAACAATTACGATCTAAATTTATCCATTGAAATCAATGAAGAAATGGAAAAACAATATGCGTACACAACTCGGGAAAAATATGAAAAGTTGTTAGAGAAAAATCCAGCTATAGAAACTTTAAGAAAAACCTTCGATTTGGATATTTAAACTTAGAAATCAGTAATTAAGACCTAGATAACGGACTTATCTAAATAGAACATTTTATGAGAAAACTATTTTTTTTACTTGCTTTAATTGGAGTGGTTTCTATAAGCTGCGATGGTAGAGATCGGGTTTTTAAATCCAATTCCAATGTTTTAAAGCAAAAGTCTTTTTCTGAGAACATAAGTTATATTCCTGAGAACTACACAGAAGTTGTTACTGACACCATTTTAAGCAATGGTTTTCATATAAAGTTGAAAACTTACACGGATATGGAACAGAGTGTTTTAAACGAATTTAAACAAGACACCATAAATTATAAAGAATATTATAGAGAGATTGTTTCGGAAGTTACTATCACTAAAAACTCAAAGGAAATTTTTAACGATACCATTGATAAACAGTTTTTATATAAAATAAAAAATGATCTTCAATTGGACAACGCCATTGTAAACCTTATGTTTGACCAAGCTGCTTCTATGGAAACCAATTCCATCGTTTTGTCAGCAATGATCCAAAAAACAGATAGCAAAAAAGTAAGCTTTTGCAATATCATTATAGATTCTGAAGGCAACTATAAATTAGAAGAAAACAGTACACTTTACGCTTTTATAAACTAGTTAATTTTGAGAAAATGACTAAACAAAAAATCATGCTAGGATTGAAATTACCAACAGATCCACGTTGGGTAAATATTGTAGAAAAAAATATTGAAGAGATATTAACAGATCATGCTTATTGCGAGCAAAAAGCTGCTAGTACAGCTATTTCGTTAATTGTAGGTTTTCCTGAATATACAGAGCTTGTTCAAGAAATGATTGCCTTGGTAAAAGAGGAAATCAGTCATTTTAAAATGGTACACGATCGTATTTTGGAAAATGGCTGGACTTTAGGACGTGATAGAAAAGATGACTATGTTTTAAAACTCATTACCTTCTTTCCAAAAGGAGGTAGCAGAACGACACAACTTGTTCATAGATTGCTTTATGCAGCATTAATTGAAGCTAGAAGTTGTGAACGTTTTAGACTACTTTCTGAAGAATTGGAAGACAAAGAACTTGCTGAATTCTATAGGAAATTAATGGTAAGCGAAGCCAATCATTATACCATGTTTTTAGGTTTTGCCAGACAGTATGGAGATAGAAAAGAAGTGGATGAAAAATGGCAACAACTTCTTGAATTTGAAGCAGGCATTATGAAAGATTTGAGTAAATCTGAAACCATTCACGGTTAGTATCAATTCGTGTTCTGATAGTATTTCAAACAAAAAACTCCGATAATCTTAAAATTTATCGGAGTTTTTTTAATGTGTGTGTTTATTAAATTTTGAAACCAACACCTATTTGTATGTTGCTGTTTTTAGCTTCGAAAGTAGAGTCATCATCAATCACATTTGTTAATCCATAATGATATCTAGCATCGATAAAGATATCGCTTGTAATAAATACCTCTATACCTCCAACCACGGAAAAAGCAAAATTTTTCATACCATCTTCAAATTCCCATATTTTAACTCCAGCCATTGGGCCGGCTCCAACAGAAAATGTATCATTAAATCTATATTTCATTAAAATAGGTATCTGGATGTAATCTATTCTTAGGTCCTGGGCTTTAGCACCTTCGGCAGAAAATTGAATTTCTGGAGCAATTGCAACTTTTTTAGATAGATCGTATTCACCAAAAACTCCAATCGCAAAACCATTTCTGTGGTTATTGTCGAAATTAGGATGTGGTTCAAAATCCAAATTAGAAATATTTAAGCCTACACGTATACCGTGCATGCTATTTTGTGCATAGCTTAGAGTAGAAATTATAATAAAAGCTAATAGAAGTAATGTTTTTCTCATAATAAAGTTTTTAAAAAATTCGTTTTCAGTTATTAAAGGTACTAATATATATATATTGTCAAGAATTAAAATATATTAAAGACCAAATGTATCATATTTACTGTATGTTGCTTGAAACCGTTTTAAGATAGATGCTTTTTATGATTCCGTCAGACAATCCAATTTTTGGCACATAAATATCTTTGGCGCCACTCCATTTCATAGAAGACAGATAAATTCGGGTTGCTGGAATAATTACATCCGCACGATCTTGGTTTAAATCCAATTCTGTAATACGTTCTTCGTAAGAATAAGATTGTAAGGTGTTGTAATAAGAGGTTAGATAAAAATAGGTTAAAGGTTTGCCCATAGGTTTACCCGAAATTTTAAAAATTTTATTAATGTTTCCTCCTGAACCCATAACATCAATTTTTTCGTAAGCTTCGGTATTTCGCTTGATCCATTCTTCAAGTTCGAGCCAGGTTTCCTTTTTCACAATATCGTTTAACAACCTAACAGTACCAATTTTAAAAGATTTTGAAGTAATGGTTATTCCTTTATCAATAACCGTAAACTCACTACTTCCTCCACCAACATCAACATATAGATAGGTTTTACTAGTATCTATATAGGAGTTTAGGTCTGTTGCTGCAATTATGGCTGCTTCTTCTTCGCCTTCAATAACATCTATTCTAATTTTGGTTTTTTTGTACACCAAATCTGTTATTTCTTTTCCATTAACAGCTTCTCTCATGGCAGAAGTTGCACAGGCTTTATACTTAACTACATTATGGGTTTTCATTAATAATTTAAATGCCTTCATGGTATCAATTATTCGTTCCTTATTGTAATCTGAAATGTTTTGTTCTAAAAAAACATCGGCGCCTAAACGAACAGGGACACGCACTAAAGAGCTTTTTTTGAAACGTGTTTCTTTACCTTTTTCTTCAATAATATTGGCAATGAGAAGTCTAATTGCATTGGACCCAATATCTATTGCCGCATATTTTTTTATGGTAAGCATATTAATTTTCAAGTTTTTTTAAGTAGTAATCGTACAAGACAAACTGAGAGCGAATTTCTGGTCCTTTGGTCTTTCTATATTCATTTTTTTGAGCTTCGTTTAAAATTCTAGCTTTTACATTGTCGCTCCAACAAATATTAAAGGTTTCTATAAGTTCTTTTTTAATATCTTCATCATAAATAGGACAACTTACTTCCACTCTATTTTCTATGTTTCTTGTCATCCAATCGGCCGAGGAAATATAAACCTTAGGTTCATTATTATTACAAAAAATAAAGAGCCTTGTATGTTCTAAAAATTTATCGACCACGCTAATAACTTCAATATTCTCACTCATGCCTTTAACTCCAGGGATTAAACAACAAATTCCTCGAACAATCATTTGTATTTTCACACCTGCCCTACTAGCTTCATATAATTTGTCCACCATTTTAAAGCTAGAAAGACTGTTCATTTTTAACCTAATATATGCTGGTTTTCCCGCTTTTACATTTTGTATTTCAAAATCTATTAACTTAAAAAAAGCTTTTAGTGTATAATGTGGAGAAGTAATAATGTGTTTATATCTATAAATTCTATAGTTAATCTCAAAGAAATTAAAGACCTTATTAAGGTCTTTCAATATTCTTTGATCTGAAGTAAACAACGTGTAATCTGTATATATTTTTGCTGTCGATTCGTTAAAGTTTCCAGTACTTATAAATCCGTAACGTTTTAATTTTTTATTCTCTTCTCGTTCTATAACACACATTTTACTATGTACTTTTAATCCTTGAACCCCAAAAATTAAATTAATGCCTTCATTTTCCATTTGTTGGGCATAATCTATATTGGCTTGTTCGTCAAAACGAGCTTGAATTTCTATGGAAACCGTTACTTTTTTACCATTTTTGGCTGCATTTATCAAAGAACTGGCCACATGCGAGATTTGAGCCAATCTGTAAATAGTGATTTTTATGGTAATAACTGTTGGATCTAGAGCTGCTTCCCTTAAAAACTTAACCACATAGGAAAATGTTTGATAAGGTGCATGAAGTAAATAATCTTTTTTAGCAACACTGTCAAAAATACTAGCTTCTAAACTAAGGTCCTTAATTGGTAAAGGTTCAATTTTATTATAGAGTAAATCGGTTCTTCCCAAACTAGGAAAAGCCATATAGTCTCTACGATTGTGGTATCGTCCTCCAGGAATAATACTATCGTGGGAGTCAATTCCCATTTTAGACATTAAATAAGATAAGGTTTCTAAGTCTATGGTTTTATCGTACACAAAACGAACGGGTTCTCCCATTTGTCTGTGTTTAACGCTATCGGAAATTTTTTCCATAAAACTTTTACTTAAATCACTTTCAAAGTCTAACTCGCCATCTCTAGTAATTTTTATCATGTGAGCCGAAATATGCTCGTAATGGAAGATATTAAAAATATCGTCTAAGCAATACCGCAATAAATCGTCCAACATAATAATGTAGCTCTTCCCGTCTTGCACAGGTAAAACTACAAAACGATCCATGGTTTTAGAAATTTCAATTAAAGCATATCGATTTTCTTGTCCGTTACTTAAAGACATTTTTACCGCTAAGTAAGAAGCGCTGTCTTTTAAGTTAGGTAGATCTACTTGATTGCTTAAAATAATGGTTACTAACGCAGGACTTACTTTTTGAATAAAATACTGTTTGATGAATTTATGCTGATTTTCATCTATTTCATCTTCATTAATAATAAAGATATTTTCTTTTTCAAGCTCTTTTTCAATATTGCTTAAAATCTCTAAACTTTCACTTTGTTGGATGATTACTATTTCGGTTATTTCTTCAAGCAGTTCTTTCGCCTTTATGCCGCCCAGTACACTTCTGGCATCCTTACCAGCTTCCACTATCCGTTTTACTGTGGCGTATCTTACTTTAAAAAATTCGTCCAAATTGTTAGAGAAAATTCCTAAAAACCTTAATCTTTCAATTAATGGCACATTCTTGTCTGCAGTTTCCTGCAATACTCTTGCATTAAACTGCAACCAGCTAATTTCTCTATTTATATAATTATTATTAGGCTTTTCTCTTTTCGTCATTAAAAGGTTAATTTAAGTGGTACAAATATATTCCATTAATATGTAATATTGAATAGATTGCTAGCATACTTCTGTTCATGTTTTTAATTATGAATATATGATTATATAGGAGTTGGTAAATTTTAAAGTGTGCATAATTTATTTGAAGTCTCTTACCGTAAATTATGGTTTTAGCATCATCCTATAATATGGATTATAAGTTAATAAAACTCTATAATCTTAGTGTCTAAGATGCTACTAAATAAGTAAAAAAATATTTAGATGTGCTTTTAGCTAACCTATTCTCTTAAATCTCGGGGAAATATTACTTTTAAAGTTTGTCCTTTATATATGTGTTTCCATGATTCTGCAAGAAATTCGATAACTACAAGTCCGCTAGTTGGCACATTTTCAATAGACATATCACCAAAGGTATTAACAAAGTCTGTTAAGGCGTTATTATGACCAAATATCATTAAAACATTAAAATTATCAGGAATTTCTTTAATGGTTTTAATAAGGTTTTCTCCAGAGAAATCATAAAGCTTTTTGTTCAATTCTAACTTTGCGGAATCTATTTCTAGGTTTTTCAGAAATATCTGAGCAGTAGTTTTCGCTCTTTTTGCCGTACTGGAAATCACTTTATCGGGTATTAACTGAAAATCCTTGAATTTTAACGAAACTAGTCCTGCGTCAGTAAAACCTCGCACTTCTAACCCTCTATCGTGATCTTTCACGTCTTCATCCCAAGACGATTTGGCATGTCTAACAAGTATTAATTTCTTCATTTATACGATTAAAAGCGTTTTTTTATCGACAAAGTGTTGTTTTTATCGATATAATAATATATTTTGGTTCCTCCAAGTTAAGCTATTATAAATTTATAAAATTAAATTATCAAACTTTATAAACTGTAGGAAAAATTTCCGAAAGTTTATGAGTCTCTCAGATTTGGGTATTAATCCGGTCGGTTAATCATGTTTTTTCATCGACAAAGCGATTGCAAAAAGCCTCTTGTCGAATTTATGAGTTATTTAACATTTTTATTTGATAAGGTTAAAGAATCGCTATTTATTTGTTGTGTAAGCTATTAATTAAAAATATACCCAAAAATCAAAAGACAACACTTAATCCATGATGCGCTGATGTATCAGTGTACTTCCCTCAACAAACATACATAGAATGTATTTTTAGACATTAAGTTCACGCTTAAGATTTTACGTATCTAACATTTAAGGTTTAAACATTTAAACTTGACCCATTATGAAAAAAATAACTAAACGATCGTTTTCAAACTTTCTAGTACTTTGTGCTATTACATTTCTCTTTTCAAGCAGCAGTTTTGCTCAAGGAAATATTCAGAGGATATTTGATGATAATTCTGAAAACAGAAATTCAAGAACTACAGGAACCATTCCTGATGAATTATTACACGGAAAAAACCCGACCATTTACATTGAAAATTCTATAATTATTAATGTTACCGGAGACGAAAGCCCTAAAGTACTTCAACTTCTGGACGGTACTTCCAATCTTTTGTTACAAGATAATAACAGTTTATATAGTAATGTAGAGGTTATTACCATAAAACTGAACCGACTGTCTGATTTAAATTCCAGATTAGATCTTTCACATATTAATGGATTTTCGTCCTTAAAGTATGTCTACATACAATGTTTATTTGAATGTACAGACCAACAAATAAACAATTACTTGTTAAATGCAGATTCTGTAACAACAGTGTTTTATAAAGTTGTTAACCCATCCTAAATAAAATTATAATATTTAATTATTATACAGATGAAAAAAATATACGCTATTAAATTTCAAGCTAATAAAAATCTTATACAACTTGTCTTATTAACTGTTGTGTTATTAAGTGCTAGTTTTATTGGCTACAGTCAAGTAAGAGTTCCTTTTACTCCTAGGACTTCCGATTATTCTCCTAATCAAACGGTTTATAACGTTAAAGGTGACTTTACAATGGTTGGAAACACCAACCTTACCTTGGTGAATTATAACAGCTCAAGAGACAACAGCAGTAACGACATGAGGTTTGTAGATGTCGACGGAGATCCAAGCACGGCCAACTCGTCCATGTCAACTCTTGCGCTATCAACCGAAAACGGTGCAAACCCTGAGTGTTCTAATATTATTTACGCTGGTCTTTATTGGACTGGTAGAAATAGAGGAGCAAGTTATACCGACCTAAGACGAAGAACCATAAAATTTAAAGGTCCTGGACAATCTTACCAAACGCTAATTGCAGACGCTACTGACATTAGATATCCTGGAGACAATGATATGTTTGCAGGTTATAAAGAAGTGACCGATATAGTAAAAAACGGTGGTTTAGGTGACTATTATGTGGCCGACATTGCACTTACCGAAGGTAATGGTGGTAGCACTGGTTACTACGGTGGCTGGGGAATGGTGGTTGTTTACGAAAACTCTAAAATGAATTGGCGTGACGTAACCGTTTTTGATGGTTATGCTTATGTTGTAGGTTCAACGACTGCAAGTCATACAATTGATGTTTCTGGTTTTAATACAGTACAAAACGGAGATGTAAAAATAAAACTTGGAATGATGGCTGGAGAAGGTGATGTTGGTATTTCCGGCGATTACTTTCAGATTAGAAGAAATTCAGATAATCAATACCAAAGTTTAACTCATTCTGGAAACAGCACGAATAACTTTTTTAATTCATCTATTCAGACCGGTGGCAATAGTCGACTCCCTAACCTTAGTAACAATACAGGGTTAGATATTGCAATGTTCGACGTTCCCAACCCGAACAATAATGTAATTGGTACCAATCAAACTTCTACACGATTTAGATATGGTACCACACAAGATACCTATATTGTTTTTAACGTAACTTTTTCTGTGGATGCTTATATTCCTGAATCGGAAGGGTTATTATCTGCGAATTCTATTAACGGACTTCCTCCAATTCAACCTTATGTTGTAGAACCTGGAGATGTTGTGGAATATGGTGTAGAAATAAGAAACTTAGGAACAGAAGCCATTCAAAATGCTAGATTGGTTATTCCTATTCCTTATACCTCTCAGTTTGTTCCTGGAAGCATTACTTATAATGAGTACAATCCACTTTTCCAAGCATCAGCTCCTTATTTTGCTCCTAACGAAGGTGCAACGGGTGCCATTGTTTGGGATATGTCTTATATTCCTTTAAATCCAATTGATATAAGGGAGGTGATGGCAGATATTAAATTCAAGCTTTCCTCTACTACAAATTGTTCTATTTTAATAAATAATAATTGTTCGCCTAAAATTGTTATTGTAGGTGGTAACATTTCAGGAACAGGTGCTATTTCTCTAACTAATTATTCTTTACCTCTAATACAAGGCTATCAACAAAATGGTGTTTGTCAAGGTGAACCAAATACAAATCCAATAGAAATTGATATTGATTCTGCTCAATATATTATTGATAATTGTACAGATGTTTCAGTTGAAAGAGAATTCTTTTATTGTGATTTTCTAGGAAGTTCTATTCCTGTTTCTGCAGTTTCTGGAAATTTCCCTCCTGGATCAAGATTTTATAATTCTTATCCAGTAACAGATTCTTCCATTCAGTACACTGTTAACAATCCATTTCCAGCTACTATAGGTGTCACTACATATTATGCTGTACCTCCTGGGGATACTGGCTGTAGCTATATTTTTACTATAGAGATTAATGAAATTACAACTACTCCTTCTATATCAAATCTGGTTTATTGTTTAAATGAAACAGCCGTTGCTTTAACAGCGACTCCTACCGATCCAGACTATGTAGTTCTATATTATCCAAATAATAACCCAAGTACTCCTGGGCTATTAACGCTAATCCCTTCAACAAGTACAGCTGGTACGTTTACATATTATGTAGCTGAAGGTCCTAGTACCACTTGCGTTGGTGATAGAGTTCCAATAACTGTAACTGTTTACGACGAAATTGTAATAAGTCTAGAAAGTATGACTCCAACTTCTTGTATAGACAGCTCGATTGGTGCTATCGATATTTCTGTAACTGGAGGATCTGGAGATTATACGTATTCTTGGAATGATACAGCTAATTCAACAACTCAAGATATATCTGGTTTACCTGCGGGAACTTACACGGTAACAATAAACGATGAAAACTCTAATTGTACTGCTACAGCTAGTTTTGAAGTTCTTGAAGAAACTAATGATGCTCCTGTTATTACAGCTCCAAATGGATTTGCTGTAGATGGTTGTACCAATGCTGATATAACTGTTGGTGGTTTTACTTCATTACCATATAACGAAACAATTACGACCATTACCGAAGCCGAATTTTTAGCTGAAGGTGGTACGTTTGCCGATGATAATATTGCAAGCATAACTTACCAAGATAGTTCAGCAGATTCTTGTCCTATATTAGTTACAAGAACCTATACAATTACTGACGATTGTGGATTAACAGCAACTGCCAATCAAATAATTACAATAAACACGCCTGCATTAATCATTAGTGAAGCAAATGGTGCTGCCATTGTTAATTGTTTATTAGATGCAACCGAAACATTTACTGTTCCAACTATTACAGATGGGTGTGGTAATACATTAATGCCATCGGCTGCAGTAGTAACTGAAAGTCCAAACCCTATTTCTTGTGAAGGAACTAGAACGTATACTTATACCTTTACAGATTGTAATAATAATCAAGACACTTGGTCTTATGTTTATAACATAGAATATTTAGATTTTAATTTACCTGTTAATGAAGGGGCATTAGTTACTTGTGTGGATGAGGCTCAAGTGGTTCCAACACCTCCAACAGTTTCTGATAATTGTGGTGTTAATATCATCCCTACAGGACCTGTTGTAAGTGCTGATCCTGATTGTGTAGGTGATAAAACATACACGTGGACCTATACAGATTGTGCAAACAATTCTCATGATTGGGTTTATACTTACTCCGTAAATGATAACATTCAACCAGAATTAGTTGGTTCTGTTCCTGCTAATGCAACCATCCAATGTATCTCAGATTTACCTGCTGCTATCGATTTAACGGCAACAGATAATTGTTCGGATGATATTGTTGCTTCGCCTGTAGATACTATAGACGAAACAGATCCTTGTAATGTTATTGTAACACGTACTTGGACTTTTACAGATGCTTGTGACAACACCTTAAGTGTATCGCAAACAATCACTGTAGCCGATACAACTGCGCCAGTAGCACCAACCGCTCCTGCCAATGTAACCGTTCAGTGTCTAACCGACTTACCTGTTGCTACCGACTTAACTGCTACAGATAATTGTGCTGGTACTATCGTAGCTTCGCCTTTAGATAATATAGACGAAACAGATCCTTGTAATGTTATTGTAACACGTACTTGGACTTTTACAGATACTTGTAATAATTCATCATCTGTATCTCAAATTATTACTGTAAGCGATACGATAGCTCCTGTAGCTCCTGCTGCTCCTGCCAATGTAACCGTTCAGTGTATAACAGATTTACCTGTTGCTACCGATTTAACTGCTACAGATAATTGTGCTGGTACTATCGTGGCTTCACCTATAGATAACGTAGACGAAACAGATCCTTGTAATGTTATTGTAACACGTACTTGGACTTTTACAGATACTTGTAATAATTCATCATCTGTATCTCAAATTATTACTGTAAGCGATACGATAGCTCCTGTAGCTCCTGCTGCTCCTGCTCCATTGTCTTTTCAGTGTATCGACGAAGTTCCTGCTGCCATTGAATTAACAGCTACAGATAATTGTGCTGGTAATATTATTGGTTTAGTTTCAGAAATCTTAGATAATTCAGACTCTTGTAATATAACAATTACACGTACTTGGACTTTTACAGATACTTGTAATAATTCATCATCCGTATCTCAAGTAATTACTGTAGCCGATACAACAGCTCCAAGTATTACAACTGTCGCGTCAGATCAAACAGTTTTATGTGATGGTGATGGGAATGCGCAAGAATTCCAAGCTTGGTTGGATACCCATGCAGGATCGCAAGCAACAGATAATTGCTCTGCAGTTACTTGGACTCATGAAATTTTAAATGTTATCGATCAATGTGGCGAAACATCAAGAACACTTGTACGTTTTATTGCAACAGATGCTTGTAATAACTCTAGAACTACGACAGCTTTATTTACAATATTAGATTTAGTTCCTCCAACTTTACACACTCAAGCTAGCAATGAAACAGTTGAATGCGATGGTTTGGGAAATACAACCGAATTAAATGCTTGGTTAGCTAATAATGGAGGTGCAACTGCTACCGATCTTTGTGGAAATGTAACTTGGACCAACAACTTTACGGCATTATCTAATGGTTGTGGCGAAACGGGTTCTGCAACTGTAATATTTACTGCTACAGACGATTGCGGAAACTCTGCAACTACAACTGCCACTTTTACTATAGAAGATACAATTGCTCCGGTAGCGCCAACGTCTCCAGCTGATATCGTTTACGAATGTATAACCGAAATTCCTGCCGCTATTGAATTAACAGCTACGGATAACTGCTCTGGTGACATCATCGGTATAGTCTCAGAAGTAATGGATAGCTCAGATGCTTGTAACAAAACGATTACTCGTACTTGGACTTTCACGGATGCTTGTGATAACAGCTCGTCTGTTTCTCAAACAATCACTGTAGCCGATACAATTGCTCCGGTGGCTCCTGCTGCTCCTGCTGATATCGCTTACCAATGTGTAACCGAAGTTCCTGCTGCTGCTGAATTAACAGCTACGGATAACTGCTCTGGAGACATTATCGGTGTGCTGTCAGAAGTAACAGATAACTCTGATGCCTGTAACATAACAATTACGCGTACATGGACTTTCACGGATACTTGTGATAACAGCTCGTCTGTTTCTCAAACAATCACTGTAGCTGATACCATTGCTCCGGTAGCTCCTGCTGCTCCTGCTGATATCGCTTACCAATGTGTAACTGAAGTTCCTGTTGCTGCTGAATTAACAGCTACGGATAACTGTGCTGGTGACATTATCGGTGTGCTGTCAGAAATCACTAATGATGCTGATGCCTGCAACATAACGATTACACGTACTTGGACTTTTACAGATTTATGTGAAAATACATCTTCTATATCTCAAACGATTACTGTAGCCGATACGATCGCTCCAGTTATAAGTGTAGAAGCCTCTAATATTCCAATTGAATGTGATGGTACTGGAAACAACGGTGCAATCGAAGCTTGGTTGGCCAATAACGGTGGTGCTGTGGCTTCTGATAATTGTGGTACAATTACTTGGACCAACAATTATGGAGGTGCAACTTCTGGCTGTGCAGAACCAATTGAAGTAACTTTTACGGCTACTGATGCATGTGGAAATGCAACTTCTACTACTGCTTCTTACTCTATTTTAGATACCGTGGCTCCAGTAATTACAAATCCTGCGGCCAACGAAACCGTAGAATGTGATGGTAATGGAAATGTGGCTGCATTAAATGCTTGGTTGGCAAACAACGGTGGTGCAACTGCTACCGATGATTGTTCTGCTATTGCTTGGTCTAATGACTTTACTGGCCTTTCAGATGGCTGTGGTGAAACGGGTTCTGCTACTGTAATATTTACAGCTACAGACGGCTGTGGGAACGAAAGCTCAACAACCGCTACCTTTACCATAATAGATACGATTGCTCCTGTAGCTCCTGCTGCTCCAGCTGATATCGCTTACCAATGTGTAACCGAAGTTCCTGCCGCTATTGAATTAACGGCTACGGACAACTGTGCTGGTGATATTGTTGGTGTGCTTTCAGAAGTAACGGATAGCTCAGATGCTTGTAACATAACAATTACGCGCACTTGGACTTTCACGGATGCTTGTGATAACAGCTCGTCTGTTTCTCAAACAATCACTGTAGCCGATACCATTGCTCCGGTAGCGCCTACAGCTCCAGCTGATATCGCTTACCAATGTGTAACCGAAGTTCCTGTTGCTGCTGAATTAACAGCTACGGACAACTGTGCTGGTGATATTGTTGGTGTGGTTTCAGAAGTAACAGATAACTCTGATACTTGTAATATAACAATTACACGTACATGGACTTTCACGGATGCTTGTGATAACAGCTCGTCTGTTTCTCAAACAATCACTGTAGCTGATACCATTGCTCCGGTGGCTCCTGCTGCTCCAGCTGATATCGTTTACGAATGTATAACCGAAATTCCTGCCGCTATTGAATTAACAGCTACGGATAACTGCTCTGGTGACATCATCGGTATAGTCTCAGAAGTAACAGATAACTCTGATACTTGTAACATAACAATCACGCGCACTTGGACATTTACAGATGCTTGTGATAACAGCTCGTCTGTTTCTCAAACAATCACTGTAGCCGATACAATTGCTCCGGTGGCTCCTGCTGCTCCAGCTGATATCGCTTACCAATGTGTAACTGAAGTTCCTGCTGCTGCTGAATTAACAGCTACGGATAACTGTGCTGGTGACATTATCGGTGTGCTGTCAGAAGTAACGGATAGCTCAGATGCTTGTAACATAACAATCACGCGCACTTGGACTTTTACGGAT
>NZ_DATGNO010000048.1:0-9062 GCF_035306705.1 Xanthomarina sp.
AGGCTTCCCAGTTTTTGGTGTTTTTGCAGCTATATACAATGCATGGAAGATTGTTGACCAAATTATTGAACTTTCTGTCCTGCTCAATTAACCCACTTTTTTTTCGTTTGGCTTCGTTGATATTGTGGGCTAATTGTGTTGGAGTGTCTCTAAAAAAAGCAATGATCACTTCTCTTTCGTCAATAAGATAAGGGCTAAGGCTTAGGTTCAAAGGAAACAATGAACCATCTATTTTAATACCTCGTATGGCATCTACTTGATTGGATTTGTTGGTTTTATCTTGTTTTAAAGTTTCTTTCAAGAGAGTGTCCAACTTTTCGGAAATTAGTTCAGTTACATTTTTTTGCAATAATTTCCCTGACCGATATCCGTAAAGATTTTCAGCTGCTGAGTTGGCTTTTAAAATAATTCCACGGTTATCGAAAATAAGAATCCCATCTTCAGAAGCATCAAATACCGCCTGAAGCATTTTTATGTCGGTTATCTTATCTTTCATATCATCTAATTGTTAACACCTTCAAAGTTAGCATGCTAACTTTAGAGCCAATAAAATTCATCTATAATTTAATTCAGTCATATTTTTTTTTTGCAAGGAACCAAACCGGGACCACCATTATTCTGATGCAGGACCTTTTAAAAAAACAGTAATTATAGATTTTACTTTAATGCTGTTTTTACTTTAAGGTTTGAAACAACCGCTTCTTGTTCCATCAGGATCTTTTTTGTGGTAGTGTAGCCCAAATTAAAAACAGTTTCTATTTTGTTCATATCAAATACACTGAAATTAGCCAATTCCTCTGGACAGATAATAAGATCGCAGTCGTTAAATTTTGTGGTAGATTCATACGCTGCTTTTATCCTATATGCTCTTTCTATTACTGTATATGAGTGTTTTAAATCGTTAATATTGATTTTTTTCAAAGGATTTACATAGACACCTACAATTTTATCGCATTCAGGTTTTAATGGTTCTATTGGAAAGTTGTTGATCGTACCGCCATCAATATAATAAGAACCATTAATCTCGGTAGGTGTAAAGACGCCTGGAAAGGAGGCCGATGCCAATACTGGCTTTATGAGTTGTCCTTTACTAAAAATTTTTAGTGAGCCATCCACAATATTAGTTGCTGTAACAAAAAGAGGTTTTTTCAGGGCTTTAAAATTGTCTTCAGGGAAGAAATGTTTAAAGCTGTTATAAAATGCTTCAGTATTGATAAAACCAGGTTTGCTACGTGCATATTTACTGGGGCGAAAGATGGGTATGGTTTTAAAAAAGTTTAACATCTCTTCCCAACCTATACCCTGAGCATACAGAGCTCCCACAATGGCACCTGCGCTTGTGCCGGAAATATGTGTTGGAAATATATTGTACTCCTCTAATGCCTTAATGACTCCAATATGCGCTGCTCCTTTCGCTCCACCACCAGATAATACGAGCCCTATCTTCATTGTGAGTTGTTTTTTTCAAGATTAATTTTTGGAATTCGAACAATTTCAAAGGTGGCAGAAGCTAACTGTACTTTTCCGTCTGTGTTTTGTATTTCCTTTCCAATAAGCTCATTCAAGATATGTTTTGTGTATCTTCTTTTTTTATAGTCCACTATATAACGAAGATTGAATTGTATCCAGTTATCAGTCATTGTAATGGCCAAGGTTGGATCTACTTCGGCATTTTCAATGTAATACTTGTTTACAACATTGTGCCAATCTGAAATAGATTTTGAAACATATTCAGATAGATTTTCGGCGGCGATTTTAACTATAATAGTCTTGGCGAGTTCCACATCGGAACCGTGCCTGATCGGCAGGTTAAATTCATCCCATACAAAGGGAAAATCCTTTGAATAGTTATAGATTGGACCTTTAAATACAAATGCGTTGCTAAGTTTGACTATTCTTCCAGTGTAATTATCGCTAGATACCCATTCACCAATTTCCATCATCGTGGTATAAATGCTATCTACATCAATTACATCACCTTTAATTTTATTAATCTCTATTCTATCACCGGGTTTATAAACACCAACTAAGAAAATATAAAATGAACCGGCAATACTTAAAATTAACTCCTGCAGTGTAATTGTAATATTTGCAGTTAGTAAACCAATAGCCAAAACAGAGTCTTTAATGCTACCTGTAAAAAATAATATTGTTATTAAAATAAGTAATACATAGCCGAAAAATTCTACAGCCTTTTGCGATTTATATCTAATTTCTGAATCAGGAAGTTTCTTTCTTAACAGCCGTCTTAAAAAAGTGATTGAGAATAATATAAATGCAATCCAGATTATATATTTGAATATATTGGAAGAAACAGGATGTGCGTTAGCCCATTGATTTATATTTTCGAATATTTCCATTTTCTATCAAATCATAAAAATAAAGTATTAATTATTAGCAGATAATGACAATTGTCAGTTCATTATAAAACTGGGCTAAATACTTTGGCAATACCTTCCTTTAAACGCGCTACTTTAGATCTCTTAATATAATCCTGATAGTTGATTTGACGGCTAATTTTGCAATCCATTAAAAAATCCTGTTTTAATTTTTCTGTAAATTCCTTTTCGTAGATAAGTATATTTACCTCATAATTTTGCTCAAAACTTCGAATGTCTACATTAGATGTGCCAATGGTTGTTAAGGTATCGTCCGAAATAATAACTTTACTATGTAAAAATCCTTCAGGATATAGGTAAATCTTTACTCCAGCTTCCAGAAAATCTTCAAAATAAGATTGTACAGCCCATTTTACCAAAACACTATCTGAATTGGAAGAAAGCAAAAGCCGAACATCCACACCGCCCAAAGCAGCAACTCGCAATGCTTCAAGTAAAGATTCGCCCGGGATTATGTATGGATTGGTGATGTAAACATATTTTTCCGCCTTATTTATAATTGAAAAATACAATTGATGGATAGACGAAAAATTCGAGTCCGGACCGCTTGCAACAGTTTGGGCTATAGAGTTTCCTGTTTGGGGTTGTTCCAAAAAATAAGCGGCAGACAACACATCATCCTTACCACTTGCAAAACTCCAATCCATCGCAAAAACGGCCTGTAAGCTGTTTACAATGGGTCCTTTTAACCGAAGATGTGTGTCGTGCCAAATTCCCAGTACAGAATCTCCATCAACATATTTATCGGACACATTTATGCCTCCAGTAAAAGCGACCGAACCATCGACTATTACTATCTTTCTGTGATTGCGGTAATTAATGGAAGAAATTAATCTTCCGAACCGCATAGGCAGAAAATTATACACCTCTATTTCAGCTTCTTTTAGCTGTTTTATATACCTTCTACTCAACAATCGGCTTCCCAAAGCGTCATACATAAAACGCACTTTTACACCTTCTTTTACTTTCCGTTGCAGTATGGATAAAAACTGTTGTGCCAGTTTACCATCCTCAAATATGTAATATTGGATATGGATATAATGCTCGGCCTTATCCATGGCTTTAAAAATAGCATTGAAGGTTGCCAGTCCATTTTTTAAAACCTTTAAATCATTTCCTGTACTAGGTAAAAATTTAGAGCTTTTTGTAAGTAGTTTTACGAGCTTAATTTGGTTCCTAATGGGAGCGGGGAGTGGTGCATGGTCTGTTTTACCGATACTATCATAATATTCATTGACCTTTGCGAGATATTGTGAAATTTCTTTGGTCTTTTTTAATTTATAAAACTTGTTTTTCCTTCTATTGCGTCCCATTATAAAATAAAAAAGCATTCCACCTATGGGAATGGTAAAAATAGCCAAGAGCCAGGCCAAGGTTTTGGTAGGTCGCATACCATATAGTATGAGCCTTCCCATCAAGGCAATGGCTATTAAGAAATAAATAATAAGAAATATGGTTGTTGACATATTGCTTCTGCAGATAATTATTATTTGGTAATCAATTTAAGCTAATAATCAGTGTTATGCAGCTAATTTCCTTAAAATGCTTCCTATAGGATTAAATTGATTACAAATGTCTTAATTCTTAAAATGATAGCTGCTGACCTAGGTCATTTCAATTGTTTTGAGCTAGCTATAAATTTGTTACTATTAATAACATTTTAAATAGTGAAAAAATGGAAAGTTTAGAAGTTAAAGAAGAAGTAAGCTCAATGCCTAGAATTGGAGATAAAGCACCTATTTTTAAGGCTGTAACAACGCAAGGAGAAATTAATTTTCCAGAAGATTACAAAGGAAAATGGGTTATTTTATTTAGCCATCCTGCAGATTTCACGCCAGTATGTACTTCCGAATTTATAACTTTTGCGAGTCTTGATGAAAAGTTCAACAAAGCAAATTGTAAGCTGGTAGGGTTATCTATTGATGGGCTATACAGTCATATTGCTTGGTTGCGTACCATTAAAGATAAAATTGAATTTAATGGATTGAAGAATGTTGAGGTGAAGTTTCCTTTAATTGAAGATATTACAATGGAGATTGCCAAAAAGTATGGGATGGTACAGCCTGGAGAAAGTAAAACACAAGCTGTAAGAGCCGTCTTTTTTATTGATCCAGAGGGTATTGTTAGAGCCATAATTTATTACCCATTGAGTTTAGGTAGAAATTTTGATGAAATATACAGAGCCCTCATTGCCATGCAAACAGCTGATGCTTTTAAAGTAGCAACTCCTGCAGATTGGTATCCCGGGGATGATGTTATCGTTTCCCCTGCCGGTACTTGTGGAGTTGCTGAAGAGAGAATGGCTTCAACCGATGGTTTAGAATGTAAAGACTGGTTTTTTTGTACTAAAGAATTGGATAAAGATGAAGTATTAAATACTATACTTAAGGAGTAGTAGTATTTTCTTTTTTACTAATATTTAAAATAAACACCAATGAACAAGCGGAAATTTTTAAAACAGTCTATGTTGGTTTCAGCGGGAGTGTGTTTTGCACCTTCAGTGTTACTAGCGGCTTGTAAATCAGATTCGAAAAAAGAAAACCTTATGGAAACAACTTCAGCCACTACAGCTATTTTTGAATTACCGAAACTTCCTTATGGATATGACGCCTTTCCGGATACGATTGATCCATTAACTATGGAAATACACTATACGAAGCACCACCAAGGATATACCGACAAGCTAAACGCAGCCTTGAAGGAGAATGCTATTAGCGAAAATACCATAGAGGAGATTTTGAGTATGGACAATTTACCTACGGCTATCCGTAATAATGGGGGTGGATATTATAATCATAATTTATATTGGGATGTCTTGACGCCGGGAGGTGAAATGAGCGATACTTTTAAAAGTAAAATCATTGAGAACTTTGGGTCTGAAGAATCATTTTTGAATGAATTGGCAGATGCAGGAGCAAAACGATTTGGTTCGGGTTGGGCCTGGGTGGTTCAAGGTAAGGATAAGAAATTGCGCATTTTCTCAACGCCTAATCAGGATAACCCCTTGATGAAAGTAGTTGATATAAACGGAACGCCAATTTTAGGTATTGATGTCTGGGAACATGCATACTATCTTAAGTATCAGAATAAAAGAACAGAATATCTTCAGAAAATTCTAAAAATCATTAATTGGAATAAAGTGGAAGAGCGAATGATTTAATCTTTTGCAATTATTTTATATCGATTCTAAAACTAAAATTAAAAAAAAACAGGAGGTGAAAATTTTTACCTCCTGTTTTTTTAAATAGATTTTCTTATTAAGCAATATCTATTTTCTTTGGCTTATGGTTTTTTGATTCCACTTTTTTGGTAAGGTTAAAACTAAGAACCCCATCTTTATATTTCGCCTTCACATCTTCCTCTTTTACTGAATCTGGAAGTTGTAATTTTTTTTCGAAAGAGTTATAACTAATTTCTTGACGTGTATAGTTATCCTTTTTTTTCTTTAGAGTGTGAACTGTTGTATTTATCAATACAGCTTTGCATTAGATATTTATTTTCACGGGATTACTGATAGCCAATATTAGACATTTAGGCTTATCGGTAATTTTACCATATATGGTAGATGAAATACAATTGAGGAATATTAAACCGATCTTAAGAAAAACCAGATCTTAGCTTGATTGAAAATTGTAACTTTTACAGCATAAGAATTTTAATCGTAGTAGCTTATAACCCATTATATTTAACTTCTTTAAGCAAAGTTTGCGCTTCTCGGGAAGTATGATTTGATCCTGCTGGAGTGATGGTGCCAGAAATGAGCGGGATTGCAATATGTCGCCAATTTAGAAAGAAATACTTGGCAATTTTGGATTAGAACGTACCTCCCATTCGTTTTATTATCTGCGATAAAGCCAATGAACCCAATGCGAAAACAAACACCCATCCAAATTGCTCACCTGACAACTTGGTTAAGAAAAGTGCTTTTGCGATAGGTGTTATGTAATATGCGCCCGCGGTAATAAGAAGCGATATAGCAATGGCGAGCCATACCCAAATATTTTTTATCACTTCATTATTAAAAAAAGAAACCTTGTTTTCGGACATATTAAATACATTGAACAATTGCGCCAATACCAAAGTATAGAATGCCATATTGTTTATGGTTTTGGATGAATGTTGTAATGCTAAGTGGGAATACGCTGTAATACCTATAACAGCAGCAGTAATGCTTAGGCCATAAATAAATGGTTGAAGACCAGAGCTTTTTGGTCATAATGGGTTCGCCAGCATTTCTGGGTGGACGTTTCATAATATCCACTTCTCCTTTGCCCATTCCTAAGGCCAATGCAGGGAAAATATCTGTTACTAAGTTTAGGAATAAAATCTGTAATGGCAATAGTGGGGCCGGGAGACTTAATAAAGCTGCCAAACCAACAGTTAGCACTTCTGCCAGATTACATGATAGAAGATACACAACAAACTGCCTTATATGGTCAAAAATGGCGCGTCCTTGATTTATTGCCAATTCCATTGCTGTAAATTTGTCATTTTTAAGAATAATATCAGCTGCTTCCCTTGCTGCTTGTGTACCCCGTACACCCATTGCAATGCCAATATCTGCTTTTCGCAGTGCAGGTATGTCGTTTATACCATCGCCAAACATGCCTACTGTATTATTGTTTTCTTGATAAAAAGATATTAGTTTTAATTTCTGTTCTGGTGTTACTCTTGCAAAGACCGAAGCATCCAAAAGCTTCATATCCCGGGAGTTATTCAGTTCTTTTTCAAATTGTAATTCATTGCCGTGAAGGATACTTTTTGATGGTGCAACTTTTGACAATAAGCCTATTTCTTCAGCTATTTTCTTTGCTGTTCCAGGGTGATCCCCAGTCATCATAACGACCCTTATGCCAGCTTCTTTGTAAACTCTTATTGTCGATTTAACATCTTCCCTGGCTGGATCTAAAAATCCAATCACTCCTATAAAAGTTAGCTGTAATAGCAAATCGACATTATTGGGCATTATTTTATGATTACTATAAGCAAATGCGAGAATCCTTAATCCTTGGGAAGCCATATCACCCACACGATCTGCCCATTCCTCTTTGTTTATAAATTCTTGAGGTTTGTTATCCTTTAGTATATAGTCACAATGTTTTATTAAGTTCTCAAATGCTCCTTTCGCATAAACGGTAAAACCCTTATCTTCATTTTGATTTAATGTTGCCATTAATTTATTTGTAGTATCAAAAGGGATCTCCATTTTTTCAGGATTATTTTTCTTGATTTTTTGTGGGTCAAAGTGTAGTTTTTCGACAAATTGTATAAGTGCCAATTCGATGCTATCCCCCCCTTTTTTCTTTGGTATTCAAAACAACATTGTTACATAAAACACTCGTCATGATTAGCGCATTAAATGCTTGTAGTGATTGGCCCAAATCATCAAAGTGGATTCTATCTTTGTTTTGAATTGACTCAAATATACCATCTTCAAAGGCCAACGTATGCACCTGCATTTTGTCTTCGGTAAGTGTTCCAGTTTTATCGGTGCAAATAATATTTGTTGCTCCTAAAGTCTCGACGGCTTCCATTTTTTTTATAATGACTTCTCGCTTGGATAGCTTTAACATTCCTCTAGCTAAAGCAATGGTAGCCACTACGGGAAGCCCTTCTGGAATGGCTGCAACAGCAAGTGCTACAGCCGTTCCTACAATTAAAAATATATCCAAGCCTTTAAGGTATCCGGTTATAACAATTAGAATCGCAAAAATTAGCGTAAGCCAAATAAGCCATTTGCTTAGTTCATTCAATTTTTTTTCCAAGGGTGTTCGGTGCTCTTTAACATCGCTTCCCATTTTCTGGATTTTGCCAAGTTGGGTGTCAAGCCCTGTATGTACTACAATTGTAGTTGCTGAACCTTGTACTACGGAAGTTCCCCTGAACACCATATTTTTTCTTTGTGATAAAATTGTGTTTTTGGAGAGTGGATGTATTACTTTATGGATGGTATTGCTCTCACCCGTCAATGAAGCTTCTTTAACGGCTAAATTCTCAGTGGTAATCAGGCGCGCATCTGCTGAAACCACATCTCCAGCTTCTATTAGAAGGATGTCTCCGGGAACTAAGGCTGTGGACTTTATCATTATAATTTTTCCGTCGCGAAGAACACTACATTTTGATAAACCAATTTTTCGAAGGGTTTCAAGAGAACGAATACCCTGCAATTCCATTAAGAAGCCGATAATGACCGTAATTATGATTACCACGAGTATGGCTACGGTTTCTGGCCAATCCTTGTTGAAAAGAAAGATAAGGGCTGCAGCTAAGGCAAGAATTAAAATAATGGGATTCTTAATCTGGTCAAAAAGTATTTCCCATCGTTTTTTTTCGGCATGTCCAGCTATATTATTTTCCCCATATTTTTCAAGACGAAGCTGTGCTTCCTTATTTGTTAACCCCAGATTGGCACTACTGTTAAATTTTTCCAAAACAGTTTTTACGGAGAGGGTAAAAGGTTCTTCAATCATATTTGATTTTTAAAATGTATTTAAAAGTGGGCAAAACTTAAAACCTTCTTCTCAAACCCTTTAGATTTAAAGTTTTGGGAAGAAGGTGATTTTTAAGGGAAACACTTATAAAATAGCGTCTTATGCTATTTCAATTTTCTTTGGCTTATGGTTTTTTGATTCCACTTTTTTGGCAAGGTTGAAACTAAGAACC
>NZ_DATGNO010000049.1:0-6604 GCF_035306705.1 Xanthomarina sp.
TTATTATCAACATCCCAAGTCACTCTTAACACTTGTTTTCTTCCCTTCTCAAAATCTATCAAGTATTGTTGTAAAGGGTAAATTCCAAAGGTATAGCTTATTGCATATTCATTTTTGGAGCCATCAATTTCGGTGATATGCACTATAAAATCTGAATCCTTTTTGGTGAAAAAATAAGCAACCCCATCCAATGTAAGCTCCACATCGTTAAAATCGCCCAACACCGTTTTTTGGTTGGCTACTTCCATAGCTAAATCGTGATCTGAACCTTTCCAAGTATCAAAAGTTTGTTTATGGCAGGCCATACACTGTTCATCGCCTACATAACCATCTTTATGAACCGATGTGATTTTTTTGGAATCGACATAGCTTCCTTTTTCTGAATTGTTTTTACACGAAACAAAGAATAAAATAATAACAATCCAAAAAAGTTGTTTCATTATAGATAATGTGAAAGAATAGCGTTGATTATGAACCTGCAATTTATAAATATCTTTTCTAAAAAAAAACGCGATTCTTTCGAATCGCGTTTAAAACTTTAAATATCGTTGAGTAGTTTGGTTATTTCATCCAACTTAGGAGTTAAAATAACTTCTATCCGTCTATTTTTTGCTTTTCCTTCAGAAGTTTCATTGGTTGCTATAGGCGCATATTCTCCTCTTCCAGCTGCTGTTAGATTTTCAGGATTAATACTTGAATTTTGTCTTAAAATTTCAACGATGGCCGTAGCTCGTTTGGTAGATAAATCCCAGTTCCCTTTCATGATTCCATTTCCAGAGTATGGCACATTATCTGTATGTCCTTCAATTAATACGTTAATATCTGGATTGTCGGCTAGTACAGATCCCAATTGGTTTACAGCTTTGGTTCCTTCAACTCCAACGGCCCAGCTTCCAGATTGGAACAATAATTTATTTTCCATAGACACATAAACCTTTCCATCGCGCTGAACAACGGTCAAGCCTTTTCCTTCAAAGTCTACTAAAGCTCTAGAAATAGCATTTTTCAATTCGGTCATGGCTGCGTCTTTTGCCGCAATCATGCTTTCTAATTCTGCCACACGATTGGAGCGAGATTCCAGTTCTTTTTTCAAAGCTTCCAATCGGGCATTTTCCGATTCAAGAGCGTGCTCTTTTGCTTCCAATCTAGCTAATAACTCTCTGTTTTTTTGAACATTATCTGCAATGGCAGACGAGCTATTTTTTTCTAAGGCAGCATACGACGCTTTCAAATTATCCAAGTTTGCTTTCGCTGAATTGTAATCACCTTGCAATCTATCACGATCTGCAACCGCTTCGTAATAGGCTTTTTGCAACTGATCCAATTCATTTTGAGTCGCATTTTTAGCGTTCATTAAACTTTCGTTATCGCTTTTTAATTCTCTGTTTTCATCTTTTAAGGTCGTGTATTTACTTTCTAGGTCCTTATAGACTTTTGGAGACACACAAGCACTAACTAATACTGTAGAAATTGCTAAAACTAAAATTCTGTTTTTCATTTTTTATATCTGGGTTTATTTTTTATTAATGATTTATTTTTAGAAAAAATACTGTTGTTTATTCCAACACCTAATTAGTTTCTATTTCAACTAAAATTGGACAATGGTCGCTATGTACAGCATCTTTAAGTATAACGGCTCTTTTTATCTTTTCTTGTAGTGGTTTTGAAACCATGGTGTAATCTATTCGCCATCCTTTGTTATTGGCTCGAGAATTGGCGCGATAACTCCACCAGCTATATTCTTGTTTTTCAGGATGTATATATCGGAAAGCATCAATAAAGTCGTAGTCGATAAATTGTCCTATCCAAGCGCGTTCTTCTGGCAAAAATCCTGAAACACCTTTCATTTTTGGATTATGAATGTCTATTTCTTCATGACACACATTATAATCGCCACATATCACTAAGTTTGGAATTTCTAGTTTTAAATTATTTATATAATCTTGAAACAGATCCATAAAATCAAATTTATGCTGTAAACGGGCGTCGTTGGTTCCAGATGGCACATATAAACTCATAACCGAAATGCCAGGAAAATCTACGCGCAGGTTTCGACCTTCAAAATCCATGGATGCAATACCTGTACCATATTCAACATGATTGGGTTTTGTTTTAGACAAAATAGCCACACCACTATAGCCCTTTTTCTGGGCACTAAACCAATAGTGATATGGATATCCTGCATCTTCAAAAACACTCAAGTCCAACTGCTCTTTCATGGCTTTAATTTCCTGTAAACAAATAACATCTGGATTTGCCGCTTTTAACCAATCTATAAATCCTTTGTTTAATGCTGCGCGAATGCCGTTGACATTATAAGAAATTATCTTCATATTTATTTTTCAAGGGTTAAGGGAATTTTATAAGTATCACTCACAAATATCCAGCTTTATTAAATTAAGCCAGTTAATTTTAGCTAAAATAAATAATGCTTTACATTTACACTATTAAAATAATCCTAATTATTCAATAGAAAACCTATGACATCATAAAACTATTGCAAACCAAAATGTTTCACTGCTTTTTTGAATTTAATCATAGCCATGCAGAAACTTATAAAAAGTTATGGTTTATTGTAATTTTACGCTTCATTTGGACATTCTATTAATAACTTAGGTTTAAAAACGTTTTAACAAAAACTGTCAACAAAATATTTTAATTGATATGTAGTTTAGTACTTCATGAGGTTTATACTTGCCATTTTATTCTTGCTTTTTGGGTTTTCGGCTTTGGCCCAAAATCCGGAGTCTAATTACAGAACAAAAACGGTTGCTGTAACAGATTCTATTGCAATAGATAGCGTAAGTATCAATTCCAGTTTTTTAACCCTGAAAAAAAAAGATGGCGCTTTTGTGGATGCTTCGTTTTATACGGTTGATTATAAAAAAGCCCTCATTACATTTAACAAACCGATTGATGCCGATTCCCTTATAGTAAATTACCTAAAATACCCAGAGTATTTAACTAGAACTTACAGACAAATTAACGATAGTATCATTGTTGGAAACACAAGCAACCTAGCCAAACTCTATAAGCTTTCCCAAGCAAGCGAAAAGCAAAACTTTACACCTTTTGATGGTTTATCAACCTCTGGAAGTATTTCTCGAGGCGTGGTTATTGGCAACAATCAAAACTCTGTTTTAAACAGTGAATTAGACCTACAAATAACTGGAAAGTTAAGCGAAAAAGTGTCCTTAAGAGCCTCCATTCAAGATGCAAATGTGCCCTTGCAAGAAAGTGGCTATTCGCAACGTTTGGATGAGTTTGATCAGGTTTTTATTGAGCTTTTTAGCGATGACTGGAAAATTCGCGCTGGAGATATTGACCTTACAAACCCAAACTCCTATTTTGCAAATTTCAGCAAACGCGTTCAAGGTTTATCTGTTGGCGCCACTCTACATCATCCAGATTCTCAAACTAATTTATTTGCATCTGGCGCTTTGGTTCGCGGACAATTTACCAGCAGTCAGTTTACAGCCCAAGAAGGCAACCAAGGGCCTTATAAGTTAAAAGGGCCAAATCAGGAACTTTATGTTCTTATTGTTTCTGGCAGCGAAACGGTTTATGTGAATGGCGTTCCTTTAAAACGTGGAGAATCCAACGATTATATTATCGATTATAATGCAGGTGAAATTATTTTCAACTCTACGTTTCCGGTAACTTCTGAAATGCGCGTTACGGTAGATTATCAATATAGCGAAAGAAATTATTCGCGTTTGATGGTTTTTGGTGGAGGCAGATATGAAAGTGAAAATCTCAATCTTGGGGTTTCAATTTATAGTGAAGCCGATTCGAAAAACAATCCACTTCAGCAAAACTTATCAGCAGAACAGGTTCAAATTTTAGCTGAAGCTGGAGACGACAGAACCAAAATGGTCGCACCTTCTATTACTCCTGAACCTTATAATGAAAACAGGATTTTATATAAAAAAGAACTGATTAATGGTGTAGAAGCTCTCGTGTTTTCCAACAACCCAAACGACGAACTCTTTAGTGCCCGATTTACACTTGTTGGAGATTATTTAGGGAATTACGTAATAAGCAGTATAGATGCCATAAGTACCATTTACGAATATGTAGAACCCATTGCCGGTGTGCCACAAGGAAATTACGAACCTGTTTTTCAACTTATCGCCCCTACAAAATTACAGATGGCCATAATTAATGGTGATTTTAAGCCAACCGACAAGACCGATATTAGCTTTGAAGTTGCTGGAAGTAAAAACGATTTAAACCTTTTCTCTACTCTTGACGATAACAACAACGATGGTTTTGCAGGAAAACTAAAAATCAATCAAATGTTGATTAAAAGAGATAGCTTGTGGAATTTAGAGACATTTGCCGATATCGACTATATCCAGGAGGATTTCCGATCCATTCAACGCATTTACAACGCCGAATTTAATCGAGATTGGAACCTAGGAAATACAACAAGCACAAATACACCCATAAATCTAGGCACACAAACCCTTATAAAAGCAGGAGCACAAACTTTTCACAATAAAAAAGGGCGAGCCAGTTATGAATTTGAATATTTAAATTATTCGGAAAGTTTTAATGGAAACAGACATATTGTTTCTGCAAATCTCTTTCTTAATAATTGGCAAATAGTATCGCATTCCAGTATGCTAAACACCACATCAACAGTAACCAATTCGGCATTTTTTAGAACTTACAACGTGTTCACCTATAGTTTTGACCGCGCTTGGGCAGGAACCAGATTGGCCATGGAAGACAATCAGCAAAAGGAAAACAACACGGGTGCTTACACAGCTTTAAGTCAGAAATTTAAATCGTATGAAGTTTTTACAGGAATTGGAGATAGCACCAAAGTCTTTGCTGAAATTGGCTATAAATATCGTGTGAATGATAGTTTAAGAAACAACTTATTACAAAAGGTAAATACCTCCAACACCTATTATTTAGACTCTAGAATTATTCAAAATGAACAAACCAATTTATCGCTTTATGCCAATTACCGAGTTTTAAACAATGCGGATAAAACCTTGGAAGACGAACGTTCTTTAAATTCAAGAATTCAATTTAGTCAACGCTTTCTTAGGCAGTTTTTTCTTTGGAATACGGTTTACGAAACCAATTCTGGAACCTTACCTCAACAAGAATTCACCTTTGTAGAAGTAGAACCTGGACAAGGAAATTACATGTGGATTGATTACAATAGCAATGGCATCCAAGAATTAGAGGAGTTTGAAATTGCACAATTCCAAGATCAAGGCAAATATATTCGTGTGTTATTACCAAATCAAGTGTTTGTAAAAACCCATCAAAATAGATTAAGCCAAACCTTAACCATCAACCCACAACAATGGTCCAGTGAAGTGAGTGGTTTTAAAAAAGTGCTTTCGTATTTCTATAATCAAACCTCTTATTTAGTTGACAGTAAAAACAGGAGAGATGGAAACTCCATTAATTTAAATCCGTTTTATCGCGACCCAGAAAACGAATTGGGCTTGCAATTAAACTTTAGGAATGTCTTATTTTTTAATCGGGGAAAGCAACATTATACCACCTCCTATACGTTTTTAAAGAACAACTCGAAAAACAACTTAACTATTGGTTTTATTGAAAACGCCGTGGTTAGTCATAGTTTGTTGTTCAATCATAAATTTGCAACCAGTTGGCTCATTAATTTTCAGACAAGTTTTAACAACAACGAAAGTTTTAGCGAAAATTTCAGCAGTAAAAATTACGACATCGACGAAACCAAAATAAACCCGAAATTATCTTATTTATTAAATGACAATGTGCGTTTCGATATATTTTACCAATACACAAATAAACACAACACCATTGCCAGTTTCGAAACCTTGAAACAACAAAAATATGGTGCTTCCTTTTCGTTTGCAAATTTTCAAAGCATGTCCATAATCGGAGAGTTTAATTACTTCGAAAACACCTTTGAAGGAAGTGCAAATACGCCAGTAGCTTATCAAATGATGGAAGGTTTACAACCTGGAAAAAACTATACATGGAGCTTATTGGCTCAAAAGAAAATAACTTCGTTTTTAGACTTAAACCTCAACTATTTAGGAAGAAAAAGCGAAACTAGCAGAGTAATACATACAGGAAGCATTCAATTGAAAGCTTATTTTTAATAATGTAACATGAGTTACTAACCAAATGGTTATATTTTTGTAACTTTGTATCTTATATGAACAAACTTGTAGCCATAACATATTCAGTTTTAATTCTTGTACAGAGTTTTAACTTTGGTTTTGAAGATCTTTCAAGACTGAGTGTTTTAATGGAGCATGCCGAATATCATCAAAAAACTTATGGCGACTCGTTTTTTGATTTTATATCCGAACATTATGGCGATGCCAAGTTCCAGCATGAAAACGAGCATAAGGAACATGAGGATTTGCCTTTTAAACATAATCAAACCTGTTGTCATACCAGTGTTTCTTTTACAGTTCCCAATATAAACTTCACTTTGGAATATCCACCTTTTGTTGAAATTCCTTGTAACTTCTTTTATAAAGAATCTATCTCTCTATTTGAAAAATCAGCTGTTTTTCAACCTCCTAAATTCGCATAATTCACCCGTAATCTAAGTTCATTTTAAAAGCTATTTCTTAATGGC
>NZ_DATGNO010000050.1:0-29896 GCF_035306705.1 Xanthomarina sp.
TGTTGAGTTTTAAATATACAATATGGTTACTTCACGAAGTTTGAGTTTCGAGAGTTCCACCACCAAGTATTGTTTAAAATTGTTTTCATAAATAATCTCCTTAATAAGGATTTAATGAGTCAAAGATAGAAATGAAAATTAGTTTAGCCAACTAATTTCCGTAAAAATAATTTTTTATAATTTTAGTTTTAATATTAATGCCCTGTAATTCAGTACTGCTTTATTTAAAATGAAGTAGTTGACGCGAACCTTATAAATTTCCCTATTTTTGTGTAAATCCGTTTTGGTTTTTGTGAAAAACAGATTTAAATGTAAACCGAGACTTAATTTTATAGCATGAGATATTTATTGATTTTATTGACTTTTTTAATGCTTTCGTGTAAAAATGAAAACAAGGCTGAAGCCACTTTAACTTCCAATACAAACGATGAGGTCATTGAATTGGAAATAGTAGATTTTAGTGGATTGGAAAAATATTTAAATACCACTACAGAAAAAATTTATGTGGTAAATTTCTGGGCTACCTGGTGCGCACCTTGTATTAAAGAGTTGCCTTATTTTGAAGATTTAAATAAAAATTATTCCGATAAAAATGTGGAGGTTATTTTGGTGAGTTTAGATTTTCCTCATGTTTACGAGACCAAATTAAAACCATTTATTACAGAAAACAATATAAAATCCAAAGTTGTAGTTTTAAACGATATGGATTCTAATTCGTGGATTCCAAAGGTCGATGAAAGTTGGTCTGGTGCTATTCCAGCAACTTTAATTTTTAATAATCAAACTCGTAAATTTTTTGAAAAACCATTTACATACAAAGAGTTAGAACACGAAATAAAACAATTTTTAAAATAAACATTATGTATAAATTAAAAACACTTGTTATTGCTTTATTAATATCAACAGTTGGCATGGCTCAAAGTGGCTATAAAGTTGGGGATATTGCAACAGATTTTAAGTTAGAAAACATTGACGGAAAGATGGTTTCGTTGTCAGATTATAATCAGGCAAAAGGATTTATAATCATATTTACCTGCAATAGCTGTCCTTTTTCTGTGGCTTATGAAGATAGAATTATTGCATTGAATAAAAAATATGAATCGCAAGGATATCCAGTGATAGCCATTATGCCCAATAATCCCGATAAGAGCCCGGGAGATAGTGCAGAATCCATGCAAGCACGAGCGAAAGCAAAAGGTTTTACCTTTCCCTATTTAATGGATAAAAATCAAGATATATATCCGCAATATGGCGCTTCAAGAACACCTCATGTATATGTTTTGGAAAAAGCTAAAAAAGGAAATCAGGTAAAATACATTGGCGCTATTGACGACAATTATCAAGATCCGGAATCGGTAAACCAGAAATATGTTGAAAACGCTGTAGATGCTTTATTGGAAGGGAAACCAATAAAGGAGTCTCATACAAGAGCACTTGGTTGTACTATAAAAAAATAAGGTCTTTTGGTCCTGTTGGAGTATATTTCTAAAGCATTTTTTTGCTTTAATTTGATTTAGAATTGGTATTTTTGCACAAAAATAATACGGGATTTATGGCAGATTTAGCACAAGACAAATGGAAAGAGCAATTATCTAAAGATCATAATGCACAGATATTAGATGTTCGAACAGATGAAGAAGTGGAAGATGGAATTATTCCAGAAGCCCTCTGCATTGATATTTATCTTGGACAAGATTTTATTGACCAGATAGAGAACTTGGACAAAAGTAAAAACTACTATATTTATTGTCGTTCTGGCGGAAGAAGTGCTCAGGCCTGTGCAATTATGAATCAATTGGGTTTTGAAAACACCTACAATTTATTGGGTGGATTCGATGATTGGGAAGGTGAAACAACCTGTGATTAAATTTATATGAAGTTTTAAGCTATTAATTTTAAAAAATTCTACAATGAAACGTTTATTATTATGCTCCTTGCTTTTAATGTTGGTTTTTAGTTGTAAAAACACTAGAAGCGAGCATATTACTGTTGTTACAGCCGAGGAAATGCAGGCTATTTTGGACTTGGAAGAGGTGCAATTAATAGATGTAAGAACACCTGAAGAGTTTAAAGAAGGACATATTAAAGATGCTCAAAATATTAACTTTTATTCAGACACTTTTGATGAAGATATTTTAAAGCTGGACAAGTCTAAACCAGTAATTCTCTATTGTAAATCGGGGAGAAGAAGTGCAGCATGTTCAGAAAAACTGGTTCAAGCTGGCTTTGTTAAAGTGTATGACCTAAAGGGAGGAATAACCCAATGGAAACACGAAGAACTAGAGCTTGATAATTAACTGAAGTGTTTATCTATGAAAGCTTTAATAGTTTCTTGATCACTTTCATAGAGTCTTGGAGGAGCCAAACATTTAAGCTCTTTTTGCAACTCCTTATCTTCCCAAATAAGTCTAACGCCCAAAATAGAATTTAAGTCATAACTGTCACTTCTAGAGGCATAAGAGGCATAGAGATAGTTTTTATCTATTTTTTTTAAGAAATTAAACAACTCAGCAGTTAACAATAGGAAATTTTCATTGCAATCACTATTAATATCGTAGGCATAAAAAACGGGTGTCTTTTGTTTTTTGTAATCAATTAAGTCGTTTACGGTAATATCTTCCTCGCTTAACTCTCTTTTTTTAATCTTATTATAAAGCCTCTTCGGAATAGGTAAAAACACAGAATGTCCTGAATAAAATCCAGAGCTATCAAAAATAATCTTATTTATATCGGGTAACATTTGAGTAGCCTTAAGGATTAATTCTTTTGAAATAGGCTTTACAATATGTGGCTGTATTAAGGAGCAACGAATAATTTCATTTAAATCTGAATCATATTTTATAGTTCGCAACCTACTAGTTGACGATTTTAAATCCAAAATCCAATTAGGGTCGGGCAACTCTTTGGACAACGAACTTAAGGCATATCTTCTCACATTAAAATCGTAAAAAGTAGGGATCGAAACAGGGGCATTTAAATTTCTGATTACTTGATATGGAATAAATGTAATATCTACCATGTCTTCTTCTTTATCAGATTTTAACAGGGTTTCATTCTTTTCCCATCTAATAATAGTTCTAATATCCACATCAAATTTAGACGCCAGTTCGGCTTGAGACATGTTTTTATAAGCTCTAAAGTCTATTAATAACGTACCTAAAGATGTGTATTTCTTCATTACAGTTGCCTTCTAAGTCTATGTAAAAGTAGTTTTTTTTATTTTAATGACACAGCATGTCATATCCTAACTAGTAGGGAGGATTTATATTTGCTTGAATAAATTGTGAAACTGAAAAATGGTCGAGCTATTACATACCAATGAGAAAGATCTTAATCCAGAAGAAGCAAGACGAAAAGAATTGAAAGAAATTACAAATCGAGCCTTTGAACAATGTTATAATGCTTTAGATACTATAGACGCCATTATGGACTGTTTAAATGAGTTGGAAAGTTTATTGAATAAAAACAAGATTAACAAAGAAAGTTTTAAAACTAGAAAATAAGTCCCACTAAATAACCTCAGATTTTATACAGCTATGATTCAAGCTAAAATATTATTCCTACAACAAGAATTGAAACGCAATCCAGAGAAAAATAAAGGGTTGTTAGAGACCATCGATAACTTAGAGAATTTACTTAATCAAATAGATTTAAATGCAGAAGTAGTTCCTGTACAAAATGTGCAAAAATTGAATAAGTTATTTGAGTCTCTAAAGAACGAACCTTTGGCAAAACAAGAAAAGTTAATAATAAGGCAATTGGTTAAATATTAAAACGTATAAGTATGAAAAAAAGAGCAGTTAAATTCTTAGCCATCATTTTGTTTTTACTAGCCTGTTCTGTAATTGTAAATTGTAATTCTAGTAACAAAAGGAAAAACGGTTATGTTAACGAAACTGAAATATTAATTGAAGAAAAAACCAATACCATTCTAGCTATAGATAGGACATTTTATAGGAAACTTCCAACCATCCATAACGGCCTTATTGAGATTAAACAACCTGATGGAGAACCTTATATTGTAGTTGTAGTTAATGGAAAAGATTTAAAGAACTTTTCACTATTTGTAATCGAGGATTTTCATGAGTTTCTAGAAAATGCCAAAGTTGTAATGAATGATAGCAATCAAGATATTACTTTAAGTATAGACGATTTAAAATCGACATATATGAGAAAAAGTGTGTCCTTTGAAAAGGGTGTTTTTATACAAAAAGAGACAAATAACACTAGTTCCGTAATTTTTGATTTATCTAAACAAGACCTAAAAGAAATTGAAGAAGCCTATAATTTACTTTTAAATGAATAATAAGTAGACTGTTTTTCTACTGAAAGAATGAGGAAACTGACGTTTAACTAATATATTGTACCTTAATCCGTTCTTTTGTAGTTCCTTACTAATTTTCCGTATGTTTAAGTAATTGCGTATTTAAAGAATAAAGTCCCAAATTTTAATTCATAAAACGTATGCAGTGTTTTTTATTAACTAAAACTAATTATTATTATGAATGGTTATCTTATTTTATCAATTGTTGCACTTATGTTCCTCGTAATCTACTGGTATTCTTATCGAACAGTAACTTTAGAGGACAAAAAACGAAAAGATTTTTGGGACAAAAAACGTCATTTGGAAATGGCCTTTCATGCACGTTTGAAAGAGCGTAGTGAAAGAAGGCGCCTAAAATTCGAAAGATTTATGGAGCGAAGTAAAGAAATCCAACAAGAACTATCTAAACTTCAAAATTCTAATCAAATCCAAACTAATTAGAATGCCATGAGCAAAGAAATTTAAAAGCTTCTAAAACTAGACGGGTTTTAGAAGCTTTTTGTTTTTATTAAATGTGTATTCGAGCCTGTAAGAATTCCATAAAGTATCTTTTTTCGAGGAATATGAATTATGGTGTCCAGTAGAATTTGCTCAAATTAGCTTAAAAAGTATTCTAGCTTTTATAAATTTAAAATAATGAGATCATGTTCTCTTAAGTTTCATTTTATAAAAAAATAATTATCACCCAGATTGTCACCTAAAAAAAGGAAACCCTTATATACTGGCGCATACAAGGGTTAAAAGTGGAGTCGGAGAGAATCGAACTCTCGTCCAAACAAGTAACCAAAAAGCTTTCTACACGTGTATTCTTTTCTTGTTTTTTCGATTGCAAGCTGGTTAAAGACACCCCACTTACAACTTATCTTCTTTGGTTTCAAAAGTAAACCGAAGCGTTTTACTTTCTATATTAACATTTACGATGCCTCTATTCGAACGCCGTTAATCAAGGCTTTCAGGAGACATTTAGCTTGCACACCTAGTGTGCCTTGGCCAATCCTACTGTAATTCGGATTAAGCAGCTAAAGCGTAGTTATTCTCGCCGTTTAAAAGTTTGACCTAGCCTTTTACGTGTTTCAAAGTCATTACACGACGTGCTTACTATCTAATTAATCTCGCTGTCAAAACCAGTCGACCCCAATTCTTCCTGCGAAAGCAGGAATCTATTAATAAAATAGAAATAAATAATTTTACATATTTAAGTTTGTCTCATCCCAATACCTCGGGAATTCCGACATTACCTTCATACAAACATTCTTTTTTCAAAGAACTTTTTAAAAGGAATGCGAAGTTACATAAAAAAAGTTGTGCAACTTCATAAATCCATGTATTTTCGTGCAAATTCTATACCAAACTTCTATTGTCATTTCCCGACAATTTCCAAAGGGAAGATATATAGTAACAAATTAAATTTTAAGTAATATTTTTTAGCAATGAACATTAAATTTGCCCTAATAAAAGAACGTAAAAATCCACCAGATAGACGTGTTGTTTTTTCACCTGAAAAACTTGCAGAAGTAAGAAGTCAATTTCCCGGAGCTACCTTTAAGGTAGAAGCTAGCGATATTCGCGTCTTCCCAGATTCAGCCTACAAAGCCTTGGGTTTTGAAGTAACCGATAATGTAAGCGATTGCGATGTTTTGCTAGGGGTGAAGGAGGTTCCTGTAGAGAATTTAATACCTAATAAAAAGTATTTTTATTTTTCACATACTATTAAAAAACAGCTATATAATAGAAAGTTACTTCAAGCCATGCTTGAAAAAAACATTGAGATGTACGATCATGAAACTATTGTAAAGAAAAGTGGTGCTCGTTTAATTGGTTTTGGTTTTTATGCAGGCTTGGTAGGTGCTTACAATGGGTTTAGAGCTTTAGGTTTAAGGGATGGATTGTTCCAACTGCCAAAAGTGGAAACTTTGACAGACTTAGATGAAGTGAAAGCAGAATTAGATAAAATTACACTCCCAAATATTAAAATAGCTTTAACGGGTACTGGAAAAGTGGCTCTTGGAGCTAAAGAGATACTAGATCACTTAAAAATTAAGGAAGTTAGTGATGCTTTGTATTTAACGTCAAAATTTACAGAACCGGTTTATTGCATGATGAATGTTATGGAATACAATAAACGGAAAGATGGTAAAGTTGGAACCAAACAGGAGTTTTACAAAAACCCTAGTGGTTACGAAAGTAATTTTATGCCATATGCCAAAGAAACAGACTTTTTTATAGCCGGCCATTTTTATGGTAATGGAGCTCCTTATTTATTTACAAGAGAAGATGCTAAACACCCAGATTTTAATATTAATTTAATTGCAGACATTAGTTGTGATGTTGATGGTCCGGTAGCTTCTACTTTAAGAGCCTCCACTATTGCAGATCCTTTTTATGGTTACGATGCAAAAACTGAAAGCGAAGTTGCATATAATGCTAAGGGAGCAATAGCAGTTATGGCAGTCGATAATTTACCTTGTGAATTACCTAAAGATGCCAGTGAAGGGTTTGGTGAAATGTTTTTAGAACACGTGATTCCTGCATTTTTTAATGGAGATGAACGAGGTATTTTAAAACGTGCGAAAATTACCAACAATGGAAAACTTACGGATAGATTTTTGTATTTACAGGATTATGTGGATGGTAAATAAACCCGGAATTTTTTAAAAAAAGGGTAAAACGGTATGATTTGTAGAGAAATCTTTTGATGGGTTCGTAGCTTTTTATGGGCTATTTAAGTCTTTAAAATTCTACCATTTCAGGAGGGGCAACTAAACCGTTAGCTACTCTATTTCGTTTTATCCCTAAAATTATGGTGGTGATTATTGTTGATAAATATTAAGAGAAAAGGAATAATTAGATAGCTATTTTACGGGCTTTCCCGCCTGTTTTTAAGATAGTTATGCCAATGTAGTTTTGTGTTCTATTATTAAAATTGCAAGAACTCCTAAAGTGTAGGCCATAAGATCTGTTACTTGAAATGTACTTCCCAAAATAAGTTTTGCCATCGTGCTGTGTTGAAGATTTAATGCTTCAAGCAGGTTGTAAAGTTGTAAAAACTCAATTAAAAAGGCGAATGTTAAAACACCAAAAGCAGCATGTATGGATTTTATTAAAAAAAAGCTTTTAACAAATGTGTAGATGAGTATAACTACAAGAAAATCGCCAAAAGTATGACGTATAAAACCATCTTTAAGATATATAGCAATTAAGACTTCTGATATAAACAGGAGTGTGGAGGCTATAAAGTATTTTTTGTTGAACTGTATTTTCAAAATAGTAGGGATTTGCGTTAGCGATTGAACAATTGTTGGAGCTCCTTGCAAAGAGCGACTTGTGAAAGCGCGACCAAGACGTTTTTTCGTCTTGGTAACGCCCAAATACAAGCAATTGGTTAACCGTTTGTCCAATCAATTTTTCTTGAAACAAACATCACAATAGCTAAAATTATAAATAAACCAATACTTCCAACCAAGAGGGCATAATTTTCCAATTGAATAATAACATAGATAAACGTGTACAATGCCGTTAAAGAGAGCCCGATAAATAGAGGGAATTTAAAGGTTTTCAATATGGATTTGGCATATAAAGTAATTAATACAATGACTGAAATGCCTGCTATCCAGTATGCTTTTAGAAAGTTGCTGTGCTCTGAAATAGAAACCAATAAAGTATAGAACATGGTAAGCGCCAATCCAATCATTAAATACTGAAAGGGATGGATGTTTATTTTGCTCATGGTTTGTATTAAAAAGAATACCAAGAAAGTGAGACCAATAACCAGGAATCCGTATTTTGCAGAGCGTTCGCTTTTTTGATATTCGTCTACCATAACCATGAATTTTGTTCCGAAAGCGAATTCGTTTAAGTTTGGTATGTTATCAAGGTATTGTTGCGAAAATGCTCTATTTATATGAATTACTTTCCAATCGGCTTTAAAGCCATCTTTTGTTATTTCCTTGGTTTCATCGTTTGGCAAGAAATTTCCAATAAAACTTGGATCTGCCCAATTTGAGGTCATTTGTAGTGTGGTTGTTTTTCCGATTGGAATGATTTGAATGTCTTTGCTTCCATTAAAAGTAATTATGAAATTGAAACTAGCTTTTTCAGATTTTATAAAGTCTAAATCTGTTAAAAAACCTGATTCCAATTCGTCCAGATAGCTTATATGAATGTTGGGGTTTTCGTTGAAATTTGTTTCAAAAGGATATGTACTATTGTTTACTTTAATAGACATTTCATTTTTTATTCCTTTTAAATTGGAAGTCTTAATGATGATTTTTAATTTATCCCATTCAATATCTTCTTCCTTTATTCCTTTTTGTTCAAGAACTGGTTTTGTAAAAGCTCCGTTAAAATTCATATTTGTTGTAAACACGGCAGATTCAAAATTACCTCTCTTAAGTGTTTTTGAACTAGCTTCTACGGCAGAAGATAAGTTTTCTGGGAAAATATAGGCATAATTTATTTGAGTTTTAGTTTCGGTTAAATAGGTTTTTGTTGTTTCGTTGTAGGTTTTGGTTTCAGAGTGGGTTTTGTACGGCACCTTTAAAATCGGGCCATATACTAATACATTGTTTCCCCATTTATCATTTATTTCGCTAACTACATCTTGTTGCCTTAAAGAGCGCTCGGTTATTAGACTGTTTATGTAGGAGAGGGGAACAAGTAGGATGATTACTAAAAAGCCTACCATAAGCATTCTAGCTGTAATTGAAGTTTTAATCCATTGTCCAAATTTGTTTTGTTGAGGTCTGTTTGTGTTTTCCATTTTTTTTGATTTATTTAAAGTACTTTGTATTTCAAAGTAAGGTTATAAAAAAAATATTATTGATTGTTTATTAGTTTTTCAAGGGCTTCAATATGTTTGTTGAATTCTGCTCTTCCAAGTTTAGTTGCGGCATAACGGGTATTTGGTTTTCTATCAATAAATTGTTTTTTAACTGTAATGTATTCTGCTTTTTCCAGTGCTTTTGTGTGACTAGCCAAGTTGCCATCCGTAGCGCCGAGTAAGTCCTTGAGGGTATTAAAATCGGCATACTCATTTACCATTAAAATAGACATAATGCCCAATCTAATTCTATGATCAAAAACTTTATTTATGTTGTTTAATATGTTCATAATTTTCTGCGTTTGCAGAAGTCACTTTTTAATATTCATTTTATTTATAAAGACTAAAAGCCTATTGATTCTTGTCATATTTAAAATGCATCCAAGTACCATATATAATATGCATAAATCCAAATCCTATTACCCAAAGCCAAAAACCATAGCCGGGAAACCATGCGCAAATTAGTCCTAAAATAATTTGTATAAAACCTAGATATCGTATATTTCCAATACTGTATTTCGAAGCATTTATCAACGCAAGACCATAAAAAATAAGCATTAAGGCTCCAGTTTGCCCGTATTTTTGGTGGTTTAGAATGATTAATATATATAAGCCACCAGTTATTAGAGGAATTAAAAAATTCACAACCAAACGCTTGGAGGTACCATCCCAGATTTTCTCACCATGCTTTTTAGCTTTTCTAGTGGTTAATACAACAGCCGTTCCAATACTAAAGAAAGCAATTAATACAAGATCCAGAATAACCCATCTAAATATTTTACCATCCAATATAAGCGTTCCATTGCTGTATTCCATAACCAACCAATAAGCTATAGCTGCGCCAATTATAGCATAGATTCCGGCTAGAATACCCGATAAACCACTCAGGGAAATAAAACGAGAGGATTTATTCATGAGTTGTTTTATCTCACTGATATCTTTTAAATAATCTTTCGGCTCCATATTAAAGTACTTTGAATAACAAAGTAAATGAATTATTTTGAATATGGCATCATATTATTTTATTAAATTTGAGATGACATATAAAATGATGATTTGAGACCAGCTGAAGCATACATATTAAATCATGAGGAGCCTTTTCGATCGATACTTATACACTTGCAAATGGTTATAGAGCAAACCTTACCTCAAGTAGACTAACATATAAATTATAATTACCATGTTATTATATTGGCAAGCGTCCCATTTCCTATTCAAATAAAAGCAAAGAATATATAGACGTAGGTTTTTGGTATTCCCATGTGTCAAATAAGTTTGATGCCCATTTACTGATCTAAAACGGTAAAATAGTTAAATCCCTTCGCTATAAAATTTTAGAGAAAATTGATGTAGTCGTCTTAACAGCTGTTCTAAAGAAAATTGTTTTGCATAAAGAGAAATGTTTTTAGAACAGGTGATTCCTGCATTATTTAATGGAGATGAACGAAGTATTTTAAAACGTGCGGAAACCACCAACAATGGAAAACTTACGGATAGATTTTTGTATTTACAGGATTATGTGGATGGTAAATAAACCCAGAATTTTTCAGAATAGGTAAAAGAGCATTGATTATTAGAAAATTATATTTTAAAAATTCCGCCCGCAGAAACAATGGTCTGGATATACATAAAATGTTGCGACGCACTATCCTTCGTGTTATGTGTTGTCCTAATATCCGGCATATTAATAAATCCACCTTTTAAATTGCCCTGGACAAAAAAGTACTTGAAGAAAGTTAAGTTTAGCCCTGCATTTAACGATAGACCATAACCTGCAATGTGGAATTCGTCATAACGAGTTTTTTCTAACAAGGTCGTATTTGTTTTTGGGTACAAAGCTCCAAAACCAAAACCTTCAGTAATATTAATCTGTAATTTATCGGTATTCGATATGCCAAATAAATGGGATATATCATCAAACCGACCAAATTCGAAATAGACATAGTTTAGTCCGTCGGTGTGTTCAAACAATAAAAAATCATCCGTCATTTGAATGGATTCATTTTGGTAATTACCGTTGTAATTAGAGCCTAATTCATCGGCAGGTAAATTAATATAACCATTAATGTTTACATATTGATTATGGGTCATTATATATTTCATATGGTCAACTCCAAAAGCTAGGTAGTACTTATCGCTTATAAAGTAACCTATTTTAAGGTTGGTTTGTGGAATTGAAAGACGTTTTGGATTTATATAGTCTATATGCCATCCCTTTGGACGATCGTGGGCTTTTACATCGTTAAGTGTAAAGTTGTAATTTTCTCCTTTAAAGGTTATATCAGATTTTGTAAAAGCCTCTCTATTGCCTCCCCAACTAAAAAAAAATTTACCTTTATTATGAGTTGTGTATAGTGAAGATAAATCATTTTGGGAATAAGAATTCCAATTTAAAATACTAAAAAATACTATCAAAAGTATTTTAGCTGAGTTTAGTTTCATTAGTTGTTAACTTTTATTTTATTAGAACCTTAGACGTAAGTATTGCTAATTCCTTAACTGTTTTCCATAAAAAAAAGCGGCAGTTATGTATGTTGTTGATTTTCAGTTCAAACTTGAAAAATAACATAACTGCAACTCATTCTATATTAGGTTTGCAAAAATACGGATAATTATTATAAACTCAGTTTATAATCTGTGTGGTAGTATTCAATTCAAAATATGAAAAAGTGAATTATAGAAAATAATTATAAACTTTGAACTACTTTTCTAATAGCTACTAAATTAGTTAATAGTTTTTCTAAATTATCTAAATGCAACATGTTGGCGCCATCGCTTTTTGCATGTGCAGGGTCGAAATGTGTTTCAATAAACAAGCCATCCACATGGTTTACAATTCCCGCTCTGGCAATAGTTTCAATCATGTCTGGTCGTCCTCCAGTAACTCCAACACTTTGGTTGGGTTGCTGTAAAGAATGTGTTACGTCTAATATTGTAGGTGCATATTGACGCATGGTTGGAATGCCACGAAAATCTACAATCATATCTTGGTAACCAAACATGGTGCCTCTATCCGTAATCCAAACCTTTTTATTGCCAGCATCCAATACTTTCTGAACAGCATGTTTCATGGATTCTGGACTCATAAATTGACCTTTTTTTAGATTTACAACCTTGCCCGTTTGTGCAGCTGCAACCACCAAGTCTGTTTGGCGTACTAAAAAAGCTGGAATTTGTAACACATCCACATATTCGGCAGCCATGGCAGCATCGGATACTTCATGGATATCTGTTACTGTTGGTACATCGAATGTCGTGGATACTTTTTGAAGAATTTTAAGTGCTTTCTCGTCGCCGATACCTGTAAAACTATCAATTCTGCTCCTGTTTGCTTTTTTGAAACTACCTTTAAAAACAAAGGGAATATGGAGTTTGTTGGTGATGGTTATAATTTTCTCAGCAATACGCAAGGCCATATCTTCACCTTCAATGGCACAAGGACCAGCAAGTAGGAAAAAATTATCAGAATTTGTAAATTTTATTTTTGGCACATCATTCAGAGTCATAATTACTTAAATTTTAGACTGCAAAGATACATATTTAGAATGCTTTTTTCATACTATTTCTTATCATCCAAAGCGACATTAAAAAGTTTGCAAAAACAAACGCACCACTTATAATAATAAAATTTCGTACCGTTTCGGAAAAGACAATTATATTCAAGAGATCAATTAAGTAAGCTAAAATCATATACGATGAGAAGCAGACAAAAACAATTCCAAGTGAGAAATTAAGTTGTTTACTTGGTTTTATTAATTGCCAAACAAAAGGTATGGCAAACAACAAAATCGGGTAGGCTGTAATTCCTTCTATTCTGTTAACGCTTGTAAACCAATAGGCTACAGCGGCAATAAAATAAAGATAAGGAATGAATTTCGAGTATTTATAAACTAGGTTTTTCATGCTACACAAGGTTTTAATACCTACATCAAGATAGGTGTTTATCGCTATTTGGGTTTGGTTGATTGGGTAGGATAGAGTTTATTAAAATCAAAAACTCTATAAATTAAAGATACAAACAGAAACTTTATACTTACGGAATAATAACATATAATTAACTATTAACAAGAATAAAATTGCTGTGCTAAATAAATATATCGTAACTTTGCACGCTCAAAATACAGCACCTATATGGCTAACATTAAAAACATTGCAATCATTGCCCACGTCGATCATGGAAAAACAACTATGGTAGACAAAATCATGTACCACTGTCATCTATTTCGTGAAAACGAAAATTCTGGCGATTTAATTCTAGATAGCAACGATTTAGAACGAGAAAGAGGAATTACCATCACGTCTAAAAACGTATCCGTAGTATATAAAAACACAAAAATTAATATTATAGACACACCTGGTCACGCCGATTTTGGAGGAGAAGTAGAGCGCGTGTTAAACATGGCAGATGGTGTTTTATTGATAGTTGATGCTTTTGAAGGGCCTATGCCACAAACGCGTTTTGTATTACAAAAAGCTATTGATTTAGGATTAAAACCGTGTGTGGTTATTAATAAAGTGGATAAAGAAAACTGCACCCCGGATGAGGTTCATGAAAAAGTTTTCGATTTAATGTTTGAGTTAGGTGCCGAAGAATGGCAGTTAGATTTTCCAGCTGTTTATGGTTCTGCCAAACAAAACTGGATGAGTACCGATTGGAGAAAACAAACCGATAATATCGAACCTTTGTTAGATATGGTTATCGAACATATTCCTGCACCTAAAATCGTGGAAGGAAATACCCAAATGTTAATTACTTCTTTGGATTTTTCATCCTTTACTGGACGTATTGCTATTGGGCGTTTAACTCGTGGTGAGCTGAAAGTTGGACAAAACATTTCTTTGGTTAAGAGAGATGGAAGTATTGTGAAAAATAAAATTAAGGAACTTCATGTTTTTGAAGGTGTAGGCCGTAAGAAGGTTGACGAAATTCAAACGGGAGATATTTGTGCCATCGTTGGATTGGAAGGTTTTGAAATTGGAGATACCGTTGCCGATTTTGAACATCCAGAAGGTTTAAAAACCATTGCAATTGATGAGCCAACCATGAGTATGTTGTTTACTATTAACGATTCGCCTTTCTTTGGAAAAGATGGAAAGTTTGTTACTTCTAGACATATTAAAGATCGTCTGTACAAGGAATTAGAGAAAAATTTGGCGCTTCGTGTTAATGAAACAGATAGTGCAGATAAATTTATAGTTTTTGGTCGTGGTGTTTTGCACTTATCGGTTTTAATTGAAACCATGCGTCGCGAAGGTTACGAACTTCAAATTGGACAACCACAAGTTATTATTAGAGAAATTGATGGTGTGAAATGTGAGCCAGTTGAAGAAATGACCATCGATTTACCAGAAGAAGTTTCTGGAAAAGCTATTGAAATGGTAACCATGCGTAAAGGCGAAATGCTGAGTATGGAAGCTAAAGGAGATAGAATGATTTGTAAATTCATGGTTCCTTCTAGAGGGATTATCGGTTTGCGTAATCAACTATTAACTGCTACTGCAGGAGAAGCTATTATGTCGCATAGATTTGTAGAATATCAACCGTTAAAAGGAGGTATTCCAGAACGTCAGAATGGTTCTTTGGTTTCTATGGAAAAAGGTCAAGCCATTCCATATTCTATTGATAAATTACAGGATAGAGGAAAGTTTTTTGTCGATCCAGGTGAAGACATTTACGAAGGTCAAGTAATTGGCGAAAACTCTCGTGGAGACGATATGGCTGTGAACGTAACAAAAACTAAAAAGTTAAGTAACGTGCGTAGTTCTGGAGCCGATGATAAAGCTAGAATAGTTCCGGCTATTAAATTTTCGTTAGAAGAAGCTTTAGAATATATTCAAAAAGATGAGTATGTTGAGGTGACGCCACATCACATTCGTTTACGTAAAATATACTTAACTGAAGTTGAGCGTAAAAGACATAAAACAGTTTAAATAAAATAGTTCAATAAATATAATAAAAGAGGAATTCTATAAATGGATTCCTCTTTTTTCGACTTAAAAAACGACTAGAATATGGATTTTTTTGGAATTCCCTTTACAGAGTGGGTGGGCTATGCGGCCATGGCAGGATTGTTAATCTCCTTTACGATGAAGGATGTTAAAAAACTGCGTATTATTAATACTGTAGGTTGTATACTTTTTGTAACTTATGGCTTTATGTTGCAAACCTCTTGGCCTATTATTATCTCAAATGGGGCCATTGCATTTATAAATCTTTATTATTTATTGATTAAGAAAGATTAGTCATTGGTACTCTTTAATCCAAGAATACTAAAAAACAAGCTAAAGAAAATTATTTGCATACCTAGAAGTATCGTAAACACTGCTGGAATTATAATTCTTAAGGTTTCAGAAGGATTTAGTTCGCCAAAATTCAAATGCTTCCAAATACTGAGCCCAAAATAACTCAATCCTATTCCAATAATAAGAAAGAGAACACCAATAATTAAGCCGGTTTCCAGATTTAAATATTTAAATAATTTCTGATAACGCTCGCTTTTTGGGAGTAGGTTGTTTTCTACAGCATAAATTTTAGTCAGTGCATAAAATACAATAAATTGAAAACCAATAAGCACTGAACTGGATGTGTAGAGTAGCGTATGGACATCCAACTCGATATTGTTTATTACAATGGGATGACTAATAATAATTGCTGAAGTAATAAAACCAAGTAGTATTAAAAAAACACCTGGAATTAAGAAAAGCCATTGTGGACTGTATAAAAGCAGAAATCTTAAATGTCTCCAACCGTCCTTCCATGTATTAAGATGAGGTGCTCTTGTTCTACCATCAGGTTTTAGAGTTGTAGGGACTTCGGTTATTTTTAGGTTATTAAGTTTAGATTTAACAATCATTTCGGATGCGAACTCCATTCCGGTTGTTTTTAAATCCATTTTATAGTAAGCTTCCTTACTAAAACCCCTTAACCCACAATGAAAGTCGCCTATATCAATTTTATAGAACAAACGTCCTAAAAATGATAGTACAGGATTTCCTAAATATTTGTGTAAGAAAGGCATGGCGCCTTTTTCAACTCCTCCTTTAAATCGGTTTCCCATTACCAAGTCGGTACCTGTTCTAAGTTCGTTTAAAAAGGGTTGTAATGCTTCAAAATTATAGCTATCATCGGCATCGGCCATAATTATATATTTTCCTGACGCCGCTTCAATTCCACCTCTTAAAGCACTTCCGTAGCCTTTTTCTTTTACAGGAACAACCTTGGCTTTCAGGTTTTTTGCTATGTCTTGCGAGCCATCTGTACTGCCATTATCTGCAATTATAATTTCACCATCAACTTGATTTTTAAATAAAAAAGATTGCGCTTTTTTTATACAAATCCCTAATGTTTCTGCCTCGTTTAAACAGGGCATTACAATAGATAATTCTTTATTCATGAGATTGTGGGTTACGAGAGTTAAATGTTTCCAGCAAAATAAAAAGGACTAAAAATAGGGTCCAATCGTTGTAAAAAGTAAATCGTTTTAAAGTATGCATACCAATGGCAACTAAAATAATATTGGAAAAAGTTAAAAGTAAAACTAAACTAATTATTTCACTTTGTTTTGTTTTTTTCCGTATTAACGAAACTAGCGCATAAACTAATAGAATCAGGTAAATCAATAAATATTTTGCATTACCAAAAGCATGTATTATATTTTTAATATAAAGATTTAGCCAAGCTTTAAAATTATCGCGTATTAAAGGTAGCGTCATTTTTAAAGTAAGGATATCTACTGCAATATAAACTTCATCTTCTGTGTTATTCGTAGCGGTAGCATGGATGCCAGCCGGTAGAACCGTGTGATTTGCAATTTCTGAATAATGCGTAATATAAGGCATGATATTGTCAGAACGATCTAAAGAATCTAAGTTGTGAATGTTTAATTGCTTTAAAGCTAATTGTTTATAGGTTTCTGAAAAAAGCAGGCGTTCTTCAGGAGTATTATAAAGTGAAATATCCTCTTCATCGGCCACATAAAATGCTGGTGTTATAAAATGAATACCAGACCAAGGTGTGCTTACAAAATGATTGTGTTTAATTTTATGATACGTTTTATCTGCTATGGAAACGAAAAAAGGGACACATAAAAAAACAGCAAATACCCAAATATGTTTTTTATAATTTTTAGTTTTAAAACTCACATACATAAGAATTAGAATACCAATAGGAACTAAAAAAAGAAATTGTTTTCGCGTCAGGATAAGTATAAAAAGAGTTGTAAATAAATAGATGAAATTCTTGTTTTGCTGTGTGTTTAATAGAGTAATATATTGAGCAACAACAATTAAGTATAAAGGGTATGCTAAAGCTTCGGATAGAAATCCATTAGCAATAGCATGATGATACACATAAGGTAGGAGTAAAATTAGAGTTAAAAATAAATACCAGAAATTATGAAGTGTTATATGCTTCTTAATTGTGTTCATTAAAAATCCAACAGCAAAAATACCTAGACAAACCTGAAAGAATATAGTCGCAAAATTAAAGAATGAACCAAATAGATGTTTTAAGGCAGCTAGTAAGATTGGGTATGGAGCAGATCTGATAATAGACATGGTTAAATAGCCTTCAGAGTCGTTGTGAGGTTGTATAGGCTTTGTTAATGTAAAAACAAGTACCATGGCAAAAAGAAGGTAGGTAATAAAGGTCAAATGTTTTTCCGAGATGTTAAAGCGCATACCTTGAATTAATTTAGGTAAAAATAAAAAATAACTTTAGTTTTACTGCTATCATACACATTAAGTTATTTGGAAAAGGAATTCTTACATATCAGCTCTAGTTTTACAGTTAAAAATTATAATCACAAGCATAAATCGTTGTGGAATGATTTCTTGGAACAGTCTAAAAACGGCACTTTTTTATGCCATCGTGATTTTATGGAATATCATAAAGATAGATTCCAAGATCATTCATTATTGATTTTTAAAAATGAAAAGCTGGTGGCACTCTTTCCAGCAAACATTAAAAACCATATTATATATTCGCATCAAGGGCTTACTTATGGGGGTTTGATAGTTGGTAAAAACTCCAGCTTCAAAACCATTTTAAAAGCATTTAAAAGTGTGCTCGAATCCATAGAAAGTCATGGAATAGAGGAGTTGATAATTAAGCCAACTCCTAGAATGTATCACACACGTCCAAGCGATGAAATGGATTACTTGTTGTTTAAACTTCAAGCCCAGCTTATAAGAAGAGATTTATCTTTAGCTATAGATACCACACAACCTATTAAAATAAGTTCGTCGAACAGAAAAAGAGGTTTAAAAAAGGCTTATAAAAACAACTTAGTAATTAAAGAAGAGCAGGACCTTGAACCTTTTTGGAACCTTATTTTAATTCCCAACTTAGAAGAAAAACATGGTGTAGAGCCTGTTCATACTTTGGAGGAAATAAGTTATCTAAAATCTAAATTCCCTAAAAACATCCGGCAGTTTAATGTGTATAAAGACAACAATATTGTTGCTGGAACTACCGTTTTTGAAACAGAAAAAGTAGCTCATGCACAATACATCTCTGCAAACCATACCAAACAAGAATTTGGAAGTTTGGATTTTCTATTCCATCATTTAATTCATGAGGTTTATGCAACGAAACCTTATTTCGATTTTGGAATTTGTGGAGAAAACAGAGGTCAGCAAATTAATTCCGGTTTGCAAGCTTGGAAAGAGTCTTTTGGTGCAAGTAGTATTTCACATGATTTTTACAGTGTTTTTACAAGAAACCACCGCCTTTTAAACGATATTTTAATATGATAAAATTTCTGGATCTCCACGAAATCAACAAGAGATTTGAACCTGAATTTCATAACAAATTTCAGCAGTTTTTAGACTCTGGACATTATATTTTGGGGAAAGAGGTAGAAACTTTCCAAACAAATTTTGCTGCCTATTGTGGTACGAAATATTGTATAGGAACCAGTAATGGCTTGGACGCTTTAACTTTAATATTTAAAGCTTATTTGGAACTGGATATTTTAAAAACCGGTGATCACGTCTTAGTTCCTGCAAATACATTTTTCGCAAGTGTGTTGTCCATAATACGTTCTGGGTTGATTCCAATTTTTATTGAACCAAATGAAAAGACATTTAACATCTCGATTCAAGACATTGAAAAGCAATTAAACCCTAAGGTTAAAGCTGTTATGGCCGTGCATTTGTATGGGCAATTGGCTGATATGGAAGCCATTAATTCTATAGCTAAATCGCATAATTTATTGGTTATAGAAGATGCTGCCCAAGCTCATGGCGCTAAAAGTATAACTGGTAAAAATGCTGGCAACTTAAGTGATGCAGCTGCCTTTAGTTTTTATCCAAGTAAAAATTTAGGAGCTTTAGGAGATGGTGGTGCTATTACAACAAACGATCCTGTTTTAGCTAAAGCCATCCAAATACTCCATAATTATGGTGCCGATAAAAAATACGAATATGCTCTAAAGGGTTTTAACAATAGATTGGACGAAATCCAGGCCATGTTCTTAAATGTCAAGCTAAAACAATTAGATGCCGATAACTTAATACGACAAATTATAGCCAAACGCTACCTGACTGAGATATCATCGGAAAAAGTGGATTTGCCGTTTTACGATGGCTCTAAAAACCATGTGTTCCATCTTTTTGTGGTTAGGGTGGAAAATAGAGATAAATTTGTGTCCTATTTAAAAAAGCATGATATTGAAACCTTGATCCATTATCCTATTCCCCCTCATAAACAAAAGGCTTTAATTAATTTTAATCATTTAAGTTTGCCAATTACTGAAGCAATTCATAAAACAGTTGTTAGTTTGCCAATAAGTCCAGTTATGTCTAATGAAGAGGTGACTCAAATTGTAAAAACAATAAATTCTTATTAATTGAAACGGTTTAAAAACTATATTAATAATAACGTATTAATTAAAGTTGCTTCACTAAATTCGGTGTCTTTAATCACTAGAATTGCTGGAGGACTTTTAACTTCTAATGCTATTGCCCATTTTATTGGGGCAGAAGGTATGGCGCTTATTGGAAATTTAAGAAACTTCTTATATTCCATTCAGTCCATTGCTACTTTAGGTTTATATAACGGGGTTGTTAAATATATTGCCGAGTTTAAAAACAATACCTTAGAATTAAGCAAAACCCTATCATCCGCTTTTTATTTAGGTTTTATTTCGACGGTGGTAGTATCATTCTTGGTTTATTTCAATGCCGACACTATAAATGATTATATATTTCCCGAGTACAACGATTATGCATATGTTATAAAAGTTCTAGCTATATCCTTGCCATTTTACACTTTAAATTTGTTTTCCTTTTCGATATTGAATGGGTTTTCAAAGTTTAAAATGCTGATTATAATTAATATCATCGGACAAATTCTAGCAGTTTCGGTTACTTTAATTTTAATCTATAAAAACCGTATAGATGGTGCGTTGATTTCGGTTGTTGTTTCCGAATCTTTAATCTTTTTAATTACTGTGGTTGGGATTGTCAACCAGCGTAGTTTAATGCCTTTAATAAAGGTGAGTAATGTCAGGTTCACCACCATTAAAAAGCTGAGCTCCTTTTCCATAATGGCCTTGTTTTCGGCCATTGTTTTGCCTTTGGTAGCCATTGCAATTCGATCGTATATTATTGAGAATGTTGGTTTTAAGGAAGCAGGATTTTGGGAAGCCATGAACCGGATTTCAAAATATTATTTAATGTTTGTTAGTTCGTTGTTAACCTTATATATTCTTCCTAGATTATCTGAAATAGACAATGCTAAAGAATTTAGAAATGAAGTGTTTAGCTTTTATAAAACCATAATCCCAATTTTTGGGGTAGGGTTGCTTTTTATTTATTTCTTTAGAAATATTATTATTACGATTGTGTTTTCGAGTGAATTTAAACCCGTAGAAGAGCTGTTTTTATGGCAGCTTTTAGGCGATTTCGTAAAGGTGTTATCTGTTGTGATTGCCTATCAGTTTTTAGCTAAGAAAATGTTCTGGCACTATATGATTACCGAAGCTTTTTCGGTAATTATCCTCTATCTTTCCAGTATTTTATTTATAGATATGTATGGAGTAAAAGGAGCAACAATCGCTCACTTTGTAACCTATGTCTTGTACTATGGAATGGTGCTTTTAATTTTTAGTTCCTCGCTTTTCGGGGTAATTCCGGATAAAAATGAGTATGATTCTTAGAACTCAGAATGCATCTCCCAAGTTTTCAAATAGCTTGTTGCCACGTTTAAGCCATTGTGCTCTCTTTCAATAAAAGCTCGTGCATTTTTTGAGATGATTTTTAGTTGATCGGGGTTTTCAATTAACCATTCCAGTTTTTGAGCAATTTTTTCGGCATCAGGCAGAGCGTTAATAGCTACTGTGTCTTTCTTAAGCTTGTAATAATCTAACCACTCTTGATCGGCACCTGTAAATACCACTTTGCCTTTTGCCATGGCTTCTAAAGCATTAAAACCTTGATCGTAAGAAAAAACCTGATCTAAAACAATGTGTGCTCGATCAAAGGAATGGATGTATTCTTTATAAGGTAAACTTCGAACCGTAATAATTTCAATTTTATCTGAATGTTTTATGGCCACAAGGTCTAAGGCAGCTTCAAAAATATCACTTCCTTTCTTAAAGTAATTTTCTGTATTGATACCATGAAAGATGATGATTTTATCTTCAATCTTTAAATCGATATACTTTAATAGGTCTGTATTAATTGGGTTTGGAATCATTCCAAGATATTTGGGATGGTTTTTTAAGGGTAAATGATAGTCTAAATCTGATGCTATGACTCCTTTAATTCTGTCATATAAAAAGAAGTGTAGTTTCTCAAATGGTGGCGAAGTGCGCATATGGATGTGCAAAAATTGCTTTTTAGAACCTCGACCTTCAAGAAATGGTGTTAACACAGAATATTTTAAATTATTATCGGCAGCGTATTTAACACTCACATAATCAGTTCCACAGGAAAGTAAAAACACATTTTTGTTATGTTTAAAAATATAAGTTAAAAGCTGTATTTCTATATCTGGTAAACAACCAAAAGAATTTTCATTAATCAGTTGCACCACATCATAATTTCTTAATTGGGTTTGATGTAAAAAAAACTGGCGCTTGATGCTCCAGGATGAAACATCGATTTTAAAAAGCTTATAAATAACCTTTTTAATAAAAAGCTTGATGCCTTTAGTGTATTTGTTTTCAATACGTATATCAACAGGATAGTTTTTAAAATAATCGCCACTTCCAACAATAGTAACTTGGTGGCCCAATTTTTCTAGACCTTCTTTTAAAGAATTATGAAGTCTGCTGTATTCTCCAAGTAATAAAATTTTCATTTATAAATTGTCATTCATTTCAGAAATATAGTTTGACAAACTAAAATTTAGTTGCCAAGAATTCGTTTACTATATTTGATTTCTAAATAATTATTCTTGCAAAGTAACAATAAAAAGATTTGTATAGTAACATCTTCATTAGGAAAAGGAGGAGCAGAGCAATCTACGGCGTTATTGTCTAAAATGCTTGAACAGATGGGTTACACCATACATCTTGTTACGGTTCTTAATTTAGTTGACTATGAGTATGCCGGAACGCTGTTGAATCTGGGTGCTTTAAAAGACGAAAAAGATGGAATCTTTGCACGTTTAAATAGACTTCTAGTTTTTAGAAAACACCTTAAAAACCATCAGTTTTACTGTATTATAGATAATAGATCAAGAAATTCCTGGCTTCGGGAAACCTTGCTCACAAAATTAATATATAAACCCTATCGGGTAATTTATGTTTTAAGAAGTTATAATTTAAATTATTACTTCCCAAAAAATAAAAATTTAGCTAAAAGTTTATACCAAAATGCTAGTGGAATAGTATGTGTTTCTAAAGAAATTGAAACATTGGTTAAAAACGTCTATGGCTTTAAAAATACTACAACCATTTACAATCCCATACAAGAGCCTCAATTACCCTTGAAATCGGGGTTTGTAGTGGATTATAAATACGTTTTAGCCTACGGTAGACTGGACGAGGCAGTAAAGAATTATTCACTTTTAATAGAGTCTTATAAGTTATCCTCCTTGCCCCAAGAAAACATAAATCTTATTATTATGGGTTCTGGACCAGATTTGAATGTATTAAAAAAGAAGGTTTCTAAACTAGAAATAGAAAATAACGTTCATTTTATACCCTTTAATAAAAATCCTTTAGAGATAGTAGCAAAAGCGCAATTCGTTTGCCTCACTAGCCGATTTGAAGGTTTTCCTAGAGTTTTAATAGAATCACTCTCACTTGGTGTTCCTGTAATTTCCGTCGACTGTCTATCGGGACCTAATGAAATTATTAAACATGGGCATAATGGCTTGTTGGTTGAAAATTTTAATGCGAATGCATTCGCTGAAGCCATGAATAGTTTTATATTTGATGATTCTTTATATCGTTTTTGTAAACAAAACGCTAAAGAGAGTGTCTTACCATTCGCCATGGAGCAGATTGCCTTGCAGTGGGAGGATTTATTAAAAAACATATCATGACCAATAGTATAACAGATTTAAAAATAATAGATATTCCAAAAGTTCAAGACCCTAGAGGCAATTTGGCTTTTATAGAAAAAGATATTATTCCCTTTGATATTAAACGTGTTTATTATTTATATGATGTGCCTAGTAATGCCTATCGAGGAGGTCATGCACACAAAAATTTATACCAATTTTTAATTGCCTTAAGTGGTAGTTTTGAAGTGCGTTTAGACGATGGAAACCAAAAGCAAACCATTACCTTGAACAAACCCAACAAAGGCCTGTTAATTCCAAATGGAATATGGCGGGAATTGGAGAATTTTTCTTCCGGATCTGTTTGTCTGGTACTTGCTTCCAGAGAATTTGACGAAGCAGACTACATCCGAAATTACGACGATTTTGTTTTAGTGAAAAGGGGTCAGGTTGATATTTAAAGCACGTAAACCTTTTTGAAGTTTCACGAAAAAGATTAATAGAGGTCTGTTTAAGCTCATTAGAAAGCGCTGTTTTCTGTTTAGGCTTTTTGGATCTAAAGACCTGAAGTAGGTTTTGGCTTTTTCCTTATTTCCCACCAACATATATTGCATTCCTAAAGAAAACCGATTGATATCCAGATAGGTCTTTAACGACCGATTGGATTTGGCATCCGTTTCATAGGTGTCCAAATTTAAATAGACTCTCCGGTTCGTATGGGTATTCGACAGTCTATTATCAGCATGCAAATTATGTATGGCGGTAGCAGAATTAAAAAAAGCTACGGGATGTTTAAGTGCAATCCGAATCCATAAATCGGTATCCTCTCCGGCTCCTAGAGTGATTTTCTCATCAAAACCATTCAGATTGTCTAAGATAATTTTAGGTACCATAACGGCCGAGGTCCAAGCAATCGTGTTAAATTTACTGGCATCAAAATAATCAGGAAGAATCCCCATCCAATTTGGGGTATCTGGAATACGATGGTACTTAACTTTTAAGGTTTTGTTTTTTTGTTTTTTGCTATAAGCGGTCGCGTATAATCCACAATTAGGAAATGCTTTTAGAAGTTTATGAAGATTGGATAAATGATTCTCTTCCCATAAATCGTCGGCATCTAAAAAAACAATATACTCTGAGTTTGCTTTTTTAATTCCATAATTTCGCGCAGCAGAAACTCCCGAGTTCTCTATGGAAAAAACCTTAAGTCTATGATCTCCAATTGCTTTTATTTTTTCTAAGCTCTTATCGGTAGAGCCGTCATTAACAACAATAATTTCAAAAGCTTTAAAATCTTGATTTAACGCACTGTTTAGGGTGTCTGTAATAAAGTGTTCTTTATTATATAAGGGAATGATTATAGAGAAAAATGCTGTCATACTAATGGTGTATCCTGCAAAAATAACCTAATCTATATAAATCGAATAAAAATAAACTCGGATTTTCCTCAGTTAGATTCTTCTTTATTACTCTATCAAAATAACCTAAGAACTTTCCGAAAAGGTGTTGTAAATAAAACAGTTTAAGAAAATAATATGCTCTTAATAAACTAATATCGTTACTTGTTATTTCTTTGGATTTGGATAAATTGGATAAGGTGTGCATCGCATGTTCGGTTTTTTTTAAAAACGCTATATTTTCATCTATCCCAAAGTGAAATACTTCATTATTTATGTGTTCCACTTTTATCCCATACTTTTTAAGCAAGGCTCCCAACAAATAATCCATCCCATAACTGTTTTCTGTATTTTGTTTTATAAGCTCCAAATAAATTGGTTTTTTTACTAGAAAATTGGCCGAAATAATTACTTTATAAGGAGTTTTGTTTCTGATGGCTGCGTCCACTTCTTCACGTTGTTTTCCAAACGTAAAACGCAACGATTTATTTTTACTATAAGACGATTCCTTATAAGCAAAACCTCCAAAAATAGCTTCGGAAGTTGGGGTTAATTTGTTTAAATACTTGGTTAAAAAATCCTTGTTTTTTGGCAAGACATCGGCGTCTATAAATAACAACCAAGGATATTGTGCTTGTTCTGCTAGAAACTTTCTGCTTGCCGATCTTCCAACATTTTTTTTAGCCTCAATAAACTTACAATTTATAAGTTGGTTAATTTTTTGGTTGGCTATATTTAGTTCAGAAAATGAGCCATCGTCCACACAAATAAGCTCGAAAATCAAGTTAGCTTCCAAAGCCTGTTTTTCAAGCTCCTGAGCTAAAGGATAAGCATTGTAATGATATGTTGGAATTAATATAGATAGCATGAATGTCGGTTCGGTGCTTCAAATCTAATCAATATTGATACAAATTTTATAAAATAAAGACATTTCATTTGGGCTGGCTTCTTTCAAAATTTATTTAAACAGATATATAGGAACCGATAGCTTTTAAAATGAAATTGTTTTCCATATATCAAAAAGCATATATTTACAGGCAATTAGTTTTTATAACTAATAACAGATTATTAGATTTACAACCAACTTCTAACCAAAACCCATGCTATTTAATACGATAGATTTTGCCATTTTTATGCCAATTGTCTTCTTGCTGTATTGGTTTGTTTTTAAAAAAAACATCAAGATTCAAAATCTGTTTTTACTGATTACAAGTTATTTCTTTTACGCTTGTTGGGATTGGCGTTTTTTAGGACTCATATTTGTAAGTTCTCTAGTGGATTATTTGGTCGGACTTTCCTTAGCTAAAACAGAAGAGAAAGCAAAAAGGAAAACACTTTTGATTACAAGTCTTGTTGTTAATTTAGGGATTTTGGGCTTTTTTAAATATTACAATTTTTTTATTGAATCCTTTCAAGAAGTCTTTTCGCTTTTTGGAAGATCTTTGGAATCCAGTTCCTTAAATATTTTATTGCCAGTGGGAATAAGCTTTTACACTTTTCAAACCTTAAGCTACACCATAGATGTTTATAGAAAAAGAATAGAACCCACTAACAATATCCTATCGTTTTTTACTTTTGTTAGTTTCTTTCCGCAATTGGTAGCTGGACCTATTGAACGTGCGTCAAATTTATTACCACAATTTGAAAGAAAAAGACAGTTTGACTATGCAAAAAGTGTCGATGGTTTAAGATTGATCTTACTCGGACTTTTCAAAAAAATGGTGATTGCGGATAATTGCGCTTTAGCTGTCAACGAAATTTTCACTAATTATTCAGAATACAATGGAAGCACCTTGTTTTTTGGCGCTTTCTTTTTTGCTTTTCAAATTTATGGCGATTTTTCAGGCTATTCAGATATTGCCATTGGAACAGCCAGATTGTTGGGTTTCGATTTAATGCAGAATTTTAATTCGCCTTATTTATCCAGAAATTTAGGCGAGTTTTGGAGGCGTTGGCACATATCTTTAAGTACTTGGTTTCGCGATTATGTATACATTCCTTTAGGTGGCAATCAAGTGTCCAAAGCTAAGTGGATACGAAATATATTTATCGTTTTTCTTTTAAGTGGTTTTTGGCATGGCGCCAATTGGACCTTTATTATTTGGGGTTTTATCCATGCGCTTTTTTTTCTGCCACTTATCTTTCAAAACAAAAATGGGCACTTTAAAGATGTTGCCGATCCAGGTAAATTATTACCAAGTCTAAAATCGGTTGTTCAAATAGGAAGCACTTTTTTAATTGTACTTGTGGCTTGGGTGTTTTTTAGAGCGGAAAACGTTACTCATGCATTTTTGTATTTACAAGAAATGTTTTCAGTTTCTTTATTTTCATTCCCAATGGTCTCAAAAGGTTTGGTGTTATTTTTAATGGTTTATATGATTTTTGAATGGCTGCAAAGAGATAAGAAACATCTTTTAGAAATAGATTTTATACGTTCTAAACCCTTGCGAATAGCTGTTTATTACTGCTTGGCGTTTATTATATTTTATTTTGCAGGAGATACCCAACCGTTTATTTATTTTCAATTTTAATGAAAAAACTACTAACACATATCGGTCTATTTTTAATTCCAATTTTGATGGTTTGGATCTTGGCTGAAGTGTTTTACCGAACGGTACCAAATAACTACAGCTATAAACACAAGCAAATTTCAAATAATAACAACGATATAGATGTGCTTGTTTTAGGGGATTCGCATACGTTTTATGGAATTAATCCAGAATGGCTGTCTCTAAAAACGTATAACTTGGCCAATGTAAGTCAGACTATTTATTTCGATAAATTGCTGTTTGAAAAACATATCAATCATTTGCCAAAATTGAAATACCTTATTTTATCTGTGGAATACACTACTTTAAGTCAGGCAGATAATACGCAAGAAGACATTTGGAGAAAATATTTTTACCATACGCAAATGGATTTAGATGTGCCATTAATTTCTTGGTACAATCCTAAAAAATATAGTTTGGCACTCGTTAGAAAGTTCGATAAAACCTGGAAAAGTTATAAGGACTTTAGAAAGGAAGGAAGTTTAATTGGTTGCGATTCCAGAGGTTGGGGAAACACATATCTTTCTACTATGGATTCTTTAGAAATACAACGAGTATCTAATACTACAGCTAAAAAACATGAGGATGGCTCCATGGATTTCAGCTTAAATAGTAAACGGATTCAAGAAATAATCGATTTATGCAAGGAGAGACACATAGAAGTCCTTCTTGTAAATATGCCAGTTTTTACAGGATATTTAGACCGCTTAAGTCCTGAGAAATTACATAAAATTGAAACTGCTTGTGAAGCTTTTGAAAGTAAAAATCCCAATGTATCGCATATAAACTTTTTAAGGGATTTGCGTTTTGAGCTAACCGATTTTGAAGATCCAGATCACTTAAATGCTCAAGGCGCTAAAAAATGCTCTTTATTGATAAACGAATATTTAGAACAAAAACAGACAGATTAAACTATAAATGTTGGTGTTTATCTTTTATTTTTTGTTTGGAATGCCCATATCAGTTTTAGTCTTTCCCGTTTTTTGTTCTAACTTGGAAACTAGTTCTTGAAATCCAACCAAATGCATATGTGCTTTTATAGTTTTATCTGCACTTGAGATTTTTAGTTCCAAACTGGTTTTTCCAAAAGACAATTCCTTTATTTCACCCCATTTAATTTCATTCTCTTTTCCAAACATAGATGTTTCTATAATCCCAATATTAGTTACTTTAAGATGGGAAATATAACCTTTAGAAAACAAGATTAAGCCAGTAATTATCGCTATTAAACTAGAAACTGACGCTAAAATCTTATCATTTCCACTAGCAAAGAAGGAAGCGAAAACAAACAATCCAATTCCGCCTAATAAGACTGTAATTCCAATCAAATAATAAAATTTCGGCAGTTGAAGAATAATGTTTTCATCACCATCTTTTTTAGGCTTCTTTTTTGATGCACTATATAGATAAGCCATGAGTATGGATACAACAAAAACAGGGATAATATTTTCAAAAATCATAAATAAAGGTTTTTTTGCGTTTTATAAAGTACCGCTTCTGAGTATTGTAAAATAGATAAAACAGTTGTAACAACTAATGTTAGGACTATGATTTACTGCGCTGAACCACTTCAAATACTTTGTTTTCGTCGCATTTAAGAGTTTTGCTAGGGTATTTTAACAATAAAGCATAATCGTGGGTGGCCATTAAAATAGTATTTCCATTTTTATTGATTTCTTGTAAAACCTCCATAACTTCAATACTGGTTTGAGGATCTAAATTTCCTGTTGGCTCATCGGCCAGAATAAGTTCTGGATTATTTAATAATGCTCTTGCAATAGCTACACGTTGCTGCTCGCCCCCAGATAGTTCATGCGGATATTTAAAACCTTTGGTTTTCATATCCACTTTTTTCAAAACTTCTTCCACACGAACATTCATATCTTCTTTGTTTTTCCAGCCAGTAGCTTTTAAAACAAATAAAAGATTATCGTTTATGGTTCTATCAGTAAGTAATTTGAAGTCTTGAAAAACAACGCCTAGTTTTCGTCTTAAAAATGGAATGTCCTTTTCTTTCAACGTTTTTAAGTTGAAATCCACAATACTTCCTTCGCCTTTAGTTAATGGCAAATCGGCATAAAGCGTTTTCATGAAACTGCTTTTCCCAGTTCCCGTTTTTCCTATTAAATAAACAAATTCGCCTTTGTTTATTTCAATATTAATATCGGAAAGCACCAGGCTGTCTCCTTGAAAAATTGAAGCATCTTTAAGATAAAGTACGTTTTGCATAGTTGTTTATTAGCGTCATTATAATTACCTCCACAAAGTAAACAATTAAAGGGGGATTGGAAAAATAAAATGAAGAATTTGAAATTAAAATTTTTTAACAAAAATTCACATGTAATTCCATAA
>NZ_DATGNO010000051.1:0-36742 GCF_035306705.1 Xanthomarina sp.
AGATGTTGCCATAGTTGACGAAGATGGATATTATTATTTGATGGCCAGAAAAAAAGAAATCTTAAAAGTAGCTGGAAAAAGAGTGAGTCCGAAAGAAATAGAAGAAGTTATTCTATCTGTACCAGAAGTTATAGATTGCACTATTTCAGGTTACGACGACGAATTGTTTGGGGAAGCCATTCAAGCCACTATTGTCGCTAACACGCCTTTTGACGAAGAAGAATTAAAGGAAAAAATACTCCATGCTTGCTCCAAGAAATTAGCGCTCTATAAGATGCCGCAAAAAGTCTTTTTTGAAAAAGCCATGAAAATGAGTGCAACAGGGAAGAAAATTAAATAATAAAATTTTATTTCGCTGGTGGTTTCCTGTTGATTGACTTATTATAAAAGATCATTTTATCACTCGGGATTTCTTCGTAGTTAATTGATTTTATGAATAAGAAATAGGAAACTGTTCTTACTATATAAGGGCTAAATCCTGCGTAATCGTACGACCTTGAGGTGTTAATATTTTTTACTTCCCCAAAGGTAATGGCATATCTTGCTCCTAATTCCCTGCTTTTTTCGGCCACATCGTATAGGAAGGCTGGAATAACTCCCATTCCTCTAAATTTAGGAACTGTAAACACATTTTCCAATAATACTTCATCTGCCTTTAACTGTGGAAACCTGTCTCCCCATATATGGTTTAAGGTTTTGTTTTGAGACGAATCAATAAGCCAAACTCGAGCGCAAGGAATGTTTTCATTGGTAATGCCCACGTAACATGTGTAAAAGTTGTTTATTAAACCATTGTTTGAATTATCTACAAAAAAGACTTCGTCGTCCTCTTGAAACTCGCGGATAGTAATGGGTTTTAGTGTTCTAGGTTTTTTATAAGGCACGCTTAAATCGCGTTTAAAACCAAAGGCGATTTCTTTAGAGTATAATCTGTTTAAGAAGGAGGTCCAAAGATATTTAGTCTTCCCTTCTTTTATTAATTTTGGTAATAAAGCCATTTTATTAAAAAGATTACTGCTCATGATTTTACAAGTATAAGAGTTAGAGGTGTTTGTAAAAATAAACATAAAGTTTATAATAACATGAAGAAAATACTTCTTTTGACTCCTTCTAAAATAAATGTTTTTTCAGTATTACAGCTGTTTTCTAATTTAAGAATAGGTCTGCTCTGTTCTATGTTTTTAGAAGTAATTTCATACATATAAATTGATGTTTAAATAATTAGAATGTTTTTATCATTTATTTTTTAAAAACCTATCTTTGCACTCATATTAAAAGCCCCATTAATTAATGAAAAAACTTGTTATTATTGCGTTGGTATTGCTTTCTGTAAGCTCTTTTGGGCAAACAGTTCAAAACCTAATTGATAAAGTAGATATTGGAAGATTAGAATTAACTGTGAGTGAATTTACTGGGGAACAACCTACCCTAGTTAATGGAACAGAAGTTACCATTATAAATAGACAACATGCAAATAACGATTTGGCTGCTGAATATATCAAAGAAAGACTTCAGCAATTTGATAATATAAGTGTTGAAGAACAAAACTTTAATACCACCGGAAAAAATATTATTGCTACACAAATAGGGAAAACCAATCCTCAAAACATATATCTTGTATGTGCGCATTATGATTCTGTTGCCGATTATTGTGCAGACGATAACGCCACAGGAACGGCTGCGGTTATAGAAATAGCAAGAATCCTTTCTACCCAATGTTTGGAGAACACCATTATTTATGCCTTTTGGGATGAAGAGGAAATTGGTTTAAAAGGTTCTAAATATTATGCGACCCAAGCAAAAAACAACAACTTAAATATTCTTGGAGTTCTAAATATGGACATGATAGGTTACGATAGCGATGCTCCAGGAGAATCAGGGCACAATGTTTTTGATATAGATGTTAGAGACTTACATGGCTCTTTAACCATTAAAAACGATTTATTGGATATTTTAAACGCTTACACTTTTGAACTGAATCCAGTTGTTGTTAATCCAGGAACAACAGCAAGCGACCATGCGTCTTTTTGGAATAAAGGTTATCCTGCCGTTTTAGTTGGAGAATCGTGGGAAACCGATGATGTAACTCCATATTATCACAGTTCAAACGATAGATTAAGCACCTTGAATTTGCCATATTTTCATGAAATAACAAAATTGGTAACAGCTTATATGGTAACAAAGGGAACATTGCTTTCTACAGACAATACCTTATCGGTTAATCAAACAAGCTTGTTTGCAAACCAAGGTTCAGCGAGCTATCAATGGTATAATTGCGATACAAACACCTTGTTGGAAGGTGAAATCAATCAAGATTTTCATCCCATTGTTACTGGAAATTATGCTGTCGAAATAACCATGGGTACTTGTGCTGAAATGAGTGATTGTGCATTGATAACAACACTTGCTATTGAAGAATCTGCTTCAGATTATTTTAAAATAACACCAAATCCAGTGTCTTCTATTTTAAATATAGATTCTTCTTTAAAATCTCCAATATTCATTTATTTATATAATGTTTCCGGACAATTGGTTACGGAAAAAACTTCAAATACAGAGAGATCGGTAATAGATATGTCCGCTTTGGCTTCAGGGATTTATTATTTGAAAATTAAAGGAAATGAGAAAGTAACTACGTTTAAAGTTATCAAGGAATAAGTGTTTTAAAACGAACCAAACTATATAAAATGTAGTTGTATAAAATAACAAAACCCATTTATTTATTAAAAATGAATGGGTTTTGTTTTACTTTTTTATGAGAAATTCTATTTACTTAATTCCGTAAAATACTTATAAAATAAAGGAATAGTTTCTATGCCTCTATAGTAGTTGAACAATCCAAAATGCTCGTTAGGAGAATGGATGGCATCGCTATCTAAACCGAATCCCATCAAGATGGTTTTGCTTTTTAATTCCTGTTCGAACAAAGAAACGATAGGAATACTTCCTCCACTACGCTGCGGAATTGGAGTTTTACCAAACGTATCAGAATACGCTTTACTTGCTGCTTGATATCCAATACTGTCAATTGGAGTTACATAACCTTGTCCGCCATGATGAGGTTTTACTTTTACAGTAACACCTTTTGGAGCTATGCTCTCGAAATGTTTTTTGAACAATTGGGTAATCTCTTCCCATTCTTGATGTGGTACCAATCTCATCGAGATTTTGGCAAAAGCTTGACTAGCTATAACGGTTTTTGCACCTTCACCTGTATATCCACCCCAAATTCCATTTACATCTAGAGTAGGACGAATAGAGTTTCTTTCGTTGGTTGTGTAACCTGCTTCACCATAAACGGCATCGATATCCAAAGACTTCTTATAGGCATCTAATGAAAAAGGTGCTTTGGCCATTTCAGCGCGCTCCTCTTTTGAAAGATCTTCCACTTTATCATAAAAACCAGGAATGGTAATTCGATTATTTTCATCGTGTAAGGAAGCTATCATTTTTGCTAAAACATTTATTGGGTTAGCAACAGCGCCACCATATAAGCCTGAGTGTAAATCTCTATTTGGTCCAGTAACTTCAACTTCAACATAACTCAAACCACGAAGCCCAGTAGTGATAGAAGGCACATCCTTGGCTATCATGCCAGTATCTGAAATCAAAATCACATCGTTCTTTAATTTCTCTTGATTGTTTTTTACAAAAATAGCCAAATTGGAACTTCCAACTTCCTCTTCGCCTTCAATCATGAATTTCACATTGCAAGGCAACTGGTTGGTTTTAGTCATAAATTCCATAGCTTTCACATGCATGTACATCTGTCCTTTATCGTCGCAAGCGCCACGAGCAAAAATAGCTCCTTCTGGATGTAGCTCTGTTTTTTTGATAACAGGTTCAAAAGGAGGTGAGGTCCATAAATTCAATGGATCTGGTGGTTGTACATCGTAATGGCCATAAACTAAAACAGTTGGTAAATTTTTATCAATTATTTTTTCGCCATAAACAATTGGGTATCCAGCTGTTTCGCAAATTTCAACATGGTCGCAGCCAGCTTCTTCCAATCTGGTTTTTACAACTTCAGCAGTTTGTAAAACATCTTTTTTGTATGCCGAATCAGCACTGATGGATGGGATTTTAAGCAAATCGATAAGCTCGTTTAAAAAACGCTCTTTATGCTGCTCGACGTAGGTGGATATGTTATTCATTTTAAACTTTTTTTTGAATTTCATCAAAAATACAAAAACAACATAACTTTTTATGATAAGATACGATTGTATATTAAAAGTAATTTTTATATTTGCACCCTTATTGCGGGCGTGGTGGAATTGGTAGACACGCCAGACTTAGGATCTGGTGCCGCGAGGTGTGGGAGTTCGAGTCTCCCTGCCCGCACAGAATAAGGAAAAGCTTCAACTTTATGTTGAGGCTTTTTTTGTTTTTAGTACTTTTGTTATGTAAGTCTAGAGCCTCTCTGCCGACTAAGGAGTCTTAAAGGCAGACTATATTAATTTTAAAATAAGGGATAAATAAAATGCTAACTTGGAAAGATGTTATTAATTTTTCGGTAAATGGAAATCCAACACCCAATACGCGTGTTGAAAAATCTAATGCCGAATGGAAATCTCAATTGAGTTCAGAACAATATAGAATTACCAGACAAAAGGGTACAGAAGCACCACATAGTGGAGCACATTGTAGCACGCTGGAGGCTGGGAAGTACAATTGTGTGTGTTGCCATGCACCTTTGTTCGATTCTACCATAAAATTTGAATCAAGCTCTGGTTGGCCTAGTTTTACACAGCCTATAAAACCAAATGCTATTAAATATGAAAAAGATACTGCTTTTGGAATGGTACGTGTGGAGGTTATGTGTAATACGTGCGACTCGCATTTAGGTCATGTATTTCCAGATGGTCCAGAGCCAAGTGGATTGAGATATTGTGTAAATTCGGAATCACTTATATTAGAAAAGGAAATAAATGAACAATAAAAATTTACAACTAGCTACATTAGGTGGAGGTTGTTTTTGGTGTACTGAGGCGGTCTTTCAAGAAATAAAAGGAATTGAAAAAGTGGTTTCGGGGTATTCGGGTGGGACTGCTCCCGGAAAACCAACCTATAGAGAGGTTTGTTCTGGTTTAACTGGTCATGCAGAAGTAATTCAAATAACTTTTGATGCGAATGTTATTTCTTATAAAGACATTTTAATCATTTTCATGACTACCCACGATCCTACAACCTTAAACCGACAAGGAGGCGATAAAGGAACGCAATATCGTTCGGTAATTTATTATCACAATGAAGAACAAAAGCAAATAGCTGAAATTGTGCTTAAAGAAATGACTTCTTATTTTGAAGACGATATAGTCACCGAATTAAGTAAGTTGGGAGTTTTCTACGAAGCTGAAATCGATCATCAGGATTACTATAGAAACAATCAAGAACAAGGGTATTGTAGTTTGGTAATTGCTCCAAAATTATCGAAACTACGAAGACTACATGCAGATAAATTAAAGAAAGTTGGAGCTTAATGAAATCGAGATTTTTCGTATATAATCTCAGAACAAGATTGTGATTATTTAATTTTAAAGGTGTAGATGTTACCTCCAATAAACCAAATTCGTTCGTCTGTAATATAAACAGTGTTTTCGTCTTTAAAACAGATGCCTTCTTTTTGCGAAATATGATTAAGAGCTATGCTTTCTATGGTAGCACTGCAAAAATTATCTGTATTAAAATCGGTTATTTTCCAAATCGTATTTTTGTTCAATAAAACAATGGTTTTGCCGTCTTTACTAATATCTGCAGATGAGATTTTTTGTGGATTATTTTCAAGATTAAAACTGCACACATATTCTGCAGTATGGTTTCCAAGAGCCGTTGGAACCTTAAAAAACATGGTTTCTTTGTTTTTTTTATTTATAATATAAAAATGGCTTTTATAGATAAAAAATGCTTCAAAATCAAGAGGTTTTGTGTTTGGAGGAAGTTGAAATGTTATAACATCAGCAACTGTTTTATTGCCAACGTGCTCAGGACTTGGAACCTTATATATTGTAAAGTGATCTCTTTCTTTTTTATTGTTTCCAAAATCACCAATATAGATATTACCTAAAGAGTCACTCGTTAAATCTTCCCAATCAATATTTTGTGCATTACTTATTTCTATTTCTTTAATAAGTTTCCCATTTTCATTTACCCCATATAGTATATTTCCATTTCTAGAGTCTTCAATAGTCCAAATAAGAGAGGATCCCAGAATTTTTTCGGCAGCGGAAGCTTCCTTTAAGGAAAGAGGGAAGCTTGCTATTTTGTTTAATCCTCCTTTGTTACAGGATGAGAACATCAAAATAAAAAGCAAAATAAATATTGTTTTACGACCCATAATAGTGTGAGTAATAAGATTTTTTCAAAACTAATTATAAAAATCCGACTAAGCCAAAAATGAATTTAATAGTTTTGGTAAATTAAAGATTATAATTCTATTTATATGACATCTGTAAACGACTTATTAGATATTTTAATTTTAGAACAACTTTCTGAAAATTTATTCCAAGGAGCAAGTGAAACTGTTGGCAGTCCCAATGTTTTTGGGGGTCAAGTTTTGGCTCAGGCTATAAATGCAGCCCATAGAACGATAACTAATAAGAGAGTTTTGCACTCGATGCATGCTTACTTTTTAGAAGCTGGCAATTTAAAACTCCCTATAAACTATCAAGTTAATATTATGAGAGATGGGGGCAGCTTTTCCGTAAGACGTGTAACTGCCAGTCAGAATGGTACAGTTATTTTTATTTTGTCTGCTTCCTTTCATAAAGAAGAAAAGGGCTACGAGCATCAAATTAAAATGGGTTCAAACATCATTCAACCTGAAGATTTAATGAGTTGGAGTGATATACTTGAACAATATGGAAGTATGTTGCCGCAAAAAACAAGGACTTTTTTGGAAATCCCTAGACCTGTGGAGTTTAAACCTACCGAAATAGCCAACCCTTTAGATAGAAAAGATTTACCACCTTATTCAGACATTTGGTTTAAATTAAAAGGAGATACTTCAAATTTAGATTTAGCTACAAAACAGCAAATTCTCACTTATATTTCAGATTACAATATTTTATCGGTTGCCATACAACCTCATGCAGCTAAAGCGCATTGGGGAAATTTACAAACGGCAAGTTTAGATCATTCGATGTGGTATTTTAGAGAATTCGAACTAGACGATTGGATGTTGTTTTCCTTAGAGTCTCCAAGCTCATCTAATGCTAGGGGTTTTGCAAGAGGCAATATTTTTACAAGAAATGGAGAGCTTATAGCTTCCGTAGCACAAGAAGGTTTAATGCGTCCAATAATTAAATAAAATGTTAGATTCTTGTTTAAAAATAGGACATCGTGGCGCTAAAGGATATATAGCTGAAAACACCTTGGAATCCATTCAAAAGGCATTGGACATTGGTGTTGATGGTATTGAAATAGATGTACATGTTTGTGCATCTGGAGAATTGGTGGTATTTCATGATTTCACTTTAGATAGAATGACCAATGGAACGGGTGAAATTAAAAAAGTCTCCCTTTCAGAATTAAAACAATTAAAGGTGAACAATGAGTTTTTAATACCAACTCTAGAAGAAGTTCTTGATGTGATAGATAAAAAATGCTTTTTAAATATTGAACTAAAAGGAAGGCATACCGCTGCAAAGACTTGTGAAGTTATTCAAAAACACATCCGAGAGAAAGCTTGGAGTTATAGCGATTTTATCGTGTCGAGTTTTCAGCACTTTGAACTTGAAGCCGTTTATAAAATTGATAAAAACATTCCCTTGGGCGTTTTAAGTAAAGCTAGTATGACAGAAGCTACGGAATTTGCCAAAACCATAAAAGCAGCGGCCATTCATCCAAATTATGCTTTACTAACTTCAGAAAATATAAAATTGGCACAATCCAACGGTTATAAAGTTTATACTTGGACCGTTAACGACGAGCAAACGATAAAACGTATGAAGAGTTACGGAGTTGATGGTATAATTTCTGATGTTCCTGATCGCTTATGAAACCATTCGATGTAATAATAGTAGGAGGTGGAGCGGCAGGTTTTTTTGCTGCAATAAATATAGCAGAGCTTAACCCAACGCTAACTGTAGCCATACTTGAGCGAGGAAAAGAAGGTTTGCAAAAGGTAAAGGTTTCTGGTGGCGGACGTTGTAACGTAACTCATGCCGAATTTATTCCACAAGAATTAGTTTTGAATTACCCTCGTGGTGAAAAAGAACTTTTAGGTCCTTTTCATCAATTTATGACAGGAGATACGATTGAATGGTTTGAAAAACGGGGTATTCCTTTGAAGATTGAAGAAGACGGCAGGATGTTTCCGGAGTCCAATTCCTCTCAAACCATTATCGATTGTTTTTTAAACGAAGCCACAAAGCACAAAGTTGAGGTTTTATATAATCATGCTATAAAGACCATTAATAAAGAAGAATCTCTTTGGAATTTAGAAACCTCACAAGGTGTTTTTTCTACTGAAAAACTTGTGATAGCCACAGGAAGCAATCCGAAAATATGGAAACTTTTGGAAGATTTTGGGCATTCTATTGTTCAACCTGTTCCTTCACTTTTCACTTTCGACATCAAGGATGAGCGCATTAAAGATATTCCCGGAGTTGTTGCTCTAAACGTAGAGGTTAAAGTTTTAGGTACTGATTTATGGAGCGAAGGGCCTTTGTTAATTACCCATGTTGGCATGAGTGCTCCTGCTATTTTGAAATTATCTGCTTTTGGCGCCATTGAATTGGCTGCACGAAATTATAAATTTGAAATAGAAATCAATTTTATCAGGCAATCTTTTGAAGCTTGTTTGGAACAATTAAAAGAGTTAAAACAGCAATTGGCAAAGAAAACTGTTTTTAAGTCTACCTCATTTGATTTACCAAAACGCTTGTGGCAAAAGCTAGTTTTAGCTTCAGATATGGACAACGAATCGCGTTGGGCCGATTTAAATAAACAGCAATTAGAAAATTTAGCAAATCAATTAACACAAGCCGTTTTTCAAGTGGACGGAAAAAGTACTTTTAAAGAAGAATTTGTTACAGCTGGCGGAATCGATTTAAAAGAAATTAATTTTAAAACTTTTGAAAGTAAGTGTCATAAAAATCTCTTTTTTGCAGGAGAAATTATGAATGTCGATGCTATTACTGGCGGCTTTAACTTTCAGAATGCCTGGACTGGAGCTTTTATAGTTGCTAAATCTATATAAGTGTAATATAATTTTTATATACAATCTATATATCATGGGAAAGACAAAAAAGTTAGTCGAATTAGATAATAAAGCCATAGAAATTCTTGAAAAACAAGCGAAACTTCAAAAACGCTCGTTAAAAAATTATCTAGAATATATGTTAGAAGATACAGCTCTGCGATACAGTGAGCCTTCTGAAGAATATAAAAAAATGTTGGATGATGCATTACAAAGAATGGAAAGAGGAGAAATAGACTTCATTCCAGTAGAGGATTTTAGAAATAAATATGGTTTATAGATTAGTTCTAAGCACTGAAGCTTACAGAGAAATTGAAATAGCAGAATGTTTTTTATAAATTTAAAGATCTTAATCGCCTCTTTTTAAAAAATTTAAATAATCAGTTCTTGTATTTAGAAAAGATGCCATTATCTAGACAAATAAGATATAAAAATGTAAGAATATGTCTTTTAGAGATTTATAATTATTCAATTCATTATTTGGTTAAAAACGATGAGGTTTTTGTTTTACATATACACAACCAACCCCAAGACTTTTAAAAATGTCAATATGTATCGTTTTAATAAAAGGAATTAACGTTGGAGGACATAAAAAAGTTCCCATGGCGGAGTTGCGCGAATTACTAATTAAATCTGGTTTTGAAAATGTGCAAACCTATATACAAAGTGGGAATGTTATTTTGGATTCTTCAGAAAAAGGAAATTCGATAGAAATTAAAATTCAAAAAGCCATTATGACTCATTTTGGATTTGAAGTGTCTGTTCTGGTAAAAACAAGACAGGATCTAAAACGTATTTTTGATGCTTGTCCATTTTCTGATGAAGAAAAGAGATCGAGTTATTTTATGTTGCTGCACGACGCACCAGATGATGATTTAATTAAATTGGCTTCTAAAAAAACGTATGAAGGCGAAGAATATAAAATCATTAATGATTGTATTTATTTTTTCAGTGAAAAAGGTTTTGGTCAGGCTAAATTTAACGCGAGCTTTTTTGAGCGAAAACTCAAAACTTTTGCAACAGCCAGAAACTACAATACCATGGTAAAATTAATAGCAATGTCCTTGATAAATGAAAAAGACCTCTAGATATTTCCTATTTTTGCAAACAATAAATAAGTAAATTAAAAAAACTGCCTTAAAAGCAGTCTTTGTCATCTTAACAAGCAACATGACCGCACAAGATTTTATCCCAAAAACATATAAGTCTACCATTAAAAATGGAAAGGTTACCTGGGAATCTCCAAGTAATATTGCTCTAGTAAAATACTGGGGAAAAAAGGAAAATCAAATTCCCGCGAATCCCTCTATTAGTTTTACCTTGAATCATTGTAAAACCATTACAGAGCTTTCATATACTAAAAGGGAGACTTCTAATAGTTTTTCATTTGAAGTCTTTTTAGAAGGCAAAAAAAAGGATGACTTCAAGCCAAAGATTGAAATATTTTTCGAAAGAGTTATTGTTTATATGCCTTTCTTAAAGGATTTCCATTTTAAAATAGAAACTTCAAATACCTTTCCACATAGTTCAGGTATTGCTTCTTCAGCCTCTGGTATGAGTGCCTTAGCTTTGTGTTTAATGAGTATTGAAAAGCAATTAAAGCCTGAAATGACAGATGAATACTTCAATCAAAAAGCATCTTTTTTAGCACGCTTGGGTTCTGGGTCTGCTTGTAGAAGTATAGAAGGTGACTTAATAGTTTGGGGAGAATCCCATGCCATTTCTGGAAGTAGCAATTTGTTTGGAACCAAATACCCATATCAAGTTCATGAGAATTTTAAAGAATATCAAGACACTATTTTACTTGTTGATAAAGGCCAAAAGCAGGTAAGTAGTACCGTTGGCCATAATTTGATGCATGAGCATCCGTATGCGGAAAACCGTTTTCAACAGGCACATGACAATCTTGAAAAATTAAAACCTATTTTAGAATCTGGAGATTTAAATAAATTCATTGCTCTTATAGAAAGTGAAGCTTTAACCTTACATGCTATGATGTTGACAAGCATGCCGTATTTTATTTTAATGAAACCCAATACGCTCGAAATTATCAATAAAATCTGGCAGTTTAGGGAAGATACTGGTTTGCATGTTGGTTTTACTTTAGATGCGGGTGCAAATGTTCACGTACTTTATCCAAAGAAAGAAGCTAAAGTTATTTTAGACTTCATTAAAAATGAATTAGTTGCATATTGTCAAAACGAACAATATATTTGCGATCAAATTGGATTTGGAGCAAAAATAATTAATAATTAAAAAGTAATAAAGAATAATTTAAATGGTTAGCTTTAGTTAGTTTAACTGAAATTATTCAATATGAATCCTAATATAATTAAGGAGAAAAGCTTCAGTTTTGCTGTAGATATAGTTAATCATTATAAAGAATTAGCTTACAATAAAAAAGAGTTTGTTATGTCAAGAGAACTCTTGAAGTCTGGAACTTCTATTGGTGCAAATGTTAGAGAAGCTGAGTTTGCACAGAGTAGACCCGATTTTACAAATAAAAATGTCGATTAGTTTAAAAGAAGCCAATGAAACTGATTATTGGCTTGATTTACTTCATGCTACAGATTTTTTAAATGAAGATGAATTTGAAAAATTTAAACCCAAATCGCAGGAAATGTTGCGATTATTAGTTAGTATTGTAAAATCATCTAAAGATTAATTGTTAACTTTGCATTATTAATTTTTCATTAAGAAAATGAAAGGACCCCTTTTTTACTCAAAAATCTTACTCTTCGGAGAATATGGAATCATTAAGGATTCCAAAGGTTTATCCATTCCATATAATTTTTATAATGGTGCTTTAAAGATGGAAGACAATGCGTCTGAAACTGCAATTAAATCTAATGAAGGTTTGAAGCGTTTTGTGGTTTTTCTTAAAACAGTAGATACGTCTTTAGTAAATTTCGATTTTGAAAAATTACAACAAGATGTGCATGCTGGTATGTATTTCGATTCGTCCATTCCTCAAGGTTATGGCGTTGGTAGTAGTGGAGCTTTGGTTGCGGCCATTTATGACAAATATGCCTTCGAAAAAATTACGGTTTTAGAGAATTTAACTAGAGAGAAATTATTAAAGTTAAAATCAATTTTCTCTGCTATGGAATCTTTTTTCCACGGGAAATCTTCTGGTCTCGACCCTTTAAATAGTTATTTAAGTATTCCAATTCTTATCAATTCCAAAGATAATATTGAAGCCACAGGAATTCCTTCACAAAATACAGAAGGTAAAAATGCTGTTTTTTTAATAGATAGCGGAATTACGGGTGAAACTGCTCCAATGGTCAGTATTTTTATGGAAAACATGAAGCAGGAAGGTTTTAGAAAAATGCTTAAAAACCAATTTATAAAACATACAGATGCTTGTGTGGACGATTTCTTAAAAGGAGATATTAAATCCTTGTTTGGGAACACTAAAAAATTATCGAAAGTGGTATTAAATCACTTTAAACCTATGATTCCACAACAGTTCCATGAACTTTGGAAAAAAGGTATCGACACAAATGATTACTACTTAAAACTTTGTGGTTCTGGAGGCGGAGGTTATATCCTGGGCTTTACCGAAGATATTGACAAAGCGAAGCAATCCCTTAAAGGTTATAATTTAGAAATAGTTTATAATTTCTAGACAAATTCTTGTTAGATGAGGAGTTCTATAAATAGTCTCACTTTACTTTAAGCACATATGTTTACCAGAAGACAGAAACACATTCTACTTAAGTTTTTCAGCATGTTTTCTGTAGTAAGGGGGTACAATATTCTTATTGTAGTCATTGCACAATATTTAACTGCTATATATATTCTTGCACACGATTTGCCGCTAAGGGAAGTTGTTTTGGATTTTTATCTATTAATCCTGGTCTTGGCGTCTGCATCAACTATTGCTGGTGGTTATATTATTAACAATTTCTACGACTCGGAAAAAGATTTAATCAACCGGCCACATAAATCCCAATTAGATAGACTGGTTAGTCAGAACACTAAATTATCTTTGTATTTCGTGCTCAATTTTATGGCTGTAATTATGGCAAGTTATGTGTCGTTTAGAGCCGTTGTTTTCTTTTCACTTTACATTTTTGCTATTTGGTTTTATTCACATAAATTAAAGAAACTGCCATTTATTGGTAATTTAACTTCTGCAATTTTAACCATTACGCCATTTTTTGCCATTTTTATCTACTACAAAAATTTCGAGCATGTTATTTTTGTTCATGCGGCCTTTTTGTTTTTAATTATTTCTATGCGAGAATTGACAAAAGATTTAGAAAATATAAAAGGAGATTTGGTTTTAAATTATCAAACCATTCCCATTGTTTATGGCGAAAATGTTTCAAAGATTATGCTTACCATTTTAGCGCTTCTAACAACTGTTCCGGCGTATTTTTTGCTGTTTCATTTTCATGTTGGGCAAATGGCGAATTTCTTTTATTTAAGTGTTTTTTTGCTACTTATTTTTATTATTCTGCTTTGGAGTTCAAAAACAAAGGCACATTACCTAATTTTACATAACATTTTAAAATTTATTATTGTAGCTGGCGTTTTTAGTATTATGCTTATAAATATTGATTTAGTGCTTAATAGAATTTAAGAATTGTTATTTAGATGCTTGAAAGCAAAAGGTCTTTCTGTATCTTTGCGGAGAAATTTAGTGAATTTTAATTAAAAAGGATTCCCATTCTTTTGGGAAAAAATTATGAGTAGACATCAAGGTAGCAGTAATAAGGGGAAGCCTTCAGCAAGAGGAGAGCAAAAGGGAGGAGCTAGCCAATCGAGTCGTGGAGGTAGTTCAGAAAAAGGAAAAAGTTTTTCTAGAGGAAATGCGCCAGTGAAAAAACAGAAATTTTCTACTTCAAAACCTGAAGTTGAGAAAAAAGCAGCTCCAAAAAAATCGAATCCAAACGAGATCCGTTTAAATAAATACATTGCGAACTCCGGGATTTGTTCTCGTAGAGAAGCCGATGAACATATTGCTATTGGTTTAGTATCTGTGAATGGAAAAGTGGTCATCGAAATGGGTTACAAGGTAAAATTAGATGATGATGTGCGTTACGATGGTAGACGCGTAAATCCAGAAAAGAAGGCGTACGTGTTACTTAATAAGCCAAAAGGTTTTGCTACAACTACCGCTGAAGGAAAGGGTAGAACAGTTATGGATTTGGTTGCCAATGCCACAGATTCTAGAATAAAACCTATTGGGCGTTTAGGAAGAAACTCGAAAGGACTCTTGTTATTTACCAACGATGAAAGCATTGTGGAAAAATTCACCAATTCTAAAAATGGGGTTCCACGATTATTTCATATTGAATTGGATAAGAATTTAAAGTTTGAAGATCTTAAAACAATTAGAGATGGTTTTAAAATAGACGGAAAACTTATTGCTGTTGAAGAGATTAGCTATATAGATGGCGCCTCGAAAAAAGAAATAGGCCTTAAGATTAAAAACACAGGAAACACCATTATAAGAACCATTTTCGATGAATTGAAATATGATGTTATTAGCTTAGACTGTGTTGCTATTGGTCATCTTACCAAAAAGGATATTCCTAGAGGTCATTGGAAACACCTTACAGAGCAGGAATTGAATACTTTAAAAATGTTATAGGAGTTTTTTAACTCTGGTTATTTTGTTGCGTAAAATTATTTCCAATAATTATTAGCAGCTGCAATGGTTGCAAATTCAGTTGCAACCGTTTGCCCTATGGCTATAAGCATGGCAGCATCTTCTGCATAAACAGGACGTAATTTATCCCTCATTTCAGCATCAGGTTGAGTCAGTTTTATAATAAGTCTAGCCATTTTAACTGCTAATTGTCTTCCCTCTTCAGGTGTTTTTGTTAGTAAGGAATTATTTGGTATTAATTGAATTTGATCAGCCATGTCTCATGTTTTTTATTGTTAATGTTACCTGAAACTATCGTTCTAAAAGCTCACAGGGTATATTTATGCCAATATACTGATTATACCTGAAAGTTTTAAAGACAAAAAGATATATTGAGCACTTTATTCCATAAAATCAAGAAAATAAATGGAAGTTCTAAACAACAAATTTCTACAAAAGCAAAAGGATTAATTTTTTTTTTAAAAGAGGCTGGTTTTTTAAAAAAAAGCGCTTCTTTTGCATCTTATTTAGCTGAACAATTTGAATCATGTTTTTACGTTCGGGCCTTTGATAATTAGGAAGTCATTCTCAAGAGCAGCTTACAGATTAAGCAACCGAATTTTAAAGCTATCTTCCGTTATAACCATTTATGCTAGCCAGCATAACTATGGGTTTGTACCCACAACTCAAAGTCAAATTCAAGTTTGATATGTACTCATTATTGTTTACCTTTAGAGGTTTAGTTTCGATAAATTTGATAATTACATTTTAAAAACACCTAATGAATACAAAATATATTGATTTAATCAATCAGACTTTTTATTTTCCGCAAGAAGAATTTAAACTTGAAGACAAAACCCTTCAATTTCACGATATAGACTTAATGGGTTTAGTTGAAGAATACGGAACTCCCTTAAAATTCACCTATTTACCTCAAATCTCCAATAATATTGGTCGTGCCAAGCAATGGTTTTCAAAAGCTATTAAAAATCATAAATATAAGGGCAAGTACCATTATTGTTATTGCACCAAAAGCTCTCACTTTAAACATGTTTTAAACGAAGCTTTAAAAAACGACATTCATATAGAAACCTCTTCTGCATTCGATATAGACATCGTGGAAAGCTTAAAAGCTGAAGGGAAAATTACAGACAAAGCATATGTAATTTGCAATGGTTTTAAACGTGACCAATATGTTACCAATATTGCAAGATTAATCAATAATGGTCAAAAAAACTGTATCCCAATTATTGATAATTACGAAGAAATAGAATTGCTTTCACAAGAAATTAAAGGCAAATTTAATATTGGTATTCGAATTGCTTCTGAAGAGGAACCAAAATTTGAATTTTATACTTCTCGTTTAGGAATTGGTTACAAAAACATTGTACCTTTCTATAACAGACAAATAAAAGACAATAAAAAAGTTAAGCTTAAAATGCTTCATTTTTTCATCAACACAGGAATTCGTGATAATGCATATTATTGGAACGAGCTTTCTAAATGTTTGAAGGTTTACACCAGTTTAAAGCAAATTTGTCCATCGTTGGATAGTTTAAATATAGGAGGAGGATTTCCTATTAAAAACTCTTTAGGTTTCGATTTTGATTATGAATATATGGTGGACGAAATTATTAATCAAATTCAATTATTTTGTGAACAAGAAGAAGTTCCTGTACCTAATATTTTTACTGAATTTGGTAGTTTTACTGTAGGAGAAAGTGGAGGCGCTATTTACGAAGTGCTTTACCAAAAACAACAAAACGATCGAGAGAAATGGAACATGATTAATTCATCTTTCATTACCACGTTGCCAGATACTTGGGCTATAAACAAACGTTTTGTTATGTTGCCAATCAATAGATGGCACGAGAGTTACGAGCGTGTGTTGTTAGGTGGTTTAACTTGCGATAGCGACGATTATTATAACAGCGAGCAGCACATGAACGCTATTTATTTGCCAAAATACAATAAAGACAAACCGTTGTATCTTGGCTTCTTTAATACAGGAGCGTATCAAGAAACTATTGGTGGGTTTGGAGGTTTGCAACACTGTTTGATTCCTACGCCAAAACATATTTTAATTGATAAAGACGAAGATGGGAACATCTCGACAAAATTATTTAGTGAAGAACAAAAAAGTGAAGACTTACTTAAAATTTTAGGTTATAATGAAACCAGCGATAAATAGAAATTTCATTAAATTTAGAAACTAAAACATCGCAGATTGCATTTTACATTTAAAAAAACAATAGATATTAAAAATGACTAATAAGACTTACGCTGGAATTCCAGAAGAATATTCAAAACTAGACAATGCAAAAATTGTTTTGATTCCTGTGCCTTACGATGGTACAAGCACGTGGCAAAAAGGAGCCGATAAAGGTCCAGAAGCTTTTTTAAATGCTTCAGAAAATATGGAGCTTTACGACATTGAAACTGGTACTGAAGTGTATCAGCAAGGGGTGTATTTGGCAGATGCTGTTACAGAAAACTCATCGCCAGAAGCCATGGTAGATGCTGTGCACCAAGCGACAAAGAAATACATAAAGAGAAATAAATTTGTCACAGCGTTTGGTGGAGAACATTCCATTTCCATTGGTACCATAAGAGCTTTTAACGAGTGTTTCGATAACCTAACGGTTTTGCAAATAGATGCGCATGCCGATTTACGCAAAGAATATGATGGTTCAAAATGTAACCATGCTTGTGCTGTTTACGAGGCTAGCCAAACCACCAATTTAATACAAGTTGGAATTCGCTCTATGGATGTTGTTGAAACAACAGTTATGGATAGGGAAAAAACGTATTTTGCACACGAAATGGCTGTAGATGATACTTGGATGGATTCTGCCATAGATCAGATGACAGAGAATGTGTTTATAACAATAGACTTAGATGCTTTCGATCCGTCTATCATGCCAAGCACTGGAACACCAGAGCCTGGTGGATTGCTATGGTATGAAACTCTAGATTTTTTAAAGCAAATTTTTGCAGAAAAAAACGTAGTAGGTTTCGATATTGTAGAGTTATGTCCAAATGAAACTGAGAAGTCTTCAGATTTCTTAGCGGCAAAACTCTATTACAAAATGCTTAGTTATAAATTTCAAAATGAGAGTGTGGACGATGAGTACGACAACTCTTTTGATAATTCATACGTAAATAAAAATAATAACACTAAATTCAATGAAGAAGATGAGTACTAAAGGAGCAATTTCAAATTTTATAGAAAAATATTATTTACACTTTAATGCAGCGGCCTTAGTGGATGCCGCAAAAGGGTATGAGGACCAATTGAATTCTGGTGCTAAAATGTTAGTGTCTCTTGCGGGAGCAATGAGTACAGCTCAAATAGGAAAGATTTTTGCCGAAATGATTCGCCAGGATAAAGTACAAATTATTTCATGTACAGGAGCAAATCTAGAAGAAGATATCATGAACTTGGTGGCACATTCACATTATAAACGCGTACCAAATTACAGAGATTTAACGCCTCAAGAAGAGCGTGAATTAATGGAAAAGGGTATGAACAGAGTTACAGATACTTGTATTCCAGAAGAAGAAGCTTTTAGACGTTTGCAACAGCATATAGTAAAAATATGGAAAGATGCCGAAGCCAAAGGTGAGCGTTATTTACCACATGAGTATATGTACAAAATGTTGCTTTCTGGCGTTTTGGAACAATATTATGAAATAGATATAAAGGATTCTTGGATGTATGCTGCAGCCGAGAAAAATTTACCAATTATTTGCCCAGGTTGGGAAGATAGTACTATGGGGAATATTTTTGCAAGCTATGTGCTTAAAGGAGAGTTGAAAGCAAGTACCATGAAATCTGGAATTGAATACATGACATTCTTGGCAGATTGGTACACAGAAAACTCTAAAAAAGGAGTTGGTTTCTTCCAAATTGGAGGAGGTATTTCTGGCGACTTTCCAATTTGTGTAGTACCTATGTTGTATCAAGATATGGAAAGAACAGATACACCTTTCTGGAGCTATTTCTGTCAAATTAGCGACTCTACTACAAGTTATGGATCGTATTCTGGAGCTGTTCCGAACGAGAAAATTACTTGGGGAAAATTAGATGTACACACTCCAAAATTTATAATTGAAAGCGACGCAACCATCGTTGCACCATTAATATTTGCGTATTTATTAGACATGTAACCTATTTAAAATGAAACGAGTAATAGTAGATTATCAAAAACTAAACGAAGATATCTTAGATCTTCTAGTTGAAAAATTCCCTGATGGTTATGATGATGAAGACATCATTTCTTTCAGAAATATTAAAAATGAAATTGTTGAAGCTGTTGAAGTTAGAACCGAAGACACCATTTACTTGGTTAAAGTTGGGGTAAGATTGATTCAAGCTATGGAAGATTACTCGGATGAGGAAGCTGAAGTAGAAGATGACGTTGTAGAAGAAGATGAGGCTGTTAAAGACTTAGACTTTGACGACGATGACGATGTTGATGATGTTGATGATGTCGAAGATATTGTTGACGAAGTTGATGAAGACGAGGACGAAGACTAAAACTTATTACCATGAGAGAAGCGGAGTTTTTATCTTATAAAGATGGTTACTATACCTTTTTATTTGAAAATGGGGAAGAACTCGTGTTCGATGAAGTGCATCCAAGAGTTCTAAAGCAATTCGATTTAAAAAATGATGAAAATTACGTCAATCAAGCTTTTAAAATAACTTTTGTTGAAGTTTTTCAAGATAATGACGAAGATTTTGTAATTTACAGAGTAGAAAGTTTAAAACCCATCTAATTTATAAACTTATGAACACGTCATTTCACATATCATTACCTTGTTTAAGTGTCAAAGAAACCAAAAACTTTTACATAGACAATATTGGCGCAACCTCTGGCAGACATACTCAAAATTGGGTAGATATAAATTTATTTGGACATCAATTAACTTTTATCAAAGCCGAAAAGTTTCATTTTAATAGTCCCAACTATGTGTTTGAAGGAAAAATTTTGCCTTCCTTCCATTTTGGGGTTATTATAGACGAAATAACATGGAACAACATCTATTCCAAACTTAAAAAGAGAGATTTGGATGTTGTTGATAAAACCACGTTTCTAATTGATAAAACTGGGGAACATCAGTCCTTTTTTATTAAAGATCCCAACGATTATATGTTGGAATTTAAATGCTTTATAGATTCAAAAAGCGTATTTAAAACTTAATTGATAGTCAATAAACACTATCCAGGTTAATTCTATAAAACAACAACTGCTTCAACAGTTGTTGTTTTGCTTTAGGAATATATTGTTTTATTAAGGAACTTGTTTCATAACCTATTGTAATTATAAGGAAGATTGATTATCTTAACTTAAATTACACATAACTATGAATTTTAAATCGATTTTAGCCATTTTACTAATTTTATTGATAGTTATTTTTACTATTCAAAACACCGAAATAGTAACCATAAACTTCCTGACATTTGAATTGACCATGTCCAAGGTTTTAGTAATTCTGGGTTGCTTTTTAATAGGTTTATTGTCGGGAGTTTTATTGTCCTACCAAAGACAGAGTAGAAAACGCAAAAATTTAGGCTAGAGAATTTCTTTCAGGTATTGGTAATATTGCCTGGTAATATGCAAACCGTTATGTGCTGCATCTTCAATGGCAAAAAGGCTAATATTATCAGGCTGTAAGACTTTAAGTTTTTTAGCATTGGACTCTGGATGAATTAGAAAATCGCGAGTACCATAAAAAATTTTTATCGGACAGGTTACTTGCTTTACAAATTGGTACGTTGGAATGTTGTATTTAATGACAAACCCTGGAATTGGTGGTGCAATTTCTTCAGTAATTAATGTTTTCCACGAATAATAAGGAGCATTTAAAATAAGCATTTTAGGATGGTTTTTGGCTGCTAAATAACTTGCCAATCCAGAACCCAAAGAAAATCCCAAGACTACAATCTCATTTTCGTTGTAACGTGTTTTCGTGAAGTCGTAAACCTTTTGCATGTCGCTAAACAGCTCTTCCGTATTGTTATAAACTCCATCACTTTTTCCATATCCTCTGTAATCCACAAACAATATATCGTAATTATTGTCCAAATATAAAGGTGCGCGTTTTCCCCAATCGTGTATAGCTCCTGCATTTCCATGTAAATATAAAATAACACCCTTCGGGTTTTCAGCTTTAAATAACAAGGCATTTAAATTTATGTTTTCTGCTACTGGAATATTTATTTCTTCAAAATCCTCCTGAAATTCAAATTGGTAGTCTTTGGCCAATAATTTCGGATTGAAAAAGAAACGTTCTTGTTTAAAATATACAAAAACCAAGGAAAGCGCATATAAGATAAAGAGAGTCGCTACAATTCTAGCTAAGCGTCTCAGTATTTTTGGGAGGTTTATTTTCAACAGATTTCTTTTTTGAAATTTCGTACAAAAATACACTATAAACTATAATGTATTCCAAACCTATTATCCATAAATTTTCAGAATTAGTGGTGTTGCTATAAGCCAAATAACTAAGGATGATTACTAAACTCCAAGCTAAGGGAAATTTATACGTGGTAAAAATACTTAAAAACAACAAGGTTGCAAGATACCAAGGATGTACGGTTGTAGCTGTAAAATAGTAGAAAGATAAAGCGAAAAGCATGGCTATTATTAGTTGTTGCATCGGATGGTTTTTTCTAAAAAGACTAAGTGTCAATACAAAAACAAGAACCAAGCCTGCAGAAAATAAACCAATAATAGCTATCTGATTATAACCTGTAATTATATATCCAATTTCTCTAGCTATATAATATAAACTGGCATTGAACTCAAAATTATGAAACCATAAACCAATAGTTCCAGCGTAATTAACAACAAATTGCTGTGAGTAAAACGGCATAAAAAGTAAAAGGGTAACAATGCTAACAATAGCATAAAATGCCAAACTTTTTTTCCAACCTAACTTAGTAAACAGCAATGGCAAAAATATAAGCGGAATAAGCTTAATGGAAACAGAACATGCAAAAACAACTGCTGCCAATTTCCATTTATCCATTTGCAATAAGTATAAACTCCACACTACGAAGAAAATCATAACACCTTCAAAGTGTAGATTTCCAGTAAGTTCAATAATAATAAACGGATTTAACAAATACCAAAAAATATTATAAATAGGAAGTTTTAGTTGTTCTAATAATTTTTTTCCAAAGTAGAGTGTGCCAAAATCTGCAGCAATAATTAGCAGCCTAAGTCCGATAACGGAACTTAAAATGCTTTGTCCAGAAAATAGATTGACAAGTGCAAAGCAGAGCTGATTTAAAGGTGGGTAATTTGAAAAATGTCCAGCACTCAAACTGCCCATACCTTTATAAAGATCTTGGGCATGAGTTATAGGGAATTCGGCTTTTAAAATAAAGGAATCTGGTGTAAAGAGGTACGGGTTAATACCTTCTAAAATGAGGCGTCCATCCCAAATAAACCGATAAAAATCTTGTGAGAGATTGGGAATGGCCAAAATAAAAACAGCTCGAAAAGCAAAAGCTAAAACAGTTAAAAATTTAAAATTGCTTTTGTTTGTTTGAACTAATTTATAGAACAAAAAAAACATGGCTACATACAAAGTAATGAGCTTGATGGAATCCGTTCTTTGCAAATCGTAAGCAAAACTAAGATAGAATAGCATGCTGAATACTGCAAATGCAATAGGAATCTTGTGTAGTTTTAAAAAAGTGGTATTTAAAAACATCATTCAAAGATAAATAAATTAGCTAATTCGTTGAGTAAAATACTTTTTAGATGTTATCTTACCCACTGTTTTTTAATAACAGATTCTCATGAAAACTTGGAAAAAAATAGGTTTAGTTCTATTAGTTATACTCATTATTTTTGGTGTTTGGTTTTATCCTAAATACAAAATGCTCAACTTAACAATGCATCTTTTTGATGAAGATCAAATTGTACATAATTTTAGATCTTTTGATGCTGTTTGGCCAGTGTCTACTTTAGAAGCACCTTCAACCAAACATCCATTTCCTAAAGGAAAATCGATGGAATTACCTACAAACTTTAAATATAATGGTAAAGACGTCGATACTCAGGAATTTCTGGAAGATTCGTGGACCACTGGCTTTTTGATAATTCAAAACGATAGCCTAGTTTACGAAAACTATTATTTAGGAAATACCGAGTCTACAAGAAATATATCTTGGTCGATGGCAAAATCTGTTATTTCGGCTTTAATGGGAATTGCTGTAGAAGAGGGCGATATAAAAAGTATTGAAGAACCTGTAGAACTGTATGCGCCAGAATTAAAAGGATCTTCTTACGAAGGCGTTCGGATTAAGGATGTTCTGCAAATGTCTACAGGCGTTAAGTTTAATGAGGATTATGGCGATTTTTTTAGCGATATTAACCGTTGGGGAAGAGGTTTCGCTATGGGGAACTCGCAAGATGCGTTCGCGGCTACTTTAGATCGTGAACTAGAACCAGGAACTATAAATCATTATGTAAGTATTAATACGCATGTATTAGGAATGGTCCTTAAACGTGCTACTGGAAAAACCATTACAGAATATATGCAAGAAAAATTATACAATCCATTAGGGATGGAATTCGATGGTTATTGGTTATTAGATGGTGATAAGATGGAAATGGTATTGGGAGGTTTAAATTTAACGTTAAGAGATTACGCCAAAGTAGGCTCCTTGTTTTTAAATGAAGGCATGTTTAACGGAGAACAAATCATATCTAAAAACTGGGTTGAAGCTTCTACAATTCCAGATGGCCCACATGTGCAACCAGGTGAAAGTTTTGGTTATGGCTATCAGTGGTGGATTCCAAAAGGTGAACAAGGCGAATATATGGCCATGGGAATTTACGGACAGTATATTTATATCAATCCTACTACCAACACAGTGATTGTTAAATTGTCTGCCAATCCAAAATATAACGACGATGATTATTTGCCAAGTAATGATGGGCCGCATGTGGAACTTTATAGAGCCATTGCTTTATCCTATTTGCCGGTTGAGAAACCAGTGGATTTAGACAGTACAATTGAATAAAAATAAATTTACAGACCTTATTGGACTGTTGGCTAATTGAAACAAAAGCACGATTTTAAAATTTTAAACTAAAAAAAGATATGATTATTGATGTTCATACGCATATAAACAATTATCACGAAGATCGAGTTGTTTCACTTGACGATTGTTTAAATCTACTCACCGACACAATGTTAGAAAACAAGGTTGATTATTCTTTGGTCTTATCTTCATATAAGGTTAACGAGCATAGACCGAGTACAAGACAAGTGGTTGAGGCGATTAAGGACCGAAATAATTTAGGTGTTGTTTCTGGAATTAGTTATCTTAATTATAATCATCGAGATATAAGAGAAATTGGTGAATATCTTGAAAATGGATTGATAAAAGCATTGAAATTTTATCCAGGCTATGAACCATTTTACCCAAACGATACTAGATTAAAAGTATGGTACGAAATGGCTATTGAGTATGATGTTCCGGTGATGTTTCATTCGGGAGACACCTATGCGCCAACTGGAAAGGTGAAATATTCGCACCCGCTACATATCGACGATTTAGCTGTAGATTTTCCGGATTTAAAAATAGTGATTTGTCATGTTGGCAACCCTTGGATTAGAGATTGTATGGAAGTAGTCTATAAAAATCAAAATGTATATGCAGATATTTCCGGGTTGGTTTTAGGCGATTTTTCTGAAAAGTTTGAACGCTATATGAAAAAGGAAATTGAAGAGATGATTACGTATGCAGGAGATCCAAATTATTTGTTATATGGTACGGATTGGCCTATTTCAAATATGAAATCTTATTTAAATTTTATGAATCAATTAGAGCTTGAAGAGGATAAAAAAGAATTGATTTTTTGGAAAAATGCAGCTCAACTTTTTAAAATTGATGTTACAAAACTTTAAACTCGAGAAGTAATTGATTTAAGGAATACAAACCCAAACCCAAGAAACAACATAAGGTGAAATGGAAACAGTCCAAAATCGCCTCCTTGATCTCCAACTACAAAGGCCAAATACATTCCAAAGGCAAAATAAAGAGTTAACAAGCCTTCAAAATACACATAAAAAGGAATGTTTTTATTCAGATATTTATTGCTTTTCCAATTATCGGATAATGCATGGATATTGAATTTTGGCGTTCTAATAAAATCGCTTCTTTTTCCTAAATGGCCTTCTAGTACAGCAATAGAATTATGTAATGAAAAGCCCATGACTATAGAGAAAAAGGTAAAAAACATAACAATATATCTCACGAAATTTTTAAATCCACTTCCATATATTTTCTTGTACATAAACCAGTAGCATACAAAGAAAATCAACGAACTAATAACAAAAAAACTCATTATGTAGAAGTAAGGTTTCAACTGTACATATTCGTTTTTAATGTATAGCATTGGAATACTTAAAACAGCTACAACCAACACATTTAAAAACATGGTTGAGTTTAATAAATGTAACAGGCCATGAATTTTTGTTTTGGTCGAAATGTGTTTATTCGAAATCACTCTTCCAGCCATTTTTCTAAAATTCTCTGCGCCACCTTTGTTCCATCTAAATTGTTGCGAACGTGCTGCGCTGATAGCCATTGGAAGTTCAGCTGGAGTTTCAATGCCTTCCAAGTATTTAAATTTCCAGTTTTTTAATTGTGCTCTATAACTTAAATCTAAATCTTCGGTAAGCGTGTCTCCTTCCCAATTCCCAGCATCTAGAATACAGGTTTTTCGCCATACGCCAGCTGTGCCATTAAAATTAATAAAATGTCCTTTACTGTTTCTTCCAACTTGTTCCAAAGTGAAATGTGCATCCAAAGCAAACGCTTGAATTTTTGTCAGGATTGAATAATCCCTATTTAAGTGACTCCATCGTGTTTGGACTACCCCAAGCTGTTCATTTTTAAAGTATGGAATGGTTTGTTTTAACCAGTTTGGCTTCGGAAGGAAATCGGCATCAAAAATGGCTATGAATTCTCCCTTTGCAATTTTTAACCCTTCTTTAAGAGCACCAGCTTTAAAACCTGTCCTATCGGTTCTACAAATATGAACAATGTCCAAACCTGTTTTTTTTAGTATTTCAATATGTTTTTTTGTCGATTTTAAAGTATCATCTGTAGAATCGTCCAATACCTGAATCTCCAATTTGTCTTTTGGATAATCCATTTTAACTATGTTTTCCAATAAACGTTCCATCACGTACATTTCATTATATACAGGAAGTTGGATGGTAACCAAAGGGATTTCATCTAGATTTGAGAAATCGAATTTAGGCGATTTAGCTTGATTTTTTTGAGCACCGAGGTAATTTGAAAGTAAGTTGAGTTGCGCTAAGGCATATAAAAAAATAAGCAGCAAAGCGATGGAATAGATTACAATAATAATACTGACCAAATACATCATTTAAAACTGTATTTAAAAATCCACCCCAATATTTTAACACCTGCCATAACAGCTCCTTTTACGGTTCCAGAAACTTTAGAAACTCCAATTCTATTTCGGTAAGGTACGGGAATTTCAACATAGGTCATTTTTTGTTTTAGTACTTTAAGTTGCATTTCTACGGTCCAACCATAAGTTTTATCCTCCATGTTAAGAGCCAATAGTTTTTCGTATTTAATGGCTCTAAAAGGCCCTAAATCTGTAAAAGTTGACTTAAAAAGGAATTTCATTAAAGTAGTGGCCAACCAATTTCCGAAAATTTGAGGTTTGGTCATGGAACCATTTTCTCTAAGTTGTTTCACGCGAGCTCCAAGTACAAAATCGATGTTATCTTCTAAAATAGGTTGAATGATTTTTGTTAATTCTTCGGGATAATCGCTATAATCGCCATCCAGAAATACAATAATATCTGGTTTTATTTCCTGTTTGGAAATATAGTCCATGCCTTTTAAACAAGCATATCCGTAACCTTTATTTGTTTCGGTTAATACAGTTGCTCCAGCTTGTTTCGCATTATTTTCTGTGTTGTCTGTGGAATTATTATTGACAACAATAATTTCATCAACAATTTCGGGAATGTCCTTTATAACCTTGGTAATGGAATCGGCTTCGTTAAAAGCAGGAATAATAACTTTTATATGGCTCATTTAGTGTTTTAGAAGGCTGTGCAAAAGTATGAATAGTTTCACGTTATTTTTGATTAACTAGGTCCATTAAATCGATATCGTTTCCTAATAAAATATCAGTAGGATTGATACGACCTTTCATAGAATCATTTTCTAGTTTTAGAACACCACGAGGGCAAACAGCCGAACATATGCCACAGCCTACGCAGCTTGACCGCACAATGTTTTCTCCTTTTTGAGCATAGGCTCTTACATCAATTCCCATTTCGCAATAGGTAGAGCAATTTCCACAAGAAATGCATTGTCCACCGTTGGTTGTAATTCTGAATTTTGAAAATATACGTTGCTGAAAACCTAAAATAGCAGCCATTGGACAACCAAATCTACACCAAACTCTGTTTCCAAAAATTGGATAAAATCCTGTTCCAATAACTCCAGAAAAGATGGATCCAATATAAAATCCATAAGCAGATCTTAGGTCGCCACTATTGATAAAAAAAGCTTCGGTGGTTGTTCCGGTAAAATAAAGAATAAGCAGTAGTGCTATTGTAATTGCATATCCAATAGCTCCATATTTAGCATCCTTGCCCAAAGATTTTCTTTTAAAAATCATCACCAATAAAAACACTATACTTAAGAATGCCACAGCTAAACTAATAAAAACACCTTTGGTTAGCCAGAAATTATTATGGTCGTAACCTAAATACGTGTAAATCATGGCAATGGTCATGACTACCGAAAAAACCAAGACACTATGCACAAGCCAGCGTTCCAGTTTCCATGCTTTTAAGCTCTTATCGCTTAAATGTCTAAAAGAATCTCCAGCAGTTTCGGCTAAGCCACCACAACCGCAAACCCAAGAACAATACCAGCGCTTTCCATATTTATAAGTTAAAATAGGTGTGATTATAAAAATCGATGCAATGGCGAAAATGATTAAGGCGACACCTAGATTTCCGTTAGAAAGAAAGCTTTTAATTGACCACTCGTCGAACAAATAATAATTTAATGGCCAAATGTTTTTAAGGTCGTAATAAGGTAAACCTGAATTCATGCGATACATAAATTCAGGGATTAAAAATGCAAATGCCAATTGAAAGAACATGACGGATCCAGTTCTTATTTGTTCGTAACGATTGTGACGATATTTCAATAGAAATTTGTAGCCAAAGGCTAATATGGCTAAGGTATAAAGTGTTCCGTAAACAAACCACTGGCTAGCAGGCCTGCCACTTAATAATTGACTTAATGGATCGAATAAGGAAATTAAACCTGTGTTTGCTGCCCCATCTGCTGACAAGCCAAGAAATTGAGGGTAAAAATATAATACAATGTAAAAGGAGGTTAAAAATATTCCGGTAATCCAGCCTAAAATACCCCTTGATGTTAAAGATTTAAACCAAACGCCATCATTTTTTATGCCTTCTAATTTTTTATTATATGCATCATTTGAAAATACAATAGTTCCAATAGAAATTAGACCTAAGGCTAAAGTTAGGAACAGTCCTTTATTTGGAAAACTGGTATTAAAGATGGCTAAGACTAAAATAAATAGTCCGATTACTCCCATTCCAACTGCTGTTTTTTGCTGTGTAGATAAATCTTGTGCATCTGGTTTTGCTAAAGATAAACTTTGATTTAATTTAAGGCTCATAACTATATGTTTTGGAGTTGGTTATTGTAAGTTGCTTGAATGTTTTTTTCAAAACGTCTATAAAACTCAGGGTCGAAATTGGCTTCCTTTAAATGATTAATCACGTAATCGATAGCACGTTTTTCTGTAAGCCATATATCACAAACTTCGTGTCGCATTCTAATGCCAAAGGTGTTAATCCCTATAAATTCGTTTGTAAGCTTGTTATATTCAATAGTTATACACTTAGTGTCGTCCTGATGTTTCCAATGAAAATGCGCATGATTTTCTTTAGGTTCAGGAAACACCCAGCCATAGGTTTGATATTCGATATCTAAAAATTTGGCAGAATTAAACCAATGGCCTGGTTTGTATTCTATTTTATTACCACAAATGGTTTGTGCTAGCGTTTCCCCCATCATACGTCCGGTATACCAAACCGCTTCAATGGATTTTCGGTTTCCAATAGCCTCACGTTGTTCTGCACAATCTCCAATAGCATAAACGTCTGGAATGTTAGTTTCTAAATAGCGATTGACCAGAACCCCTTGACTTGTTTCTATGTCTGAATGTTTAATGAAATCTATACTAGGGGAAACGCCTGCTGAAAGCCCTACGAAATCACAAGGAATCTCTTCTCCTGTTTCTTTAATTACTACGGATTTTACTTTTCCGTTTTCATCTGAAATAATTTCTTTTAAGTTTGAAGATAATCGCAGGTCAATATGATGATTTTTAATATGCCTATTGATCATTTCACTTTCACCTGGAGGTAGCACGCCGTTCCAGAAACTAGATTCACGAACTAAAAAAGTTACGGGTATGTTTCGTGAATTTAACATCTCGGCCAATTCAATTCCTATAAGTCCGCCACCAACTATTACCGCATGTTTGCAAGTTTTGTTATTGGGAGCATGTGTTTCTAGACTATCTAAATCTTGTTTGCTATACAAGCCTTGAACACCTTTTAAGTCTTGGCCTTTCCATCCAAATTTATTGGGTTTGCTACCTGTAGCGATAATAAGTTTGTCGTATGTTATAAAAACACCTTCTTTAAAGTGAAGTGTTTTAGATTTTGTGTCAATGGTTTCAACAAATTCTTGCTTCAGTTCAATTCTGTTTTTTTTCCAGAACCAATCTTCATAAGGCTTTATGTGTTCATATTTCATATGTCCCATATACACATACATTAGTGCTGTGCGTGAAAAAAAATGTTCCGTTTCAGCAGAAATAATTGTTATTCTTTTATCGGAAAGTTTTCTAATATGTCTGGCAGCAGTAACTCCTGAAATTCCGTTGCCAATAATAACAATATGTTCCATGTTTGTGTTTTAGGTAAATAATTTGTCGGAAGTTCTATGAAACCTTAATAGAAAACATCACAATTTGCTTAAATTTAGAGATAAATTAACACTTATGCGGTTCATTTTCAAGTTTTGTCTGCTATTTTTTATGTGTTCGTGCTCCATGATGTCACATAAAAAGGAAAAAATTAAAGGCGTAAGCTTTGTGGCCTCTAGAGACTCTATAGCATTAGAGCATATTAAGCCAATTATTAATTTAAATGCTAATTATGCATCTATCATGCCGTTTGGATTTATTAAGGATTTACAACATCCGGAAATTGTTTTTAATATGGATAGCCAGTGGTTTGGTGAAACTAAAGCAGGCACCAGACAATATAATGAAGCCTTAAAATCTGAAGGTGTGAAAATAATGATGAAGCCTCAAGTTTGGGTTTGGAAAGGGGAGTTTACTGGTTTTATTGAAATGGAATCTGAAGAAAACTGGAGTCTATTGGAAGCTTCTTATTCTAAGTTTATTTTAGAATTTGCACAAGTTGCTCAAGAAACTCAAGTTGAAATTTTTTGTATTGGCACAGAGTTGGAGCGGTTTGTAATAGTTAGACCAGAATATTGGAAAGGCTTAATTAATGAGATAAAAGAAATTTACAAAGGTCAATTAACCTATGCTGCCAATTGGAATGAGTTTAACAGCATCCCGTTTTGGGATGATCTAGATTTTATTGGGGTAGACGCGTATTTCCCATTGAGTGCTTCCAAAACACCAAGCTTGGCTGAATGCAAAGCTAGTTGGCAACAGCATAAAAAGCTATTAAAAGACACATCAGAAAAACATGGTAGACCAATCGTGTTTACTGAATTTGGTTATAGAAGTGTAGACTATGCAGCAAAAGAGCCTTGGAGATCCGATCAAGATATGACCGAAGTTAATATAGAAGCTCAAAATAATGCCATGCAATCACTTTTCGAAGAAGTTTGGAACGAAGAATGGTTTGCAGGGGGTTTTGTATGGAAATGGTTTCATGAGCACAAACATGCTGGTGGCGTAAATAATTCGCAATTTACACCTCAAAATAAACCAGTGGAATCTTTTATTAAAGCACAATATGCGCTTCAATAAAAGATCCTTGGTTGTTTTTTTATCAGGCTAATCTAAAATAACCACTAAATCCTCCGAATGCACCATAACACCTGCTTTAAGCACTAGTTTTTCAACTGTGGCAGTTTCATTTGCTGTAATGGTAGTTTCCATTTTCATGGCTTCAATAATGAATAAGGGTTGGTTTTTAGTTACTTGTTCTCCTTCTTTCACCAAAATATTGGAAAGCATCCCTTGTAAGGGTGCGCCAATTTCTTTAGGATTTGACTTATCGGCTTTAGCATGCTCCACTTTGTCAATTTTAATGGATTCATCTTTTATTTGAACCGATCTACCTTGACCATTCACTTTAAAATAAACCGTTACCATGCCATCAACATTAGCTTCTCCAACAGATTCCAAATTAATAAGAAGTGTTTTTCCTTTGTCCAATTCAACAATAATCTCTTCGCCTATTTCCATTCCATAGAAGAAATTTTTGGTTGGCAAATTCATTAAATTATCATATTTAAGATGCTTGTTGTAAGAATCTGTAAATACTTTTGGGTAGAGTTTATAAGATAGGAAATCGGTGATATTGATAGGTCTGCTTAAATCCTGTTCAAATTTATTTCTAAATTCCTTGTATTCAGCATCGATATCTAAAGGAGCCATATGGGCATTTGGTCTTTCGGTATAAGGTTCTTCGCCTTTTAAAATCAGTTTTTGAAGGTCTTTAGGAAAGCCTCCAACCGGTTGGCCTAAATCGCCTTTAAAGAAACTTACAACCGACTGTGGGAATGATATGGTATCACCTCGTTCCAAAACATCTTGAACCGTTAAATTATTGCTCACTAAATACTGGGCCATATCGCCAACCACTTTCGAGCTTGGTGTTACTTTTATAATATCGCCAAAAAGCATGTTCACATCCGCATACATAGCAGTAATTTCATGAAACCTATCTTCCAACCCTAAAGCTTGCGCTTGAGGCTTTAGATTGGAGTACTGTCCACCCGGGATTTCATGTTTAAAAACTTCGCCAGAACCTGCTTTTAATCCAGATTCGAACGGATAATAATGATCTCTAACCGTTTCCCAATAATTAGAATAGTTGTTTAGGGAATCGATATCTAATGGGTTTTCGCGTTCTTGGAATTTCATCATTTCTACCACCGAATTAAAATTAGGTTGTGATGTTAATCCCGATAAGCCACCCAAAGCAACATCTACAACATCTACACCTGCTTCAATAGCTTTTATATAAGTAGCCGATTGGATGGATGAGGTATCGTGAGTATGTAAATGAATAGGAATGTTGATTTCTTGTTTTAATGCAGAAATCAATTCGAAAGCGGCATAAGGTTTTAGTAAGCCGGCCATGTCTTTAATAGCCAGAATATGCGCACCTGCATTTTCGATGTCTTTTGCTAACGTTGTGTAATATTTAAGGTTGTACTTCGTGTTTTTAGGATTTAAAATATCTCCAGTATAGCAGATCGATCCTTCAGCCAAACCATCGGTTCTGTTTCGTACATATTCAATGCAAGGCGCAATGGATTTCATCCAGTTTAAGGAATCAAAAATTCTAAAGATGTCTACGCCATTTTCCCAAGATTGTTCTACAAATTTTTCAATTAAATTATCTGGATAAGCCGTATATCCAACGCCATTCGATCCTCTAAGCAACATTTGTAGTAATAGATTTGGCATGGCTTTACGTAATAGTTGCAAGCGTTCCCATGGGTTTTCCTGTAAAAAACGCAGGCAAACGTCAAAGGTGGCACCTCCCCAAACTTCCATACTAAAAACACCTGGATTGTTTTTTGCAAAACCTTCGGCCACTTTCAGCATATCGAACGTACGCATTCTGGTAGCTAACAAACTTTGATGCGCATCGCGCATGGTGGTATCTGTAAAGTGTATTTTCTTTTCAGCTTTTAACCATTCCGAAAATTTATCTGGACCTAATTCGGTAAGTAAATCTTTAGTCCCTTTTGGATAAGCTCCATTGGCCTCAAATTTAGGGACTATAGGTTTAACAAAGGTTTTTGTAGGATCTATTTTTTTAACATCTGGATTGCCATTAACAATTACATCTCCCAAATAAGTGACTAGTTTTGTTGCTCTGTTTCTAGGCGCCTTAAAAATAAATAAATCAGGAGTTTGTTTGATAAAGTTAACTGTTATTTCCCCTTTTCTAAAGGTTTCATGTTTTAAGATATTATCAAGAAACGACATGTTTGTTTTAACTCCTCTAATTCTAAACTCTGCTAAGGCACGGCGTATTTTTCTACAAGCTCCATCTAGAGTTCTACTGTTTGCCGTAACTTTTACCAGCATAGAATCGAAAAAAGGAGACACAACGGCACCTTGATAAACAGATCCAGCATCTAAACGAATTCCAAAACCAGCGGCACTTCTATAGGTGGTAATTTCACCATAATCTGGTTTAAAATCGTTTTGTGGGTCTTCTGTTGTAATTCGGCATTGTAAGGCGTATCCTGTTATTTTTATGGCCTCTTGATTTGGAATTTTTATTTGTTGGTCGGCCAATTTGTAGCCTCCAGCAATAAACAATTGGGTTTTTACCAAATCGATATTGGTAACCACTTCTGTTACGGTATGTTCTACCTGAATTCTTGGGTTTACTTCAATAAAATAAATAGAATCATCGTCGTCCACTAAAAACTCTACGGTTCCGATGTTGTTGTAATCTACGGCTTTACAAATTTTAATAGCATATTTATATAGGTCATCTTTGATTTCTTGTTTTAAATCGAAAGAAGGTGCGAATTCAATAACTTTTTGGTAACGACGTTGTACCGAACAATCCCGTTCAAATAAATGTACCGTATTTCCGTAATTATCGGCAACAATTTGAATTTCTATATGTTTTGGGTTTTCAACAAATTTTTCCAGAAAAACCGTGTCGTCTCCAAAGGCGTTTAAGGCTTCACGCTTACTTTCGTTAAAAGCACCTTTTAGTTCTTCGGCTTCTCTAATAACTCGCATTCCACGTCCACCACCACCAGAAGCAGCTTTTAACATGACTGGATAGCCAATAATTTCGGCTTCACTTAAAGCAGTTTCAATGTCTACTAATGGTTTTTCGTTACTACGTATAATTGGAATGTTGTTAGCAACGGCTACTTCTTTAGCGGTAATTTTATCTCCTAAAGCTTTTAAAACTGAAACTTTTGGGCCAATAAAAATAATGCCGTTCTCTTCACACTTTTTTGCGAAGTTTGCGTTTTCAGATAAAAACCCATAACCAGGATGAATTGCATCAGCACCACATTCAAGAGCTACTTTTACTATTTCATTGATATTTAAATAGGGTTTTAACGGATCGTTGTCTTCACCTATTTGATAAGATTCGTCTGCTTTATATCTATGTAGGGAATATCTGTCCTCATAGGTGTACACACCAACGGTTTTGACATTAATTTCTGTACAGGCTCTAAAAATCCTGATAGCAATTTCTCCTCTGTTTGCAACTAATACTTTTTTAATTTTCATTTGTGGTTGTGTGTTTTGGAAATCCGTTTATGTATGATTGCTTCAAAAGTAAGAAACCAAATTAATATATCAATTTATTTTGAATTAGAAAGTTACGGCTTATTAACAAGTTTTAAGCAATGTGTTTCAGGTAATAATTATGAAGTTCTGTTGCCGAGGCTCCAAACCATTTTTTTACATAAATCGTCCAAAAATGATATTGAAGTTTCCATATGCCATGTGTTTGATAGCGTCTTGCTGAGGTTGTTAACCATGCTTGAATAACTACAAATTGTTTTCTAGCATAGAGTTTATTTATCAGGTCGTTGTCTTCATAAATAATGAATTCTTCGTTAAATCCACCTATTTCGTTAAAAAGTTTTTTATAAATAAACTGACTTTGATCGCCACCTCTACAAGCTCTCCATGAAAATTGAGTGAGCCAACTTGCTAGTTGCAACCACCAATGGTTGCTGTTAAACCTCATTTTAAAACACCCGGCTAATTGTTCTTTTTGAATTTCGTCTATAATCAATTGGTCGAAGTTTTTAGGAGGAAAGGAATCGGCGTGAAGAAAATATAGAACGCTTCCTGATGCAGCTGCTGCTCCCAAATTCATTTGTTTGGCTCGGCCTTTTAGGGAAGATAAGAGTTGGATGTTGGGTTTAGATATTCCCGAGTTAATAAAAAGCCCAACAATATCCTGCGAACCATCTATGCTACCACCATCTACCACTATAATTTCTGCAATGTTTTCAGGTTTGGAATGTCCAGTAAGATGTTGAAGCAGGTTTGTAATATTTTCTGCTTCGTTTAGTATGGGGATTATTATGGATATTCTCTGGGTCATTATATTTTAAAAAAGCCTGTAGGGTTTTTTGATTCCGGAAATTCCCGACTTACAGGTCTTAAATCTAAATTTATTCATTTAAATCCCAACTATAATTGGTGTAGCTCCTTTTTGCTTTTGGCGAGATTTCAACAGCAGTATATTGATTTAAAAAATCGATGAGACTTCCGTTTTGTGTGAAATCGGTTGTGAACCATTTAAATATTTTGGATATTTTTATTTGGTCTTGAGTGATGTTGTTCCTGGATTCATCTGAAAGAAATTCTTCTGTAGCAACTGTTAATTGTAGGTCTAATTTTGAAGGAAGATAGGCTTCATTCAATAGTTTTGGGCAGGATTTTGAAGCGCAAACTATGGCGAAATGAATTCTAGGTTCGTTCATTTTTCTAAGAATGTCGTGTTCTATTTCATTTAAAGACATCGGCTGTTTTCCTATGGGAATAAATTTTTGATCCCAAGGGTTTTTAAGGTCTTTTATGCTTTTAATGGGGTAATTATCAACAATCAGTTTTATAGCAAACGCATTGTATGCATTGATCCAATAGGCAAGTGTTTCATCTTTAGACCAAGAATCATCTGGGTGGATTTTAGAAAAGATTTCTAAACTAGCTTGTAATTCCTTTTGGTTTGCTTTGATGGTTTGGTAGTTTACTTCGCCAAAATCATTAACATGCTTTTCAAGAAAGTTGTTCCAAGGACTATAATTAACGGATTGTGCTTTGGTATTAAAAATGAAAGCCGAAAACAAAAATAATAGCAGGAACCAGTGTTTTTTACTCTTCATGTTTCTCTTTAAATTTAAGGGGATAGATTTCCTGACTGATAAAATCTTTAGGAAATGCTTCGTCTCCAGAAAAGCCGATTTCAATATCCCTACCGCTTTCAGGAATGTAATTGGTTTTAAACAAATAATCCCAAATGCTCAAGGTTAATCCGTAATTCACACCGTACCTAGCATGTTTTGGAAGCTCTTTGGCATGATGCCAAATGTGCATTTTAGGATTGTTGAAAATGTATTTTAGCTTGCCGTAATCCCAGCCTAAATTGGCGTGGTTTAAATGTCCAATCGTGATGTTGAAAAAGTGAACAAATGCCACGTCCTGTGCTTCAAATCCTCCAATAATGGCTAAGGGAATGTATAAAATAGATTTGTAAACCACAGGTTCCATCCAATGGTAGCGCAAGTGAGCAGCAAAACCCATTTCTTTAACAGAGTGATGCACTTTGTGGAAATTCCAAAGTAAAGGCACGCGATGTAACAACCTGTGAGTATTCCATTGAACAAAATCGGCTACGATAAAAAAGATAAACAAACCTAGGGGTTTTGGAAGGGCATTGATTTCAAACAATTGAAAGTTGTAAAGCGACAACCCTGCAAGTTCAAGAATATCATTAAAAAATTCGGCAACTGTATTGGATAAAGCAATAAAAACAATGAGGTTCAATAAAAAGAAATTGAAAAACATATAAAAGGTATCCAACCA
>NZ_DATGNO010000052.1:0-3393 GCF_035306705.1 Xanthomarina sp.
ATTTTAAATTTCTTCTAAGAATATTGAAAAGCTCCTTGACTGCTCGCGTTCTTGACAATTGTGCCTGCCCACAAAAGCCGATAAGAGGCTTTGGAGAATAAGGTATGATATAGGGTTTATCTGTATTGTAATATTTCTTTAAGGGATCATTTATAAAGGAAGGCAGCGTATGTTCATTTTCTGAGAATTTCGAGCGATACCCACTTTCACGAACCACGATTAAATTCGATAAGCTCGGAATTCGAACCCCGTGATCTCCGGCATTCCAAGTGAGTACTTTTTTTCCCAATACGCCACATTCTTTAACGAAGGCAATTGCAAGATTTGTTTGTTTGGTTTTTACGTAATAGTTCCACGCCATTGTCAGAATAACCAAATCTGCGTCCTCCAATTCATCCGTAAACTCAAAATCCTTTTCCGATAGGCCATATAGCTCGATTCTCTGGGCATCGGTGAAGCTATCTCCTTTTATAAATGGTTTTAAAAGCGGGAATACCAGGCCACGGTGGGATTTGTTGTAATGGGATTTTGGGTAGTGTAGTTTCATTTATTAAGGTGTACGTTTAAAAAATCGGCTTCTTGGTTCACGCGGAGGACGCGGAGTTTTACGCAGAGAGCGCAGTTTTGTTCGCAAAAAGCTTATATCCTCTGCGTACTCTGCGCTATTCCTCTGCGGTCTCTGCGAGAACTCTTCACCCATAAAAGCCAACAAATTCTTTCGTCTGCTTCTCCACATTAAATTTCCGCCTCACCCGTTCCACCGCATTTTTGGAAATCACCGCCTTCTCCTCTACATCCATCAAAAGTACTTTCTTAATTTGTTCTGCCAAAAGATAAGGCGAATATTTAGGCACTACCCACCCCGTTTTACCATGCAATACATTTTCCGTCAACCCCTCTGCATTACTAACAATACATAATTTTCCCATGGCCTGTGCTTCTAATACAGCATTGCAAAACCCTTCTTGAATACTATATTGAATATAAATACTTGCTTCTTCCAATTCCTGCTTCACCTCAGCATGCGGCAATTTCCCTAAAAACTGAACTCGTTCGGTAAGCCCAAGCTGATAGGCTGCAAAAGCTATGCGTTCATATTCTTTTCCTTCGCCTATAATCTTATATACAAAGTCAATCCCCTGTTCTTTGAGAAGCGCTAAAGCTTCTAGGGTTGACACATATCCTTTAATCCAATGTAGGCGGGCGGTAGTTATTAAAACTGGCCTCTCTTTTGAAGACAATTCAGTTGTTTCCGATTGAAACAAATCGATATTAATAGCAGGTGTTATTTTTTCAAAGGGAGTGTTTTCAGGCATTCCATGTTTTACTGCTAATTTTAAAAGATTATCCGAAATGGTGTGAGCTTTATCTATATGTCTCCATAGCATTTGGTAACACCCTGGATTTTTAACTGGATAGACGGTCATATCAAACCCTCTAAAGCTTACCGCCATTTTCGCTCCAATTGCTTTAGCCACTGTTTCGCTACCTAAGGCCATTGTAGCAAACCCAAAGTGCAACCAATCTAATTTTGCTTTAAGCAATTGAGCATTGAGATACACCTTTTTAAAAATTTGCAACCATGCTGTACCCTCAGAGCGCTCCAATTTCACATATCGTATTACCGTGGATACGTATGGCAACAGTAATACAAACTCTTTCATAAAGAACCATAGTTGTAGGAATGGATTCTTACTTACCCTTGGGCTAACTATAACGGGACAAAGTGTAAATTCATTGTTATTATTCTGACAAAACAAGCATACTTCTACTCCATTCTCCTGAAGTCCTTTAATCTTGGAACGAAAAAAGGTTTCGGAGTAGCCTGGGGGTTGAGAGAGTATAATACCTATACGCATAATTAACTGTGTTTTCTTGGATACAGCTTACAATCAAATATATCTAGCAGTCTATTTATTGAAAACAGCTCCTTAAAATCAAACTTTCTCATCTCTGCATTTTTATTAATAATTTTACTCTTAGGATGTGTTTTAGAAGAAGGACGTGCATACTCCTTTTCAATATTTGACAAGGGTTCAAGATTAAACTCTTTACACAGATTTAAAAAAACTTGAATATCACTTCGCAAGTCCTCATGTTTTAATACACGGTGCTTGTATTGATATGGCTCCAATACTTGCAATGGCAAAACATTCTCCAAACACCAGCGCACTATAAGTACTTCCAATGGCGTCATATCTTCAGTATCTTTTAAGAGATCAAAGTTGAACTGCTCTTTCACCATAGCAACTAAGTCATTTTGACTTTTAAAGTGGTCGAGATTATATAACCATGGAAACTTAACACGCTGTTGAGAAGAAAGAACATCATAAGGGTTTCTTATTATATGAATGACAGGTATTTTAAAAGTTTCATTCATATACTTAGCTGAAAGATTAGCTCTTACAAATTTGATTATAAATCTTTTAGGTATAAATGGCCATAAATGTCGTTTAAACTTTCTATTGCTGTTTTGCGCAATCCAATCACAATCCACACGGTTTTGAAATACCTTAGTTAGATATCGGTGTGCTTCTATAGGATCGTCTTTGCTTTCCAGCCATTTATCGCATAAAAGCGTTCCTTTCTTTGTGTTAAATTCGTGCTCAGGCTCAAACAACATTCTATACCTATGCTGCCGAGCTATTACCTCACTTAACCAACTAGTACCACTTCTAGCGGAATCAACTATAATAATATGTTTATTGAACCTACTCACTATTACTTTGCATTTTTTAAATATACTTTTTCATAAGATGATATTTCATTCTGTACTGAAAAATTTGCTTTTATATTTTTTATTCCGTCTATAGAAAGTCTTTTGATTTCTTCTTTATTGGTAGCCATCCTCTTAAGGTTATCTGCCAAGCTATTAGGATTATCTAAATCAAATATATACCCACCACCTCTTGATAGAATGTATTTTGCACCACCTCCAGAGTCTGAAGATAACACTGGCAATCCACAAGCTAATGCTTCTAATATAGACACAGGTAACCCTTCTTGATAGGAAGCCAACACAAACAAATCCATCTCTCTATAAACTTGAGGTATTGTCACATTTTCTAAAAATCCATGGAAAAGTACTCGCTCCTTCATATTGTTCAATTCTATAAAATCGTCTAGATTTTTTCTGTATTCTTTATCTTCCTTACCATATAAATGCAATACTATGTTTTGAGGTAAATTTTTCAGTGCTTTTATTATAAATAGCTGATTCTTATTATCTCCAATATTTCCGACACAGACAACATTAAAGGTAGTACGATCAATTGGTTCCAATGGTTTAAATACATTGGTATCAACCCCATGTGGAATGAAGGAAATTTTATGCCTTAAAAGCAATGATTTAAAAAATCGAGTTTTCATCTCGGGGTTATCATACGCTATATG